>NZ_SMKH01000499.1 GCF_004348515.1 Actinomadura sp. KC345 | reverse complement strand
AGGCCGGTGAGGTTGAGGGTTGTGCCTGCGATCAGGCACGCGGCGCCCGGGAGGGTGCCGCAGAGGAACGAGATCGGGTGCGCGCCCATGGCGGCGGCCATCAGCAGGCCCAGGAGGGGTAGCGCGGCGAGGAGGCGGGCGGTTGCGCGGGGGCCGGCCAGTTGTACGGAGACGTCCTGGCGTTGGGCCTCTTCGTCGCGGAGGGCGGCGGCCAGTCCGTCCAGGACGGTGGCGAGGGTGCCGCCGCGCTCGGAGCCGACCCGCCAGCAGGCGGCCAGGAGGCGCAGTCCTTCGGCGCCCGGCCGGGACGCGGCCAGTTCTCCGAGGTGGTCGGGCGGTGGACGGGGGAGGTCGAGGAGTTCCTTCGAGATGTGCGGGTCGAGGACGGTCGCCGCCGCCGTGAAGGCCTCCTCGGGGGTTCGGCCCGCGGCCAGTTCGGCGGCCATGGCGTCGCAGAGTTCGATCACCGACGCGCGCCAGCGGTGAGGACGGCTTCTGCGCTCCCGGATTGCCTCGGCTCTGGCTTTGACGAAGAGGAGCGGGTCGACCGGTGGGCGGGTGGCGAGCTGGTTCAGGCGATGGACGGCAGGAGGAGGCGTCAGGAAGGTCCAGACGGCCGCGGCCGAGCAGAGGACCGCCAGTGTGTTGATCACGAGCCTCCTTGCAGGCGGCTGGTGAGGGACTCGGCGCCGGAGGAACGGACGACCTCGCCGGACGCCGTGAACGAGACCGCCGGGACGACGCCGACCAGGCCGTCGGACGCTCGGCGGAGGAGACATATCTCCGCCACGCGGCGCCGCCCCCCGCCCGGCTCGCGGGCCAGGTGGACCACGATGTCCAGGGCGGCGGCAAGCTGGCTGTGGACGGCTTCCCGCGTCAGGCCCGCCGCGCAGGCCAGGGCTTCGAGACGGGCGGGCACGTCCGCGGCCGTGTTGGCGTGAAGGGTTCCGCAGCCGCCTTCGTGGCCGGTGTTCAGCGCCTGAAGCAGGACCACGACTTCGCGGCCTCTGACCTCGCCGACCACGAGGCGGTCGGGGCGCATGCGGAGGGCCTGGCGGACCAGGTCGTTCAAGGTCACGCCTCCGGCGCCCTCCATGTTGGGCGGACGCGCCTCCAGCCGCACCACGTGAGGATGGGACGGTTTCAGCTCCGCGGAATCCTCGACCAGGAGCAGCCGGTCGGCCGGGTCGGCCAGTGACAACAAGCAGCTCAGAAGAGTCGTTTTGCCGGTTCCCGTTCCGCCGGTGATCAGGAAGGCGGCGCGGGATCTGATCAGTGCGGCGAGCAGGTCGGCGCCCTCCGGCGGGAGGGTGCCCGCGGCGATCAGCTCGTCCAGCGTGAAGGCGCGGCGGCGGGGGAGCCGCAGGGAGATGCAGGTGCCGGTCGCGGCCACGGGCGGCAGGACGGCATGCAGGCGCACTCCACCCGGGAGCCGGGCGTCGGCGTAAGGGGCGGCATCGTCGAGGCGGCGTCCGGCGGCGGCGGTCAAGCGCTGTGCCAGACGGCGGAGGCACGGCTCGTCCGGGAAGCTCAGGGCGGTGCGGACGAGACCGGAGCCCGCGTCCACCCAGACCTCGTTCGGCCCGTTGACCAGGACGTCGGTGACGTCCGGGGACCGTAGCAGCGGCTCCAGCGGCCCGGCGCCGACGAACTCGGCGTGCAATTCGTCGGCGAGCGTCAGTACCTCGCGGTCGCCGAGCAGCCGTTCCTCCGCCCGCAGGGCCGCGGCGACCCGGCCGGTGGTCGGTTCGCCGCCCGAGTCGGCCAGCCGATCCCGGATGGCATCGGACAGCCTGGTCATGCGGCCGCCTCCTCTCGGTATGCGTACGGCTGGAGCGCGAGGTCGGCGAGGACGCCGCCGCAGAACTCGGCGAGCGGACCCCGGCGGCAGGCCCGTTCGAGGCCGCCCTCGTCGATGGCCGTGGGAAGGCGGCGGTCACGTTCGAACGCGCCGGCGGACGGGAGGTCGAGAGCGTGGGCGACCGCGTCGGCGGTCAGGCCGCCGGGCGCCGGGCCCTGGACGACCAGGCGCACGTCGGCGGTGTCACGGCGGAGAACGGCGGCGAGTCCGTCGGCGGCGACGGTCGCGCGGACCTCGGCCGGGACGAGCAGGAACGTGGTGTCGGCGGCGCGCAGCGCCGCGCGGCCGACGTCGCCCGGGTAGCGCGGGACGTCCCCGATGACCAGGTCGAAGCCGCGGACGGCCGCGTCGAACAGGGACCGCACCGCGTCGTCGGAGACCGGGACCGGTTCACCGCGTCTCCACGACAGGACGGACAGGTCACCGCACCGCGGCAGTGTCTCGCGAAGCGTGGCGGTGTTCAGCCGGCCCCGTCGTTCGGCGAGGTCGTGCCAGCGGACGCCCTCGTGCGCCTCCAGCCCGAGCATGAGATCGATGCCGCCGCCGAACGGGTCGGCGTCCACGAGCAGCGTGCGCAGGCCCTGGCCCGCGGCCGCGAGGCCGAGCCCGGTGGCGAGCACGCTGGCTCCCGCTCCGCCGCGGGAGCCGACCACGCACACCGTGGTGGCCCGGCCGCTCTCGGGTTCACCGGCCGCGGCGAAGGCGTTGATCAGCCAGTCCTCGTGGTCGGGCAGGACGGCGACGTCCTGCGCCCCGGCCTCGACCGCCAGCCGGTAGGTGTCGGAGGTGGCGTCTTCGCCGGTGACCAGGACGACGCCTGGACGGCGCTGCAGGTCGGCGGACGCCACGCTCTCCGCGACGTCGTCGCCGACGAGGGTGAGGACCGGCCACGTCCAGGCGGCCCTGGCCTCATCGGCGCCGTAGGCCACTTCGGCGTGGACGTCGGCGGCGGCCGCGAGCCGGAGCAGGCCATCGGCGAGAGCCGGGTCGCCCGTGACGATCAGTGCCGCGAGATTCATCGGATGCTCCTTCTGCGTTCGGAGACACCCACCTTGCGACGCTGAGCGACGAGGCTGAAGACGTTCCGTGAACTGTGGATAACTCCGCCGCAGCGCTGAGCCGCGAGCGCATCTCGCGGCGGGCGGTGCGGTACGGGCAGGCCGACCCGGGGCGGGGCCGGGGTGGTGGCCGGGCGGTGGCACGTGGAGGGCGGCGCCACCGCCCGGCCGCTTTCAACGGC
>NZ_SMKH01000498.1 GCF_004348515.1 Actinomadura sp. KC345 | reverse complement strand
GTCCCAGACGACCTCGGCGAGCGCCTCCTTGGCACCGCGCGGAACGTCGGTCTGGGAGCCGTCGGCGCCGAGGATCACGGCGGCGTTGTCGGGGCGCCCGAACGTCAGGTCCTCGCCGACCTGGTTGACGACGAGGAGGTCGCTGCGTTTGCGGGCGAGCTTCTCGCGGCCGTTGTCCAGGACGTCCTCGGTCTCGGCGGCGAAGCCGACGACGACCTGCCCGGGGTGGCGGGTATCACCCAGCTCGGCCAGGATGTCGGGGTTCTTGACCAGCCGGATCGGCTCCGGCTCGCCGCCCTCGGTCTTCTTGATCTTCGATCCCCGGTAGCCGGAGGGGCGGAAGTCCGCGACGGCGGCGGCCATGACGACCGCGTCGGCGGCGCGCGCGGCCTCCAGGACGGCCTTGCGCATCTCCTCGGCCGATCCGACGGGGACGATCTCCGCCCCGGCCGGCTCGGGCAGCGCGACGTTGGCGGAGACGAGCGTGACCCGGGCGCCGCGGGCCGCGGCGGTGCGCGCGAGCGCGTGGCCCTGCAGGCCGGACGAGCGGTTCCCGAGGAAGCGGACGGGGTCGATGGCCTCCCGGGTGCCGCCCGCGGAGACGACGACGTGCCGCCCGGCGAGGTCGCGGCCGCCGGGGCCGCGGGCCAGGACGTGCCGGGCGACCTCGAACAGCTCGGCCGGCTCGGGCAGCCGGCCGGGGCCGGTGTCCTTGCCGGTGAGACGCCCCGCGGCCGGTTCGACCACCACGGCGCCGCGCGCCCGCAGCGTCGCCACGTTCGCCCGTGTCGCCGGGTGCTCCCACATCTCGGTGTGCATCGCGGGCGCGAACACGACCGGGCACCGCGCGGTGAGCAGGGTGTTGGTGAGCAGGTCGTCGGCCAGCCCGCTCGCGGCGCGGGCCAGCAGGTCCGCGGTGGCGGGGGCGACGAACACCAGGTCGGCGGCCTGCCCGAGCCGCACGTGCGGGACGTCGGCGACGCCGTCCCAGACCCGGGTGGAGACCGGATTGCCGGACAGCGCCGCCCAGGTGGGCTCCCCGACGAAGCGGAGCGCGTCGGCGGTCGGGACGACGGTGACGTCGTGTCCCGACTCGGTGAGCCGCCGCAGCAGCTCGCACGCCTTGTACGCGGCGATGCCGGCGCTCACTCCGAGCACGACGCGCGGCTTCGGGGAGGAGGTCATGTCGGCCACTGTCCCATCAGGCGCCGGACGCGTGTGCGCCGGGGTCGCCCCCGGGGGGCCTCAGCCCTCGATGGGCTCGGCGTTCAGGAGGCCTTCCCGCGTCTCGCGCAGGGCGATCGACAGCGGCTTCTCCTGGACCTGCGTCTCGACGAGCGGGCCGACGTACTCCAGCAGGCCCTCGCCCAGCTGGGCGTAGTAGGCGTTGATCTGCCGGGCGCGCTTGGCCGCGATGCTCACGAGGCCGTACTTGGTGTCGACGACCTCTAGGAGCTCGTCGATCGACGGGTTGGTGATGCCCTCATTGCTGGCTGCCACTCGGTGGCCTTCCCTAGGTCTCGCGTCCATGTCTTCGGTCTTCGTCCGCCGGCGAGGGCGGATGCCACGCTAGTGAACAACCATCAAGGCTAGCAGCTCATCGCACACGTCCTGGACGGACGTGTTGACGAGCGTGACGTCGAACTCCTTCTCCGCGGCCAGTTCGACGCGGGCGGCGTCCAGGCGGCGCTGGACGACCTCGGGGGGCTCGGTGCCGCGGCCGGTCAGCCGGCGGACGAGCTCCTGCCAGCTCGGCGGCGCGAGGAACACCAGCCGCGCCTCGGCCATGGAGCGGCGCACCTGCCGGGCGCCCTGGAGGTCGATCTCCAGGAGCACCGGCTCGCCGCGGGCGAGGCGCTCCTCGACGGGCCGCCGCGGGGTTCCGTAGCGGTTGCCCGCGAACTCGGCCCATTCGAGGAGCTCTCCCTCGTCGACGAGCCGGTCGAAACCGGCGTCGTCGACGAAGTAGTACTGCACACCGTGGGTCTCACCCGGCCGGGGGGGCCGGGTGGTCACCGAGACCGACAGCCACACCCGGGGGTGTGATCGCCGGATCTCGGCGACGACCGTGCTCTTGCCGACGCCCGACGGCCCTGACAGGACCGTCAGCCGCCGCGTGAGCGGGTCATGCGGTTCGGAGCCTTCCGGCACGGGGTCGCTCATTCTCAACCGGCCTGTCCGCGGAGGCGTGGCCTGCACGGGCCTGCCGGGAATGAGAACTGCTCGACCGCCGCGCCGGAGCCGGACGGGATGGTGCCGGATTCGGGTCGCCCCGAGCCGGCCGCGGCGGTCTGGCCGCCGCGCCCGCCCGTGAGTCGCGCGTCAGCGGTTCGCACTTCCGCCGAACTCACGCTCCAGGGATGCGCGCTGGTTGGCGCCGAGGCCCCGCACACGGCGGGACTCGGCGATGCCCAGGCGCTCCATGATCTGCTTCGCACGGACCTTGCCCACACCGGGCAGTGATTCCAGAAGGGCCGACACCTTCATCTTTCCGATGACGTCGTCGGACTGACCCTCTTTGAGAACCTCGGCGAGCGAGGTTCCCCCGTGCTTGAGCCGGTTCTTAACCTCGGCCCGCTCCTTGCGAGCCTTGGCAGCCTTCTCCAGGGCTGCGGCGCGCTGTTCGGGGGTTAGGGGCGGAAGAGCCACGCCGGGTCACCTCAGGTTTCCACTCGACGGAGTCGGACGGGTTGGGAAACTAGCGAGTTCACCGCCCTTTAGGCAACGTGAAGTGCCGTTTAGCCCGCCATAAATTCATGAAAATCACTCCTTGGAGTGTCCTGAATACAGAGTGTACACAACTGCGCGCCCCCACCGGCGCATCCCGCCGCCTTGCTGGGACTTTCGCATGATCGTGAAAATCCCCCCGTTCCGACCCCATATACGGCACCGGGCACCGCTTTGCGGCTACTGTTCGACCCCTCGCCGGGGCGCCGCGCGACGCGCCCGCAACCCGCCGGCGGGGCCCCGCGGCGGGCCTCCTGTGAGGTCTCCCACAAACCGTCCCGACCGAGTGACTCTCGTCACGCCACGCCGTTCCGCACGTCGCGCCGCGACCGTTACTGCCATCCTCGACAGCACGCCGACCGCCAAGACCGCTCCCCTCCCGGA
>NZ_SMKH01000497.1 GCF_004348515.1 Actinomadura sp. KC345 | reverse complement strand
GCCGGTGCCTCCGCGGAGGCCGGGGGGCCGGGCTCGGAAGCCGCGTCCTGCCGCGGCTCCTGGGGGGCAAAGCTCTGTCGATCGTCTCGCCTACGGGACCCGGGACGGTCTCCGAACAAGGCGGTCCTTCCGACGGTCGCACGCGCATGGACACGCGCACGAACTGTTTCCACCCTTGGATCCGGCCCCGCCACCCGCAGGTCGGACGGTCCCGGATCCGGGCCGGCACCGCGTCCTTCGCGCATGTTCACGGGGGGCTGCGCTCCGGCCGGGCACCGCTCGGGGTGCTTACGGGGAGCCACAATGCCTGAGGTCGAGGGATGCTCCGCAACCGAAACGAGACAAATGCTGCCGGTGGGACCGTTGTCAACTCGACCGCGACCTCACCGAAACTCCGTGGGGACCAGGGGGTCTTCGCCGCCGGGCGGGCGGATGTGACCTTCATCACCAACGAACGGAACGAGGTTTAATGATCACGTTGCGTAGGACTCCGGCCGCGCGCCGCGTCAACGACGGACCCCGGCGGCCCATCCGGCCACCGGGGTCCCTGTCGAGTTCCCTCTGTGCGCCCGCCTCAGGCGCCCGCTCCTAGACGCCCACGTCTCCGAGCATGTCGGTCACCAGGGCGGCGATCGGCGACCGCTCCGACCGCGTCAGCGTCACGTGCGCGAACAGCGGATGGCCCTTGAGCCGCTCCACCACCGCCGCGACGCCGTCGTGGCGGCCGACGCGCAGGTTGTCGCGCTGCGCCACGTCGTGGGTCAGCACGACCCGCGACCCCGCGCCGATCCGCGACAGGACGGTCAGCAGCACCCCCCGCTCCAGCGACTGGGCCTCGTCCACGATCACGAACGCGTCGTGCAGCGACCGGCCCCGGATGTGGGTGAGCGGCAGGACCTCCAACATGTCACGGTCCACGACCTCGTCGATGACCTCCGGCGTCGTCACCGCCGACAGGGTGTCGTAGACGGCCTGGCCCCATGGCGACATCTTCTCGTTCTCGGTGCCCGGCAGGTAGCCGAGCTCCTGGCCGCCGACCGCGTACAGGGGCCGGAACACCACGACCTTGCGGTGCCGCCGGTGTTCCATCACGGCCTCCAGCCCCGCGCACAGGGCGAGGGCCGACTTGCCGGTACCGGCCCGGCCGCCGAGCGAGACGATGCCGACGTCCTCGTCCATCAGCAGGTCCAGCGCGATCCGCTGCTCGGCGGACCGGCCGCGGAGCCCGAAGACCTCCCGGTCGCCCCGCACCAGCTTCACGGACTTGTCCGGCTGCGTCCGGCCGAGCGCCGAGCCCTTCTCCGACAGCAGCCGCAGCCCGGTGTGGCACGGCAGATCGCGCGCCTGCTCCATGTCCGCGCTGCCCGTCTCGAACATCTCCCCGACGAGCGCCGCGGGCACCTCCAGCTCGCGCATCCCGGTCCAGCCGGACTCCACGACCGCCAGCTCCGCCCGGTACTCCTCGGCGGCCAGGCCGACCGCGGACGCCTTCACCCGCATCGGCAGGTCCTTGGAGACCAGCACGACGTCCCGGCCCTCGTGGGCCAGCCACGCCGCGACCGACAAGATCCGGGTGTCGTTGTCGCCCAGCCGGAAACCGTCCGGCAGCACGCTCGGGTCGGAGTGGTTCAGCTCGACGCGGAGCGTGCCGCCCTGGTCGCCGAGCGGCCCCTCGACCGATACGGCCTCGTCCAGCCGGCCGTGCCGGAGACGAAGGTCGTCGAGCGTGCGGAGGGCCTGCCGGGCGAAGTATCCGAGCTCGTGGTGGTGGCGCTTGGCCTCCAGCTCGGAGATGACGACGATGGGGAGTACGACCTCGTGCTCGGCGAACCGGGTCATCGCCCCGGGGTCGGCGAGCAGGACACTGGTGTCGAGGACGTACGTGCGCCGGTCCGGGGCGGGTGCCCCGGAGTCGTTCCCGGACTGGCCGGGACGGCGCGCGGAGGTTGTGGCCACACGATCTCCCTGATGATGGGGGACGTACCGGTGGCGCGACGGCGGCCTGGAGCGGTCGAGGGCCGACCGCGGGAAGGCCGACCGTGAGGGCGGCCGTCAGGTGCCGTAGCGCCGGTGCCGCGCGGCGTAGGAGCGCACCGCCCGGAGGAAGTCCACCTTGCGGAAGTCCGGCCAGTGGACCTCGCAGAAGTGGAACTCCGAGTGGGCGCTCTGCCAGAGCATGAAGCCGGAGAGACGCTGCTCCCCCGAGGTGCGGATGACCAGGTCCGGATCCGGCTGGCCGCGCGTGTAGAGATGCTCCGCGATGTGCTCCACGTCGAGGGACTCGGCGAGTTCCTCGATGCTGGTGCCCCGGCTCGCCTGCTCGATGAGCAGTGAGCGCACCGCATCAGCGATCTCACGCCTACCTCCATACCCAACCGCGACGTTCACAATCAGGCCGGGAGCACCGGATGTGGCCTCACCCGCATCTTTAAGGACGCGTGCGGTCTTATCGGGCAGCAGGTCGAGGGCGCCGACGGGCTTGACGTTCCAGCCGTCGGAGGCGAGCTTGCCGACGGTGTTCTCGATGATCTCCAGCAGCGGTTCCAGCTCGGCGGCCGGGCGGTTCAGGTTGTCGGTGGACAGCAGCCAGAGCGTGACGAGCTCGACCCCGGCCTCGGCGCTCCACTGGAGCAGCTCGGAGATCTTCGCGGCGCCGCGCTGGTGCCCGGAGTTGACGTCGGCCAGGCCCATCGCCCTGGCCCAGCGCCGGTTCCCGTCCAGGATCACGCCGATGTGGCGGGGCGTGACATCGGCCGGAATCGACGCCTCGACCCGGCGTTCGTACATCCGGTAGACCACGTCGCGGACGGCCGCGTACGGGCCGCTGCGGCGGACGGCGGAGGTCAGCCGCCCGTCCTCGGAGGGACGGCGGCGCCCGTCCTCCCCCCGCTCCCCGCGCGACGACCTGCCGCGTGGCTCTTCCGTACGCCGAACCCGCATGTGGGCTTCCCTTCGAGCGACCGTCCTGGACGGAAAGACGCTCAATTATGGCCCGAGGTTCATACTTCTTCTCCCGTTCCGGGCGTACGCGCTACCCGGCGGGCGGTTCCCGACGGCCACGCCTCCCCTGGCCGGCGCGAACTCCCGTGAGGGGGCGACCCCCCACACCCCCCGGAACCGCCCGGTCTCCGGTGGGGGGGCGACCCCCCACAC
>NZ_SMKH01000496.1 GCF_004348515.1 Actinomadura sp. KC345 | reverse complement strand
GCCCTGACCACCGGCCCCTCACCACCGGCCCGGGTGGCCGGATGCGGTTAGATCATGATGTTCATGGCGGCGAGGGTTCTGGAGGCAAGGTCGCGGTCGCCGGTGGTGTGGACGGTGACGGCGTCGGGGGTGCAGCGGCCGGTGGTCAGGCGGACATAGGTCTCCCAGTCCATGGCCAGCTCGGCGGTCGGGGCGTCGGGGGCGGTCCAGTGGCCGCGGCCGTCGTCGCCGACGCGGACGGCCACGTGGAAGTCGAGCGGGTCGGAGATCGTGAACGCCACGATCTGGCCCGGTTCGGCCTTAGCGCGGCGGGCCGCGATGATGGGCAGGCCCTTGCTCAGCAGCTCCCAGAAGCAGTGCGCGGCCGGTGCGTCCAGGTTGCCGGGGCGCCCGACCGCGCGGCGGACGTCCTGCTCGTGCGTCCAGCAGTCCATCGCGCGGAACTTCATGAGGTGGGCGTAGGTGCCGCCGTTGCCGTCCGGCAGCGTGACGGCGCGGTCGGGGTCGATGCCGGGCAGCTGGGCCAGGCGGCGTTCGAGGACGTCCGCCAGCTCCGCCGCCACGGCCGGCCCCGGCACGGGACGGCGCACGTGCACCGCGGCCTCCAGCGACCGGCCGAACTCGGTGCGGATGTGGTCGAACTCGGGCACGTCGATGTCGGGCGGGGGGTCGCCGAGCAACCCGAGTTCGACGCCGACGAGGTGCGAGAGCTGGTCCTTGACCGTCCAGCCGGGGCATTCGGTCGGACGCTCCCAGTCGGCGTCGCCGAACTCCGCGGCGAGGGCGACGGTCGATCGGACGGTCTGCTCGTAGGCGGCGGTGGTGGCGCGCATCGGCTCGTTCATTCCGGCCCCTTCCCTCGGGCCTCAGAGCTTACGACCCGCCCGCCTCGCATGCCGCCCCCGCCCTGTGCGTGCCGATCGCGGGGGCGTGATGGTTTCATGAACGTCCATGAGCGCCCAGCCGAACTTCGTCGAGCCCGGCGCGCCGCCCCCGGCGGACGGCGGCCCGTTCCTGGTCCTGGCGAGCGCGCGGCAGCGGGTGGCCGCCCGCCTGATCGACCTCGTGACCGCCGTGATGGCGCTGATGACGCCGCAGTTCGTCCTGATGGGCCTGGTCATCGGCGTGGACGGCGACCGGTTCTCCGACCTGGTCGCCCCCATGACGCTGGTGGCCATGCTGACCATGGTGTGGATCTGGATGTTCCTGCGGGTCGTCCGGCTCGTGCTGTGGGGCTGCACGGTCGGGCAGCGCATCGCCGGGATCCGCGTGGTCGGCCTGGACGATCTCCGGTATCCGGGCTGGAAGCGGGCGTTCAAACGCTGGATGCCCACCTGGGGCGGGCGCGGCACCCCGGCGATGTCTCCCTGGGGAGACGTCGCCAGCTACCGGAAGGACCCGCGGACCCGGAGCTGCCTGCACGACCTGGCCGCGGGGACCGTGGTGATCCAGGCCGGGAAGGACGAGCCGGTGCACCGCGCCGCGCTCGCCCTGCTGCTCCCGGCCGTCGCTCTGGCGCTCGTGCTCGGGTTCCACGCAGTCGCTTGAAGACTTCAGGCGCGGGGGCGGCAGTGGATCTGCAGGCCGGGCGTCGTGCTCCAGCCGATCAGGCTGAACAGCTTGTCGATGTGGGACGACACCGAGTGCAGGACGAGCATCCGGCCCTGCACGTGCAGATCCCGCGCGGCGAGGGCGAAGGTGCGCAGGCCCGCGACGTCGACGAAGTCCACGGCGGCCAGGTCGACGTGGACGTCGCCGGGCGCCCGCTCCTGGACGGCGTGGAGGGCGCGCTTGACCTCGCGCGCGTTCGAGACGTCGATCTCGCCGGCCATCCGCAGCCGCGGCGCGGCGGACACGGCGGTGATGCGCAGGAGCGCGGTGTCGTGCTCGACGAGGTCGTAGCGGGGAGCCGCCCGCTCCCCCGACTCCAGGCCGCCGTCACCATCGGTGATACGCCAGACCGTCATCCGCTCCTCGCCTCGGCCCTGGGCGCCGCTACCGGAGGCGGGCCCGTGTATGCCAGGCTCTCATCTGTCGGCACCTTCTGGACCCCATCGGGGCGGGAAATCCATCATTGCGCGAAAATCGTCATCGCGCGGGACATCCACGACTGGAGCCATTTCATGGATGAGAAGGCGATCCTGCAACATATCAACGAGTTCATCGAGGAAGAGCACGCGCTGCGCAGGGCCCACGAGCGCGCGGAGACCGGCGACGCCGACGCGCAGCGGCGCCTGCGGCAACTGGAGGTCGCGCTGGACCAGTGCTGGGACCTGCTCCGCCAGCGGCGAGCCCGCATCGCGGCGGGACAGAACCCGGACGAGGCCGAGATCCGTCCCGCCGCCGAGGTCGAGGGCTACCGGCAGTAGCCCGCGCGGGCCGTCACGGGACCATCCAGTCCAGGACCGGGGTGGCCTGCAGGCCGGTCAGCACGCACATCCCGGCCAGGAACAGCAGGCTCCAGAGCACGACGCGGCGGAAGATGTCGCCCTCCCGTCCGTCCAGGCCGACGGCCGCCGCCGCGATGGCGAGGTTCTGCGGGGAGATCATCTTGCCGAGGACGCCGCCGGAGCTGTTGGAGGCGGCCATCAGGACCGGCGAGAGGTCCGCCTTGCCGGCCGCGGTGACCTGCAACGCGCCGAACAGGGAGTTCGACGAGGTGTCCGAGCCGGTGACGGCGGTACCGAGCCAGCCCAGGATCGGGGACAGCACGGCGAACGCGGCGCCGGCCCCGGCCATCCAGGTGCCGAGCGTGACGGTCTGGCCGGACGCGTTCATCACGAACGCCAGGCCGAGGACGGCCATCACCGTGACGATCGCCCACTTGAGCTGGTCGAGCGTCGTCCAGTAGGCGCGCAGGGCGGCGCCGGACCCGACGCGGAGCGCCGCCATGGTGAGGAACCCGGCGACCAGCATCTGGGTGCCGGGCGTCGTCAGGTAGTTGAAGGTGAACTCGGGCAGGGAGAGGGGCTCGCCGGTCGGTCCCGTGAGGTCCAGGCCGGGCCAGGAGAACGTGATCGTGGCCTTGTCCAGGAGGTCCTTGACCGCCCCGATCTGGCAGACGACGAAGACGGCGATGATGATCGCGTACGGGGCGTAGGCGCGGACGACCTCGGGGCGGGGGTCCCGTCCGCCGCTCGCGTCCCGCTCCTCGACCC
>NZ_SMKH01000495.1 GCF_004348515.1 Actinomadura sp. KC345 | reverse complement strand
GGACGACGGTGAGCCGAGAGGAGCTCGTCCATTGAATGGCGGCGGGTGGGGGCTGGAGGACGGTCTTGAGCACTGAGGTGCACCGGCGGCGGCGCAGGACGCCGCGTCGCAAGGGGACCGCGCCGCACTGGCTCGCGCAACTGCCCTACCTGATCGTGCTCAGCGGGGTCGGCGCCGGCCTCACGCTCTGCGCGTTCAACTACTTCCGCAAGGGCTCCGGACTGATCGCCGCGGCGCTGCTCATCGGCGCGCTCGCGCGGCTCCTGCTGCCGGAGTCGCAGCTCGGCCCGCTCGCGGTCCGCAGCAGGTCCATCGACTGCTGGACGCTCGTGATCATGGGGGAGATGGTCGCGTTCGTGGCGCTCAGCATCCCGCCGATGCACAAGACCGGGCTCCTCCTCGCGGGCGCCTTCGGGGTGCTGATCCTGCTCGTCCTACTGGCGCGCGGTGTGAAGCTTCTCATCGCCAAACGGCGGGACGGTCCGCCGGGCCGCCATGTCGTCCCAGGTGAAGGCGGCCCCGAACGCCCGTAACGGCCGGGTCAGGTCTAGACCTTCCGGGCGCCTCGGCTAGCCTTGCCAATTGAGCCTTACAAGGACCGAGTCCCTTCAATCCGGGGTGCACCGGCGGCCCGACACCGCCATCCCCCCACCGAGGATGACAAGGGCCTCACCGCTGGCCAGGTGTAGGAAAGGGACAGCCACAGCATGCCCAAGATCAAAGTAGCGGGCCCGGTCGTCGAACTCGACGGCGACGAAATGACCCGGATCATCTGGAAATTCATCAAGGACCAGCTGATCCTGCCTTACCTCGATGTCGACCTGAAGTACTACGACCTGGGAATGGAACACCGTGACGCCACGGACGACCAGGTCACGATCGACGCCGCGAACGCGATCCGCGAGCACGGCGTCGGCGTCAAGTGCGCGACCATCACCCCCGACGAGGCGCGCGTCGAGGAGTTCGGCCTGAAGAAGATGTGGCGGTCCCCGAACGGGACGATCCGCAACATCCTGGGCGGCGTGGTGTTCCGCGAGCCGATCATCTGCTCCAACATCCCCCGGCTCGTCCCCGGCTGGACCAAGCCGATCATCATCGGCCGCCACGCCCACGGCGACCAGTACAAGGCCACCGACTTCGTCGTCCCCGGCCCCGGCAAGGTGACGATCACCTACACCCCGGCGGACGACTCCGAGCCGATGGAGTTCGAGATCGCCGATTTCCCCGGAGGCGGCGTCGCCATGGGGATGTACAACTACGACGACTCGATCCGCGACTTCGCGCGGGCGACGATGCGGTACGCGCTCGAGCGCGACATGCCCCTGTACATGTCGACGAAGAACACGATCCTCAAGGCCTACGACGGCCGGTTCAAGGACCTCTTCCAGGAGGTCTACGAGTCCGAGTTCAAGGCCGAGTTCGAGTCCAAGGGCCTGGAGTACGAGCACCGGCTCATCGACGACATGGTCGCCGCGGCGCTGAAGTGGGAGGGCGGCTTCGTCTGGGCCGCCAAGAACTACGACGGCGACGTCCAATCCGACACACTCGCGCAGGGCTTCGGCTCGCTCGGCCTCATGACGTCCGTCCTCATGACCCCCGACGGCAGGACCGTCGAGGCCGAGGCCGCGCACGGCACGGTGACCCGGCACTACCGGCAGCACCAGCAGGGCAAGCCGACGTCGACCAACCCCATCGCGTCGATCTTCGCCTGGACCCGCGGCCTCGAGCACCGCGGCAAGCTCGACGGCCAGCCCGAGGTGAGCGACTTCGCGCGCTCGCTGGAGCAGGTCTGCGTCGAGACGGTCGAGAACGGCCAGATGACCAAGGACCTGGCGCTGTTGGTCGGCAAGTCGACGCCCTTCTTGACCACGCAGGAATTCCTGGAGGCTCTCGACACCAACCTCCAGAAGAAGATCAACGGCTGACCTCGCAGGTTGACTGCGAGTATTCGAGCACCCACTCCTCGCGCATGCGGGGATGAGCGTGTGAAGGCCGTCCCGGGGTCGTCCGGGGCGGCCTTTCGCTCGTCCGGGGACGGTGTGCCATGCCGGGTGGTGCACCTGGCGGGAGGCGGGTAGGGGACGCGCGATAGCCTGAACCCGGCAGATATCTCGACGGCGAGAGACCCGCGTGCAGTGCCGGGCGCACGGGCGGGGCTCTCGGGCGGTCGGGTTCCGAAGGATGGCCGCCTGAGCCCCGTCAGGTCACAGCAGGAGAAGAAGGCAATGACGCGCACCCCAGTCACCGTCACCGTTACCGGCGCCGCGGGCCAGATCGGCTACGCGCTGCTGTTCCGCATCGCGTCCGGGCACCTCCTCGGCGCGGACGTACCCGTACGCCTGCGGCTGCTGGAGATTCCGCAGGCGGTGAAGGCCGCCGAGGGCACCGCGATGGAACTGGACGACTGCGCGTTCCCGCTGCTGTCCGGCATCGAGATCTTCGACGACGCGGCCAAGGCGTTCGACGGCGTGAACGTCGCGCTGCTCGTCGGCGCCCGTCCCCGCACGAAGGGCATGGAGCGCGGCGACCTGCTGGAGGCCAACGGCGGCATCTTCAAGCCGCAGGGCGAGGCGATCAACGCCGGCGCGGCCGACGACGTCAAGGTCCTGGTGGTCGGCAACCCGGCCAACACCAACGCCCTCATCGCGCAGTCGCACGCCCCGGACGTCCCGTCCGACCGCTTCACGGCGATGACCCGCCTCGACCACAACCGCGCCCTCGCGCAGCTCTCGAAGAAGGCGGGCGTCTCCGTCTCCGACATCCGCAGGCTGACGATCTGGGGCAACCACTCCGCCACCCAGTACCCGGACATCTTCCACGCCGAGATCGCCGGGAAGAACGCCGCCGAGACCGTGAACGACCAGGCGTGGCTGGAGAACGACTTCATCCCGACCGTCGCCAAGCGCGGCGCCGCCATCATCGACGCCCGCAACGCGTCCTCGGCCGCGTCCGCCGCCTCCGCCGCGATCGACCACGTCCACACCTGGGTGAACGGCACCGCCGACGGCGACTGGACGTCCATGGCGGTCGTGTCGGACGGCTCCTACGGCGTCCCCGAGGGCCTGATCTCGTCGTTCCCGGTCACCACGAAGAACGGCACGTGGGAGATCGTCCAGGGCCTGGACGTCAACGACTTCTCCCGCACCCGCATCGACGCGACGGTGAAGGAGCT
>NZ_SMKH01000494.1 GCF_004348515.1 Actinomadura sp. KC345 | reverse complement strand
GCATTTACTCGCCGAGTGAGTATGAGTGTGGCGGGAGGGGCGGTGTTGGTGCGGATAAGCGGCTGAATGGCTGCGTAGAGACGCGCGCACGGACTGTGAAAGTTTCTCAGGAATGGTGCGCGACGTGCGGGTTTGGGTTACCTTCCTTGCATCGTTCCTCTACGGCGCGAAGGAGGGTGGACGATGACGGGGACCCTCGCTGGGCGAGGGCGTCCGGGGCCGGTCCCGCAACAGGTGATCGCCATTCTGAGTGCCGAACTGCCGTCGCTCGCCGAGGAGATCATCGGCGAGGTCCGGCGGTCGGTGCCGGATGACCCGCGGCAGGGCCGCGCGGTGCGGCGGCCGACGATCCGGGTCAGCGTGGAGCAGGTCATGGCCGCGTTCGTCGACCAGGTGACGGGGGCCGGCGACACCCACGAGCACCGGGACGAGCTGTGCCGGGAACTCGGGCGCAGCATGGCCTACGAGGGGCGCAGCCTGGACGCGTTGCAGGCCGCCTACCGGGTCGGGGTGCAGGTCGCGTGGCGGCGGGTCTCGGACGTGGCGCACCGGCGGCGGCTGCCTTCAGGGGTGATGACGCAGCTCGCCGACGCCCTCTTCTCCTACATCGACGAGCTGGCCTCGCTGTCGGTGCAGGGGTACCTGGAGGCGCGGTCGCGGTCGGCGGAGGAGCTGGCCGGCGAGCACCGGCGGCTGCTGCGGATGGCGCTGCGACCGGGCGCGCCCACCGGCGCGCTGGCCGAGGCGGCGGAGGCCGCGGGCTGGCCGCTGCCGGACCAGGTGACGATGGTCGCGCTGCCGGCCGGGGCGCGGTGCATCCGGGCGGCGCTGGACGAGGACGTGCTCGCCGACCTGGGAGACGCCGAGCCCCACCTGCTGATGCCCGGGGTCTTCGACGGGGAGCGCAGGCGGATGCTGTCCGACGCGCTGCCCGAACGCCGGTCCGCGGTGGGGCTGAGCGTCCCGCTGGCCGAGGCGGCGGATTCGCTCCGGTGGGCGCGGCGGGCGCTGGCGCTCGTCGAGTCCGGCGTCCTGGAGGACGGCGGCCCGACGCTGTGCGAGCGGTATCTGCTGGAGCTGTGGCTGCTGTCGGACGAGGCGCTGCTCGACCAGCTCTCCCGGCGGCGGCTTTCGGCGCTGGCGGGGATGAGCCGGACGCAGCGTTCCCGCATGACCGAAACCCTCGGCGCATGGCTGGAGGCACAGGGGAACGCGGTCGAAACGGCGCGGCGCCTGGCCGTCCATCCGCAGACGGTGCGGTACCGGATGCGGCGCCTTGTCGAGACGTTCGACGAGCAACTGGCCGATCCGGCGGCGCGTTTCGCCTTGGACGCGGTGTTGCGCGCCCACCGGTTGCGGCAGCGGCGGAGGGTGCCCATGCGATGACTTTTCCGCCGCCGGACTGTGTGTGCCCGCACCTGCGACAGCGAGTGATTTTACCTTCTCTTTATCTTTGTGTGCGGCGCCATTGAACTACCGTCGGCGTGTCTCAGTTCACATCCTTGTCGGGGGCGCACAGGGGTCCCCGCTCAGTGCGCCCGCGGCGAATCCGTAGTGCCGACCGTCCCGGACGCCGGGTGCCCCCGCCCGGTCATACGCCAGGACCGGTGACGCCGGCGTTCTCGGAGGTGTCCCGATGACACGGACGCTCGCGCCTGTGGGCGCCGAGCCGCGGCCGAAGCTGCCCCGGAGGCTGGCCGTGATGATGCGGCCGGAGCTGCCCAGCCTCTCCCAGGAGATCATCCACGAGGTGCGGAGGTCGATTCCCGAATATGGGAGGCCCATGCAGGGCCCTTACGTGGAGGCGTTGCGGATCGGTGTCGAACGGGCGCTGACCGACTTCGTCGAGCAGGTCGCCAACCCCCGCGCGCCGCGCGAACGCTACCGCGAGACGTACCGCAGGCTCGGCAGGTTCGAGTCGCAGGAGGGCCGGACGCTCGACACGCTCCAGTCCGCGTTCCGCCTCGGCGCGCAGGTCGCGTGGCGCCGCATCATGAAGGTCGGCCCCCGCAGGCACCTGTCCAGCGACGTCATGGCGCAGCTCGCCGACGCGCTGTTCACCTACATCGACGAGCTGGCCGCGCTGGCCCTGGAGGGCTACATGGAGGCGCGCCCGGACGGCGAGGTCGAGGCGCACCGGCGGCGGCTGCTGGAGCTGCTGCTGCGTCCCCTCGGGGCCGGCCGCGTCCTGGCCGAGGTCGCCGAACGGGCGCGGTGGTCGATCCCGGAGGAGGTGACCCTGGTCGCAGCCCCGGCCGGCTCCCCGTATGTGCGGGCGGCCCTGGACGATGACGTCCTCGCCGACCTCACCGCGACCCAGCCGTTCCTGCTCCTGCCGGGCAAGCTGACGGTCGAGCGGCGGCGGTCCCTGCTGCGGGTGCTGCCCGAGGGGCAGCTCGTCGCGGGGCCCGCGGTCCCGATCGGCGGCGTCAACGACTCGCTGCGGTGGGCGCGGCGCACGCTCGGCCTGGTGGAGTCGGGCGTCCTGGAGAGCGCCCCGGTGACCGACTGCGACGACCACCTCCTCACCCTGTGGCTGCTGTCGGACCAGGCCCTCGTCGACCGGCTCGCGAGCCTCCACCTCAGCGGGATGGCGGAGTTCCCGCCCCGGCAGCGCGAACGCCTGGTCGACACGCTGCGCACCTGGCTGGTGAGCCGCGGCACCGCCGCCGGTATCGCCGAGGAGCTGAACGTCCATCCGCAGACCGTGCGTTACCGGATACGCCAGCTCGAAGGCATTCTGGGAGACCGGCTGTCGGACCCGGACGCGCGCTTCGCGATCGAGGTCGTCCTGCGTGCGATGCGGCTGCAGAAAAAGGCTCACCCGATGATAACGGGAGAATACCTGGCCGCCTCTCCATAGGCATCTGGCAATGACCTTTGCGGACGGGGTTGATCGCCTATTCGCCGCGTGATTCCATCCAATTCAACGCAATTGTGCGGGATGGTAGGCGAGCGGTGGAGGTGGGTTCAGGGTGCGCTCACGGTCGGCGCGTTCGTTCCTGGCGGGACTCGGCGTGATGGCGCTCATGGGCTTCAGCGGCGTGCACCCGGTGTACGCCGACACCTCCGCCTCTCCCGCCCCCACGGAAAGCGTTACGGAGACACCGACTGAGACTCCGACCGAACCCACGGATCCTCCGACCGATCCGCCCACGGATCCTCCGACGGATCCTCCGACCGACCCCCCGAC
>NZ_SMKH01000493.1 GCF_004348515.1 Actinomadura sp. KC345 | reverse complement strand
GGGTATAAGAGCCAGGGCGCGCCGGCCGGTCCCGAGGCCGCCGACGGACCCGGCGGCGAGGCCCAGGGCTCGGGGAACGACCCGCAGCGCCAGCAGCCGAGGGACCAGCGGAGCCAGAAGCCCGGGAGCCGGAACCCGTCCCAGAAACCCGGCACGCCGCAGCGGCCGGGACAGCCGTCACCGACGAAGGGCGGCGGCGGAGGCGGAGACGGCGGGGGTGGAGGAGGCGGCTCCGGTTCCGGCCAGGAGCCGGCCAACAAGTACAGCCCGCAGCAGGTGTGCAACAGCGGCGGCCATGGAGGCGGCTACTACGTGCAGCGGTCCCTGAGCGTCTCTGGCGGCATCGCCTACCTGCTCTACAACAGCTCCACCTACAACTGCGCCGTCACGCTCAAGACCACGAACGTGGGCGAGAAGTCGTCCGTGTCTGTGTGGATCCAGAAGCAGGGCGGCAGCACGATCACCGACAGCGGGCAGTTCGCCTGGTACGCGGGGCCGGTGTACGTGAAGGCTCCTGGCACGTGCGTCCGGTTCGGCGGCAATGGCCGGTCCGCCCCGTACGGCAACTGCGGCTGAACTCCGGCCCCTCGGCGGAAAAGAAGAAGGCCACCCTCGCGCCGGGGTGGCCTCTGCTTTCGTGTCGGATGCTTTCCTGGCGGGTGCCTTCGTGGCGGACGGGTCGACGTTCGGTTTCACCGGAGCCGACCCGCCGCGATCCGATTGGCCGCCGGAACTCGCGCCTGAATGCGGGACTTCGTCAGCCCCGCGGCGGCGGGTCGGTGGCGGTTGATTGGCGGTTTCTCAGGGGTCAGTTGCGGGAGGCGATGAGGTGGTCGAAGTCGCCGTCCTTGGCTCCAAGGATGAGCGCCTCGATCTCGGGGCGGGTGTAGATGAGCGCGGGGCCGTCGGGGTGACGGGAGTTGCGCATCGCGATCCGCCCGCCCGGCAGTTCGGCGATTTCGACGCAGTTCCCCTGGGAGTTGCTTCGCCGGGACTTCAGCCACCGCGCCCCTTGGAGGTTGGCGGCCGGCATCCCGTTGTCGTAGTAGTTCGTGAGCATCATGTCTCTCTGAGAAAATCACCGAGAAGCTCGACGGTGCGCTCCGGAGTCGCGCTGTCGACGCACAGGCGTTCCATCGCCTGCAGATAGGTGTCGACGTCGTCTCGCTTGTCCAGGTACATCGCGCCGGTGAGGTTCTCTACGTAAACCACGTCCGGCAGGTCCTGCTCGGGAAAGCGCAGGATCGTGAACGCGCCCCCCTCGGCGGCGTGGCCACCGAACCTGAACGGCATGATCTGGATGGTGACGTTCGGCAGCTTGGACATCTTGATGAGGTGCTCGAACTGGCCCCTCATCACCTCCGGTCCGCCGATGGGACGCTTCAGCGCTCCCTCGTCCACCACCGCCCACAGGCGCGGAGCTTCCGGGCCCGTGAGACGTTCCTGCCGTTGCATGCGCAGTTCCACGCGTTGATCGATCTCGTGTTCGGCGGCTCCGGCGTTGCCCAGGCGGATCACCGCACGCGCATACCCCTCCGACTGCAGCAGCCCCGGGACGAACTGCAGTTCATATGTGCGGAGCAACGCCGCCGACTCCTCCAGGCCGACGTAGGTCTGGAACCAGCCGGGCAGCACGTCGCTGTACCGGTGCCACCAGCCGGGGGTGTTGGCCTCCCTCGCGAGCTGCAGCAGCGCCTCGCGCTCATCCTTGTCGCTGACGCCGTACAACGAGAGCAGGTCGTCCACGTCTCGTTCTTTGAAGCTGACCCGTCCGAGTTCCAGACGGCTGATCTTCGACTCCGACGCGCGGATGACGTAGCCGGCGTCCTGACGGGTCACGCCCTTCTGCTCGCGCAGACGGCGAAGCTGCGACCCGAGCAGGATCCGACGAACCGTCGACCCGCTTCCCGGCGTCTCTGGAGTCACGCCCAACCTCCCGGCTATTCGGCGGACAGCGAACCTAGTGTGCCACTGGCCTCAGTGTCCTGCGGTTACCTCCGTTCAGCTCGCGCGCATCCGCGTCGCACCACACCCTCACACGCGGATGCACGTGCATTGGGCCTTGCATTCGCACGCTACGATGCGCAGGATAACGCACGAGACTTCCGAGCCACGGCTGCACAACGAGATCACTCTGCGGGGTCCGGTTGGAATGACGTCACGCCACGCGCACGACGACACGAGGTGGGAACTCGGCCCCGTCGTGGGGCCGGCCGACCCGCACGACCATGCCGGTTGCTCAACGCCCGTCCCGGAGTCGTCAGACCTGCCCGCGCGCCTGGACGCGGCCGTGACGGCCCTGACCGAACTGCGGGGCCCCACGTTCTCGTTCACGGTCGAGCCCGATCCGGAGTCGGTCACCGAGGCCCGCCACTTCGCGGTCTCCCGGCTGGCCGAATGGGGCGTGGCCGAACTCACCGACGACGTCGGGCTGGTCGTCTCCGAACTCGTCACGAACGCACTGCGGCACAGCGGGGGGACGTCCCGCGGCCGGCCGGGCGGCGTGCACCGCGCGGGCGTGTACGACGACCCGGCCGACCCGCTGGGCTCCGCGCCGTCGGCCATCAGGCTGCGGCTCGCCTTCCAGGCCCCCTGGCTGCTCTGCGGGATCCTGGACGCGAGCCCGGCCGCGCCGCGCCGCAAGGAACCCGACTACATCGCCGAGACGGGACGCGGCCTGCACCTCGTGGAGTCGTTCAGCGTCCGGTGGGGATGGCGGGCCATCCCGCGGGGCAAGGTGGTGTGGGCGCTGTTCCGGTCCCCGTGACGGGGGTCGCACGGGGCCTACGGGTCCCGCCCTGCGGGCGTAACGACCTGCCGCAGGGGTAACTAACGAGTTCCCACTAGTCTCGTCGAACGAGCGGCACAAGAGCGCAGCAAGGCAAGGCAGCACGGGCCGCCGGCACGGGCGGGGCGGGTCGGCAGAGAGGAGCACCGGTGGACTTCGCCGTCGAGCATCGGGTCGAAAAGGGCCTCACGGTCGTGAAGATCAGCGGTGAGATCGACGTCTTCACCAGCCCCCGGCTGCGGGAGGCACTGCTCGACATCATCGAGAACGGCGGCGCGCACCTGGTCATCGACCTCGGCGAGGTCACGTTCCTGGACTCCACGGGCCTCGGCGTCCTGGTCGGCATCTACCACCGGCTCCGCGCGCGGGACGGCTCGATGTCGTTCATGGGCGTCAACGACCGGGTGCGCCGCGTCTTCCACGTCACCCAGCTCACCAAGATCTTCGTCCTCCACCATTC
>NZ_SMKH01000492.1 GCF_004348515.1 Actinomadura sp. KC345 | reverse complement strand
GCCGCGCCCGGCACCCGGCTCGCGGGCAGCGAGACGGCCGCCGCGCCCCAGGCGAGCGCCTCGGCCAGGGCACCCGGGCCCCGGGCGCCCGCGGCGAGGAACCCCGCCAGCAGCGCGTCGCCGGCGCCGACCGTGCTGCGCGGCCGTGCGACGGGTGCCTCGCCGGTGAGGACGCCGTCGTCGTCGACGAGCACCGCCCCCTCCGCGCCGAGGCTGACCAGGACCGCGCGGGCCCCGCGGGACCGCAGCTCCCCGGCGGCCTCGACGACGTCGGCGACCGTGCCGACCGGGCCGCCGACGGCCTCGGCGAGCTCCTCCCGGTTCGGTTTGATCAGGTCGGGCCCGGCGGGGACGGCCGCGCGCAGCGCCGCGCCGCTGGAGTCGACCGCGACGCGGATGCCGTCCGGCCCGAACCTGCGGCACAGCTCGGCGTAGGTGCCGTCGGGGACGCCGGGCGGCAGGCTTCCGCAGCCGACCACCCAGCTCGCGGCGCCAGCCTCGGCCTCTACGACCGCGCCGATCTCGTCCAGTTCCGCGGAGGCGAGCGGGCCGCCGGGCTCGTTCAGCTTCGTGACGACGCCGCCCGGCTCGACGACGGTGACGTTGGACCGGGTGCGGCCCGCGACGCGGACGGCGCGGATCCGCATGCCCTCGGCCTCCAGCAGCCGGCGGAGCTGGTCGCCGTCGGCGCCGCCGACCGCGACCACCGCGGTGGACGCGACGCCGTTGGCCAGCAGGGCACGGGAGACGTTGACGCCCTTGCCGCCCGGGTCGAGCCGCGCCGACCGCGCCCTGATCACCGCGCCGCGGGTCAGCACGTCCACGTCGATCGTGCGGTCGAGGCTCGGGTTGAGCGTCACCGTGACGATCATGCGCGGGCCGTTCCCCGGTCCATGTTGGTTCCCTCCCGTTTGGGTTTGTTTCTCTTTTATTTATGCCCGTTTGCCGCCGAGGTCAAGAGGTTCGCGGGAAACCGCCCGAAGGTGGGAAGGATGACCGGAGCGGGCGGCGCGTTGCAGGGGACGCGGGAGGGCATGTGATCCGGTCCGGAGGGGCCCCGGACCGGGACGCGCTGATGGCGCTCTCGGCCGGGTTCGGCCTGCTGGCCGCGTTCCTGTTCGCCGCGGCCGCCACGATCCAGTACCGCGCGGCCAGGCGCGCCGTGCACGGCGGCATGGACGCCACGGCCGCGCACGGGCTGACCCGGAGGCTGGTCCGCGACCCGGTGTGGCTCACCGGGTGGGGCGTCAACATGGCCGGCTTCTTCGCCCAGGCCGCCGCCCTGCACTTCGGCTCCACCGCCGTCGTCCAGCCGCTGCTGGTCACCCAGCTGGTCTTCACCATCCTGCTCGGACCCGCCGGAACGGGACGCCGCCCCGCCCGGATGGACGTGCTCGGCGGCGTCGCGGTGTCGGCGGGCCTGGCGGTCCTGTTCACGGTGCCGGGAGCGATCCCGCCCGCCGGCGAGGCGTCCCGGCCGCGGCTGCTGCTCGCCGGGCTGATCGCCGCGCCGCTCATCATCGTGCTGTCCCGGGCGGCGTGGCTGCGGCGGGGACCCGTGCGGGCCGCGCTGCTCGGCGTCTGCGCGGGCCTGTGCTTCGCGGCGAGCGCCGTGCTGATCAAGCTCACCACCGCGAGCCTCGTCGACGAGGGCGTCGCCGCCACCGCCGCGGACTGGCCCGGCTACGCCCTGGCGGGCAGCACCCTGCTCGGGCTCGTGATCGAGCAGCGCGCGTTCGCCGCCGGTTCGCTGCCCGCAGCGATGACGGCGATGACGATGACCAACCCCATCGCCTCCTACCTGGTGGCCGTGCTGGCCTTCCACACGATGCCGCCCCGCACGGCGGCGGCGTTCGCCGCCGTCTCGGTCACCGCCGTCCTCCTCACCGCGGGGGTGTCGCTGCTGTCGCGTTCCGCGGCCGCCGCCCGGCACGGCGACGGGCCGTCCGGCGGAACCTGACGCCGCCTTCCCGCCGGGGCGCGGGCGGCTACGCCGTCTCCTCGGCGCGGGCGGTCCGCACCAGCCAGCTCAGCATGAGCATCACGTCGAGCCGGCCGTCGGGCTCGGTGAACCGCCCGCCGGTCAGCTCGGTGATGCGGCGCAGCCGGTACCGGACGGTCTGCTCGTGGATGTGCAGCCGCTCCGCCGCGATGACCGCGTTGTCGCCGCACTGCAGGTACGTCAGCAGGGTCTCGGCCAGCGGCAGGCGGCGCGCCGGGGGGAGGTCGAGCAGGGGACCGAGGACGGTCCCGGCGGTCGCGCCGATCAGCTCGTCCGCCGCGAGCGTCGCCAGCGGCGCGATGTGGTCCACGCACCGGACCGGGGCGCCGTCCGGCAGCAGGCCCCGCTCCACCAGCGTCAGGGCGTGCCGCGCCCAGCGCAGGGAGACGGCGCCCTGCCCGAGCGGGACGGTCGGCCCGATCGCCGCCGTCCCGAGCCGGCGCAGCGCCGGCCACAGCCGGTCCTGACCGGGGCCCTCCGGGTCGGGCACCACCAGGAACGGGATCGGCGCGTCCCAGTCGGCGAGCACCCCGGGCGGCAGGATCCGCGCCCCGGCGGGCGCCCCCGCGGGCAGCGCGACCAGGCCGATGCTCTTCGGCAGGTCCCAGCGGGCCGCGACCGCCAGCTCGGAGATCGCCTCGTGCGCGGGCGGCGGCTCGGCGGCCAGCAGGTCCCGCAGCCGCTCCCGGCGGCGCTCCCGCTCGGTCGCGAGCTGCCCCTGCTCGCGCGCGTACCCCTGGGCGGCGGCGTCGGCGACCCGCGCGAGCAGCAGGAACAGCGAGTCGGTCAGCCGGCCGAGGATCTCGCGCGACCAGCCGAGCCGGTAGGCGTCCTTGATGAACCGGCGGCACGCGACCTGGCTGGACACCCGCATCGCGCTCTGCAGGGCCTCCAGGCCCCGGCCCGACCTGGCCTCCTGCTCCCCGAGCCACATGTACAGCTCGGTCAGCTTCCGCGCGTCGGCGTTGGGGTGGTCGACGGAGTCGACGAAGAACGCGACGGTGTCGCTGACCGTCCGCTCCACCCGCTTGGCGTACTCGCCGCCGTCGTCGCCCGCGTACTCGGGCACCTGGTCGCGGATCTCCCGCTCCATCTCGTCGACGGCGGACTGGAGGTGCTGGCGCAGCAGGTCGGGCAGCTCGGCGGGCATCGGCCCTTGGGACATCGGCTATCCGTTCCGCCGGGGGCTGGGCTGGGGGTGAATCGGCCTCACCTTAGGCAAGAAGCAAACGCTTGTCATCACCCCGCC
>NZ_SMKH01000491.1 GCF_004348515.1 Actinomadura sp. KC345 | reverse complement strand
CCTCAAGGCCCTCACCCCCCGCGAGTACGAGGTCCTCCTTCTCATCAGCGAAGGCCTGTCGAACGCCGAAATAGCCACCGAGCTGGTCATCGGCCAGGAGACCGTCAAGACCTACGTCTCACGCATCCTTACCAAGCTGGGCCTCCGCGACCGCGTCCAGGCGGTGGTCCTGGCGTATCGGGCGGGCGTGGCGGGCAACGGAGACCGAACCCGATGACTCCCGGACCGCCGCATCGTGGTGCTCCCCCGGGCGGTTCCCGCAGACGGTGGCGATGGCCACGCCCGCTGCAACCCGGGTCCGCGGGCTGGGTGGACAGCGACGAAAAACGCGAGCGGATCCTGGGATCCGCTCGCGCTGGTGGGTGCCCCTCCCCAGAGGGGGAGGGGCGGGTGCGCGGCCCCCGTTCCACGGCTTTCAAGAACGGGGGCCGAGCGATCGATGCCCGGGAGGCTACGAGATCGGGAGGATGACTCCGATCAGCTTCCCGGTGTCCGTCCGGCGGGCGTACTCCTCCTTGGTGACGGTCTGGAGCCAGAGGAGGGTGCCCTCCTCAGGAGTACCCCACCAGCCCAGGTCACGCTCGCTGAGCTGGCCGCTTCCCAGGGAGGCGCTGCCGTCCTTCCGGGGGGTCGTGACCTCGATGTTCACGGCCCGGGCATCGCCCTTGCGGACGATGCTCACCGTGAGCGTGATGTCACCGCCATCGCCGGCGGAGTGTGCCCTTTCCTCACGGGCCTGGTCCACGAGCAGGTTGGCGACCTTCCAGCAGGTCTGGAGGGTCTCCTCGGACACGTCGTCGATGTGGTCGAACGCCTTGCTGGTGTCGGCGAGGGCGTCGATCGTGACGACCTTCCCCGTCCTGTACCAACCACCGACGGGATTCGAACCCGGGGTATCAGTCACTATGAACCCTTCTGTTTAGTTTGTGGCCGAATAGTCGTACATCGACCTGCACGCGAGTCGTGCATGCTCGACCGTCCATGGACGACCCGGAACCGCAAGCCGCGAGTCAGGCCCGGCGCAGGCCCCGCCAGACCGGATGCGCCACGTCCCCGATCACGGCCAGGAGCGCCGGGTAGACCATCGCGGTCCCGGCGCCCTGCCGATGCAGTCCGGGGCTCGCCGGCGATCTGCGGTGAAGCAGAAGTGAAGCGAGCATGAAGCCGTTAGCTGTTCGAATGGCGCTTACTCCCACGGAAAAGGGGTTGTAAGTATGAACGGCATGTTCTCGAAGGCCACGACGATGCTCGGCGCCGTCGCTCTCCTGTCCGGAGTCGGGGCGGGCACGGCGACGGCCGCGGACCGGCCGTCCGGGGCGGCCACCGCCGCAAAGCCCACCGGGACTCACTAGCGCCTATGTTCTGGACCGTCTGCGGTCCGACGAAACGTCGTCGCGAGTGCTGCGGCAAGGCTGCGCCTCATCCAAGCAGGAGCTGGACGGGACGGTCGGCGCCGCCGCCGACACCCTCCTGCTGGTGGTGTACGCCGACGCCAACTACGGGGGACTCACCAAGTACTGGTACGGCGCGTACGGCCCGTGCGACACCGAAGGGTATGGAATCCGGAACCTGGAGACCACCTTCAACAACATCAACGACAAGATCTCTTCATGGTCTGGCGGCCATTCACGCTGCAATTACGTGAACATGTGGGAACACGCCGTCTACCAGGGCCGCCATGCGGCATGGCACAACTACACGAGGGTGCCCAACGTCGGCGCCCGGATGAACGACAGGATTTCCTCGATCCAGGTCCACTACGAGCCCTAGGGAGACCGCATGATCGCCGCTGTGAAAACGTCCAGAATTTTGTCCGCCGGCGCCATTGCCCTGGTCGCCGGCACCGCGGTCGTCGCCGGCGCGGCCGGGACCGCCCAGGCGCGGGTGACATGCCCGACCGGATTCCTCTGCTTCCAGGAGACGGCCAACGGCGGACGCGTCGTCCGGATCGCGGAGGGGCAGAGCGCCTACTTCGCCGGGGGGATCCCGGTCTACGCGGCCACGAACAGCACCCGCCTCACCTACTGCGTCACCAGCAAGCCCTACGACTACTCACTGGCGCCCGGCCAGAGAGTGGCGCGCAGCCACACCGTCTTCCGGGCCGCCCCGGGCACCGGCTGCTGACGTCCCCCGTTCCTCGGACACCGCCCTGAGGTCACCGGCGATGCCGGTGACCTCTTTCCGGCTGCGGACCTGGTGCTTGTCCATGCCTTTCCAGACTTGGAAGGCACCCTCGGTCGTCCAGGTATTACCGTCGCTGCCTGCGGCGCTTCAAGGTGCGTTCGTAGTCCTGGAAGCGCGCCTTGGCGATCCTTGAGCGGTCGAGGTTGCGCAACACCAAGCCCTCCGGTCGGCGGCCCGCCGTCTCGTCCAGGCCCGCATGGGACGCGGGAAGGTGTTCGGTCAGGAAGGCCGACATGCCCTCGACGTCCTTCGGCAGATCCTCGCCGCTGACGACGCTCAGGTACGGAACCGTGGGGATGTCCAGGCTCGCCGCGACATCCTGCAGTGTGTCGGCGTCGAGGAAATCCTGCCCGCCGTCATCACGCCATGAGGAGATGCGCTGGCGTTCCCAGTCCAGGATGTCAATCTCCGCCGAGTTGAGGTCGAACAGCCGATAGCCCACGGCGCCCTTCGCGCTGTACTGCTTCGCCTGACCGCCGATCTTGCCGCCGTAGACCTCCAGGTACAGCGTGACGATCGGCCGGTGGAAGTCGGGGCGATGGCCGTCCACGAGGCGCTCCGCCAGCGGCTTCAGCGCCTCAACGATGCCCAGGGCGGGGTTTCCGACACGGTCGCCCCGGGCGTACAGCAGCTCCTCGCGGGAGGCGATGAAATAGTCGTCCGAGCCGGGGAGCAAGACGATCCTGCCGTTCGTGCCGTCGACCTTCTCCGTCAGGTACGTCGGGCCCTGGAAGCCGTCGAAGGTCGTCAGTTCCTCGGTCAGCGCTCCACGCTCCCCGAGGCCGTGGTACGTGAGGATCGAGGGATACTTCGTCGCCGAATTCAGCGCGTCGATCTTGCCCATGTCGAACATCTGGCCATTTTTGAGCACGTCCATGGTGGACGCCAAGGCATTTTCCCGAAGATCGGCAGTGGCAGGGTGACGGCCCGGACTCGATTGAGGTGGACGAGAATGTCGTAGTCGGTCGCACCGTGGGCAGGGCCACGCGGACGGGGGCGTCCACGCGGCCCCGCCCGCGCGGACGGCCGTCAGGCGTTGACGCCGAAGTCCTTCGCCACCCCCGAGAGCCCGGAGGCGTATCCCTGGCC
>NZ_SMKH01000490.1 GCF_004348515.1 Actinomadura sp. KC345 | reverse complement strand
GCGGGGGGGAAGCCGGGCCGGGGAAACGGAAACAGCGCCCTCGCCGTTGAAGGCGGCCGTTCCGTCCGGGGCTGGATCAGATGAGGCCCTGGGCGAGCATGGCGTCGGCGACGCGTTCGAAGCCCGCGATGTTGGCGCCGACGACGTAGTCGCCGGGAGCGCCGTAGCGTTCGGCGGTCTCATAGCAGATCTCGTGGATGTCGGTCATGATCGCACCCAGCTCCTCCTCGACGCGCGAGAAGGTCCAGGACGCGCGGGACGCGTTCTGGCGCATCTCCAGGGCGCTGACCGCGACGCCGCCGGCGTTGGCGGCCTTGCCCGGCCCGAAGGCGACGTCCGCTTCCTGGAAGACGTGGACGGCCTCGGGGGTCGTGGGCATGTTCGCGCCCTCCGAGACGGCCTTCACGCCGTTGCGGACGAGGGTCGTCGCGGCGGACTCGTCCAGCTCGTTCTGGGTCGCGGACGGCAGCGCGATGTCGGCGGGGACGTCCCACACGCAGCCGCCGGGGATGAACCGGGCCGAGGCGCCGCGCAGGTCGGCGTAGTCGGCGACCCGGCCGCGGTCGACCTCCTTGACGTGCTTGATGAGGTCGAGGTCGATGCCCTTCTCGTCCACCACGTAGCCGCTGGAGTCCGACACGGTGATCACGTTCGCGCCGAGCTGCTGCGCCTTCTCGATCGTGTAGATCGCGACGTTCCCCGAGCCGGACACGACGATCTGCTGGCCGTCGAGGTCCTCGCCCCGGCGCCGCAGCATCTCGGCCGTGAACAGGACGTTGCCGTAGCCGGTCGCCTCCGTCCGCCCGGCGGAGCCGCCCCACAGCATGCCCTTGCCGGTGAGCATCCCCGCCTCCCACCGGTTGGTGACACGGCGGTACTGGCCGAACAGGTAGCCGATCTCGCGGGTCCCGACGCCGATGTCGCCCGCGGGGACGTCGGTGTGCTCGCCGACGTGGCGGTACAGCTCGGTCATGAACGACTGGCAGAACCGCATGACCTCCTCGTCGGAGCGGCCGTGCGGGTCGAAGTCGCTGCCGCCCTTGCCGCCGCCGATGCCGAGGCCGGTCAGGGCGTTCTTGAAGATCTGCTCGAAGCCGAGGAACTTCACGATGCCGAGGTTCACGGTCGGGTGGAAGCGGAGGCCGCCCTTGTACGGGCCGAGCGCGCCGTTGAACTCCACGCGGAAGCCGCGGTTGACGTGGACGTTGCCATGGTCGTCCTGCCACGGTACTCGGAAGATGATCTGCCGTTCCGGCTCGATCAGCCGTTCCACCAGCTTGGCGGCGGCGAGGCCGGGCCGGGCGGCCAGCACCGGGCCGAGGCTTTCCAGCACCTCGTGCACGGCCTGATGGAACTCCGCCTCGCCTGGGTCGCGCCGCAGCACCCTCTCATAGGTCTCCTCCAGGGCTGACAACATCTCGGGTGGGGCCGGCAGGCGGGGGGCCAACGGCATGTGAAGATCCCTTCCTCGAAGTCCCCTCCACTCTAAAACGTGTTCTTCACCGCCCGTGACAGGCCCCGCCGCAGGTCCGAGCCGGGTTCGGCCGGGTCCGGATCGCCGTGGGGCGAACCGGGGGCCGGGCCGCGAAGCCTCATGACGACACGGCGGGCCGTCGGGCGTGCGCTGTAGGTTCATCGGCACCGTCGCCGTGAGGAGCCCACGCATGCCGAACCTCGACCATCTCCGTGAGTTCGCGGGGCTGCGGACCTTCGATCTCCCCTCTCGTGAGCTGCTCGCCACGCGGCTCCAGCGCGCCGGGCTGGAGGCGGAGGAGCGGGGGCGCGCCAGGCCGGACGCGCTTCCGCCGGACGAGGCGTTCATCGCGGCGAAGGCCGGTCCGGGCGCGGTCGCGTGGCGGCTCCAGCTGATGCCCTTCGGGGACGAGGAAGACTTCCGGACCTATCTCACGCGCTTCATCGTCGCCTCGGATCTTCCGATGCTGGAGCACCTGGAGCTGTACCTCGGGTCGGGGGACGGTGACGGCGCCTTCCCCGAGGACCTGGCTCCGCTGGCGGCGGGTTCCGCCGTGCCCGCCCTGACCTCGCTCGGCCTGCGCAACGGCCAGGACACCGACGCGCTGGTCGGCATGCTGGCCGACGCCCCCGTCACCCGCCGCCTGTCCGTCCTCGACCTGTCCTTGGGCACCCTCACCGACAAGGGCGCCCAGATCCTCCTGGACGCGCCCGCCTTCCGCGGCCTGGACCGCCTCGACCTGCACCACCACTACATGACCGAGGAGATGACCGAACTCGTCCGCCGCCGGTGCACCGAGACCGGAACCGCCGTCGACGTCAGCGGGCGGCAGGAGCCCGAGGAGTACGAGGAGCCGGACGAGGACGGGTACGAGGCGCCCTGGTGCGAGCCGGCGATCCTGCACCCGTGAGAGCGCCGCGGTGCTCGGGTCAGCCGGCGCGCAGGAGGTCCGCGAGGACGGCGGCCTGGCTGTGGTCGACGTCCTTGGTCGCCGTCAGCAGCGTGACGGTCCCCTGACCCGCGGACTCGCGGAGGCGGTCCAGGGCGGCGGCGCGTTCGGGCTCGTCCAGCTCGGCCTCGTAGCGGCGGGTGAACTCGTCGAACCGGTCCGCGTCGTGGCCGTACCACTTGCGAAGCTCCGTGGACGGGGCGACATCCTTCTCCCACTCGTCCAGGCGGGCCTTGTCCTTCGACAGGCCCCGCGGCCACACCCGGTCGACCAGGATCCGCTTCCCGTCGTCGGACGAGGCCGGTTCGTACACCCTGCGCAGTCGTACCTTCATGATCCCTCCCACGCCCGTCCTACCCATCCCGGCCGGCACCATTGGATCGTCGGAGGCGGCCTGTAGGTTTCCCGCGTGATCCACGAACGGCGCCTGGAACGCTGGGGCATGGACGGCCCCGCTGGCCACGGTCGGCGAGGCCGCCGACTTCGTCGACGACGTCGGTTTCGCGCTGCTGTTCGGCGACTCCGGCGCGACGTTCCCGGCACTGCGGGAGGCCGCCCGCGACGACGTGAGCCCGCGCCTCGCGGCCGGCTGGACGCCCGTGATCAGAACGGTCGCGCCGGGTCACCGCGGACGGGGCGGGCGCCGTCGTCCCCGGAGGCCGCGGCGGCCCGGTCGGCGAACTCGGCGGCGGCGGTCCGCCGGGCGAACTCACCGGCCAGGGCCCGCCCGAGGACATCGTCGTCCGGACGATGCCGTTCGAGATATTCGAGTGCGTCGGCGAGCTCACCGACGGTCAACTGCCGCACCGCCTTCACGGCCCACCCCGGAACCACCCGCTGCCCACTCCCGGTGGGCGCGGGGGCGGTGGGCGGGGCGG
>NZ_SMKH01000048.1 GCF_004348515.1 Actinomadura sp. KC345 | reverse complement strand
GTCGAGTAGAGCGTTTCGAGGACGCGGCGCTGGGCGGGGCTGGCGATGCGGACCGTCTGCCCCAGGTACAGCGGGGTGTTGCCGCGTCCAAGGATGAGTGGGGAGACTCCGGCGGACAGGGCGATGCGGCGGGCTTGTTCGGCGGGTATGGGGGTGCCGTCGGTGAGGCGGGCGGGGCGGTTCCGCCGGTGAGGGTGTCCAGGTCGACGATGAGGGTGACCTTGGTGGCTTTGTGTCCGCCCGCTAGGACGCTGGTGAGTGCGGCTGCGGTGCGTTCGGGTAGGTCGCGGTGGTCGTCGGTGCCTGCGGGTTTGGCCAGGGGGGCGAGGGTGCCGTCGAAGATGGCGGCGTCTTCGGCGTTGAGCCAGCCTTTGAGGTGGCGGCCGCCGTCCAGGGAGCGGGTGGAGTCGATCCAGGAGCGTTCGTAGCCGCGGCGGGAATCCTTGTCCGGGATGTCGGTGCCGTCGCGTTCGGCGATGACGTCGCGGATGCGGCGGCCGAAGGCGGCGAGTTTCCCGGCGGAGAAGCCTTGGTCGGCCATGTCGAGCAGGAGGGTTTCGGCGGTGGCGCAGTCGGCGTCGTCCAGGCGGGCGACCGCGGTGGCGACGGTGGCGGCGTAGCCGTAGGAGAGTTCGCCGCGGGCCACCCGCCCGGTGATGTCGGGGAGGCGGTGGCGGTGGCGGGCCAGGGTGAGGCGTTCTTTGGCGCGGGCGTCGCGCATTCCCAGCCGGGATCGCAGCCATGATCGGGTGGAGGGAAGGCCCCAGCGCTGCGGTTCCGCGGAATTGTCGACCACGGATATGAATCCGGCGATGGTGCTTTCGTGCTGGTCGGTGGCACGGGCGAGTTTCTCGGTGAGTTCGAAGCATGCCGGGGCCGATTCGGGTGGTGGCCGCTCGGCGAGTTTCGACGCGATCACCGCTGCCGCTTCCACCAGTTCCATGGTGGAAGCGGCGTCGAGGTCGATCGCCATCGTGCGCATATGAACATGATACTCAAGGTGGTGACTTTATGTGGTCGCAATACCACGATCCGAGGAAATCTTTGGGTTCGAATAATGTCACTGCCGAGCCACGTCGGAAAAATCGAAGTGCCCCCCTTCGCCCCTCCTTCCTTTTCTCCCTCTTCCGTTCGTGGCTGGGCGGTGGGGGCGGCGCGACCAGGGCAGGGGGCAGGCGGAGCCTGCCCCCCGAAAAGCTGGACCCCGTACGCTGCGCCGCCCCCGCCGCACTGTAAAGAATTGTGTTATTCGGACTCTTCCAGAATTCCGTGGGCCGACGAATTCTGTTACGGCTGACTGGCCTCGCGTTCTCGGGTCGTTGCCGTCAGGGTTCCTGGCGTCGTGCAGTCTGTTCGCTCAGCCAGTCCCGCCACGACGGCCCGGGATGGCGGCTTAGCACCGCGAGTTGGTAGGGCGCCATGTCGTTGGCGTCCTTCTGGACGTCGTAGCCCGCGATCGTGAGGATCTCGGCGATCGCGTCCTGCATCGCGTTCGACGTGCCGCCGGAGAGTCTGATGCACGCGTCCCCGGGCCCGCCGCCTCCGACCAGCGCGTCCATGGCGGCGGACCTCAGCACATAGCGCACTCCCCAGTGGACGAAGACGCCGCCGGCCTCGTCGTTGAGCGGGTCGACGGTCACGCGGGCCCCCGCGCTGACCGAGGGGTCGGCGTCCTCCGGAACGACGGGGAGGCCTGCGGCGCTCAGATCGTCCCGGACCGCACGGGCGAGTTCGGCGCGCCGGGCCATGGTGTCGGCGTCGGCTTGCTGCGGTTCCCACGTCACGCCACCAGATCGTAGACGCGGCGGTGTGGGCACAGTTCCCGTCGAGGGGGCTGCCGCTCCCGCTCACGGTCGGGGGGGACGCCAGGTCGGTCAGGAATCGAGAAGCGGGCTTGACCTGAGTGCGCCTAGCTTGACTGCCAAGCACATCAGGTCGATCGACGGAGGTAACACGATGGCACGGGAAGAACAGGCGGACGGCCAGGAGAAGCGCAAGGCCGGGACGCCTGGGGCGTTCTCGCGGTGGATGCAGCATCGGGCGAACGCCCGTATGAACCGTAAGATCCGGCGCGGCAAGGGCAGGTTCATGGGAATGGACGTGCTCATCCTGAACACGGTCGGCCGTCGGAGCGGGGAGCCGCGGGAGACGCCTGTGGCGTGGTTCGCCGACGATGAGGACGCCCGGCTGATCGTCGCTTCGGGCGGGGGGAGCCAGAATCCGGACTGGTTCGCCAATCTGATGGCGCACCCTGACCGCGCGTCGATGGAACTGCCCGGCCATGACGCGGTGCCGGTGACGGCGCAGCGGCTCGACGGTGCCGACCGCGAGCAGGCATGGCAGCGCATCGCCGCTGCTCAGCCGCGCATCGCGAAGTACCAGAGCAAGTCCGAGCGGGAATACCCGGTGGTCAGGCTCACCCCACGGTGACCGCGAGCGAACGACCGGGTGGGCGGGTATGCGGACGACTCCGCTATGTCCTGGATTCGCGTCAGGATGCGGGCTTGCATTCGTAGCCGTTCAGAGCCTCGAAGGCGGGCGCGTTCTTCTTGCCGTAGAGCGGGTCCACGACGTCGCGGACCGTCGATCCCTCCTTCAGCTTGCTCGACGACGCCTTGATCGCCTTCAGGACGGTCCGGAAGTGCTCCGCGATGTCCGGCGGAGCGCTCGACTTCATCCGGTCACCCATGTCCAGGACGAGGATGGCCTTTCTCCGCAGCTCCTTGAAGTCCAGCGGTTCTCCGTTGATCGCCTTGCCCGCGTCGGCGCGGTAGGCGAGCGAACCGACCTGGAAAGTGGAGAGATCGAGACAGAAGGCGGACGACGGTGACGCCGAAGGGGTGGCGGATGCCGCGGGGGACGCTGACGAAGCGGATTCTTCAGGGGATGCGGACGCGGTAGTGCCCGAGCCCGAGCAGCCGGCGCTGACCAGCGCGACGGCCAGAACGGGAAGCAACGTACGGGGAGCGAACATGGGCGGAGAGTAATCGATCTCTCCCCTGAAATGTCTTGAAACCGGAGTGAAACCGGGCTGAAGGCGAAGCCGTCCACGCTTCGGCGCATGAACACGGAACCACGGCAAACGGCCATTTACGCGGCCGGTCTCCGGAAGGCGTTCGGGGATAAGGCCGTCCTCGACGGGATCGACCTCGATGTGCCGCGCGGGACGGTCTTCTCGCTGCTCGGGCCGAACGGCGCCGGGAAGACCACGGCGGTGCGGATCCTGACCACGCTGATCCCCGCGGACGGCGGCGAGGCGCGGATCGCCGGACGCGATCTGGTGAAGGACCCCGACGGGGTGCGCAGGGCGATCGGAGTCACGGGGCAGTACTCGGCGGTGGACGGGCTGCTGACCGGGCGGGAGAACCTGATCCTGATGGCGGACCTGCACCGGCTGGGCAAGGCCCCGGGACGCAGGGCCGCCGACGAGCTGCTGGAGCGGCTCGACCTGGTGGAGGCCGCCAACAGGAGGGTCAACACGTACTCGGGCGGGATGCGGCGGCGGCTCGACATCGCGATGACGCTGATCGGTGACCCGCAGATCATCTTCCTGGACGAGCCGACGACCGGGCTCGACCCGCGGAGCCGCCGGACGATGTGGGAGATCATCCGCGGTCTCGTCCAGCATGGCGTGACGATCTTCCTGACGACGCAGTACCTGGAGGAGGCGGACCACCTCGCCGACAGGATCGCGGTCCTGGACGGCGGCCGGCTGGTCGCCGAGGGGACGGCGGACGAGCTGAAGCGGCAGGTCCCGGGCGGGCACGTCCGGCTGCGGTTCGGTGACCTGGCCGAGCTGGACGCGGCGGCGCGGACGCTCGGCACCGTGACGCCGGACGTGGCGCGGGACGACGACGCGCTCGCGCTGCAGGTGCCGAGCGACGGCGGCGTCCGGTCGCTGCGGGCCCTGCTCGGTCGGCTGGAGGACGCGTCCATCGAGGTCGGCGAGCTGTCCGTCCACACACCCGACCTGGACGACGTCTTCCTGGCGCTCACCGGCCGCCCCCAGAGCCGGCGCTCCCAGAACGGGCGCCCCGACAACGAGCGCCCCGACAACGAGCGCCCCGACACCAAGAAGGTGACCTCGCGATGACCGTGCTCACGCACGCGGCAACGGATTCCGCGACGATGCTGCGCCGCAATCTGCGGCACGCGCTGCGCTACCCGTCCATGTCCCTCAGCACGATGATGGTGCCGATCTTCATCATGCTGCTGTTCGTCGGCGTGTTCGGGAACGCGCTCGGCGAGGGCGTCGGCGGGCCGGCGGACGGCGACTACATCACCTATGTCGCGCCGGGGATCATCCTGATGGCCGTCGCCTCGGGATGCCTGACGACGTCGGTCTCGGTCTGCATGGACATGACCGAGGGGATCGTCGACAGGTTCCGGACGATGGCGATCGCGCGGGCGTCGCTGCTGACCGGGCACGTGGTGGGCAGCATGATCCAGACGCTGATCAGCACGGCCGCGGTCATCGGGGTCGCGGTCGCGATGGGGTTCCGGACGAGCGGGAGCCCGCTCGACTGGCTCGCCGCGATCGGCCTGCTGGTGCTGCTCACGTTCGCGCTCACCTGGATGGCGGTCGCGCTGGGCCTGCTGGCGAACAACCCCGAGGGCGCGAGCAACTCGCCGATGATCATCCAGTTCCTGCCGTTCGTCGGCAGCGCGATCGTCCCTCCGGAGTCGATGCCCGCCGGGGTCCGGTGGTTCGCCGAGTACCAGCCGTTCACCCCGATCATCGAGACGCTGCGCGGGCTGCTGGTCGGCACGCCGGACGGCCAGGACGCGGCGGTCGCCGTCGCATGGTGCGTCGGGCTCGCCATCGGCGGCTACGCCGGTTCGAAGGTGCTGTTCAACCGGAAGGCTCCCCGCTAGCCGCGAGCTTCCGGACGGCGTCGCGCAACTCCGCGCCGCCGAGGCCGGCGTACTCCCGCGCGGCGGCGAGGTACGCCGGCCCGTCGGCTTCTTCGGCGTCGCGGCGGGCCGCCGCCGAGGACATGGTCGGCTGGAAGTTCCGGACGAAGTGCAGCCGCTCGGCCAGCGCGATCGTGCGCGCGGTCCGCGTCCGGACGCCGGGCGGGGCCTCGGCGGGGCCGCCGGCGCGGGCGAGGTCGGCGAGGGCCAGGGCCAGCAGGATGCCGCCGCAGAGCGGGAGGTCCATGAAGAAGCCCGGCGTCGTGGCGGGAGTCTGGGCGAGCAGCAGCGACAGCCTGCCGGGCAGCCCCGCCGCGAGGTCCTCGACCTGGTCGAGCCCGCCGTGCCGCGCGTGGGCGACGACGGTGACGCAGTGGGCTTCGAGCGTCCACGAGTCGAAGCCGGGCGATGGCGCGGAGTCCTCCTCCTCCACCAGCCGCTCGACGGCCTGCCGCCAGAGCCGCAGGCCGGTCTCGGTGTCGCCGCGGGCGAAGGCGATCTCCGCGCGGGCACCGAGGTTGAACGTGGCGGTGCCGAACGACTCGTCCGGCCCGGAGACGAGCGACTGGTCGAGCCAGCCTTCCGCCCGCTCGACGTCGCCGGTGCTGAGTTCGGCGCCGGCGAGGGCCCACAGCAGCCCGAACATGTCGCGCCATCCGTTGCGCTTGAGCAGGTCCAGCGACACGCGCAGGTGGTGTGCGGCCCGCTCGCCCTGGTCGAGCTGCATGAGCAGTTCGCCGAGCCGGGAGTGGGCGAGGAGTCCGAGCCATGGAGTGTCCGGTCCGCCGGACGTCGTCAGCATCGTCTCGGTGGCCGCGAGCGCGCCGGTCAGGTCGCCGTCGCGTTCCCGGATGTAGCCGGTGACGCAGTTCGCGAGCGCGGCGAGCCGCGGTTCGCCGCTCGCGCACATCCGGTCGAGGACGGCCGCGCCGCCGTCCGGGTCCAGGATCTCCGGACCCGCCGCCATCAGGGTCGCCATGGCCCGGATGAGGCTGGTCGGCGGGACGGGCGGCAGGCGGCGCAGCGCGACCAGGGTGCGCGTCGGCCGCGGGCCCTTCATCAGGACCGAGGTCAGGAAGCTGAAGGTGAGGGCCGCCCTGGTCGTCTCGACGTCCTCGGGCCCGGGGCGGAAGCGGCTCAGCGGCCCGGCGGTCTCCTCCGCCAGGATGATCATCCGGTCGTACGTGGAGTCCAGCATCCACATGCCGCCCAGGACGGCGGTCACGGCGGCGACGGCCGGGCCTTCCCTCCGGGCGAGCCCGTGGCGGAGCGCCTGCAAGAGGTTGTCCTGCTCGATCCGGACACGCGCCAGCGCTCCGCGCCCGAACACGGCCTCCTGGTGCCCGCACCCGAACTCCCGCGCCCACGCGAGCAGCCCCTCGATCGCGGCCTCCGTCTCGCCTGCCGCCTCTCGGTGGGCCGCGCTGAACTCCCGGACGCTCTCCAGCATCCGGAAGCGCGTCCCGTGTCGGGCGACATCGTCCTCCTCGGTCATTTCGAGGAGCGACTGGCCGACGAGATCTTCCAGAACCTCCAGGACGTCGCCGTCCACGAAATGGCGTGCCGCGTCCAGGGTGAACCCGGACGAGAAGATCGAGAGCGACCGCATCGCGGCCTGCCCGAGCGGGCCGAGGAGATTCCAGCTCCACTCGACCACGGCGTGCATGGTCCGGTGCCTGGACGGCGCGTCGCGCACGTTGCCGCGCAGCAGCGCGAACCTGTCGTCCAGACCGCGGGCGATCTCGGGCAGCGACATGACGCGGACGCGGGCCGCCGCCAGCTCCACGGCGAGCGGCAGCCCGTCCAGGTGGCGGCACAGCTCCTCCACCGCCTCCGCCGGGAGGTCGGCGTTCGGCCGCGCCGCGCGGGCCCGCTGCCGGAACAGCTCGGCGGCGGTCGGCGGGTCCAGCGCGGGCAGCGGATACACCGACTCCGACGACAGGCCGAGCGGGGCGCGGCTCGTGGTGAGCACCCGGAGGTCGCGCGTCATCGACACCAGGGCGCCGGCCAGCTCGGCGACGCCGTCGACGACGTGCTCGCAGTTGTCCAGGACGAGCAGCACCGGACCCGGCCCGAGCGTCTCCACGATGCCGCCGAGCCGGTCGGCCGCCGCGCCGAGGCGGCCCGAGCCCGCGAGGCGCGGGTCGCCGACGCCGAGGACGGAGGCCACCTCGGCCGCCACGTCCCGGTTCCGGGCGACACCGGCGAGCGCGACGACGTGCACGGCCCGGTGCGGGGCGTCGCGTGCGACGGCGTTCGCGAGCCGCGTCTTGCCGAGCCCGCCCGTCCCGACGATCGAGGTGACGCGGGACGTGCGCAGCAGATCCCGCACGGCGGCGATGTCGGCGGCGCGGCCGAGCAGCGGGTTCGGCTCGTGGGCGACGCCTCGCCGCACGGGCGGCGCCTCGTCGCGCAGCAGCTCCCGCTGGACGTCCTGGAGCGCGGCCCCGGGGTCGGTGCCGAGCTCCTCACGCAGCGAGCGCCGGTAGGACTCGTACCGGGCCAGCGCGGCGGACGGGCCCGCGGTCGCCGCCTCGCAGCGCAGGAGCCCGGCGAGGACCTCCTCGTCCCGGGGATGCTCGCGGGCCACGGCGGTGAGCGCGCCGAACGCCTCCGCGTGCCGGGCGAGCCCCGCCAGGGCCAGCGCGCGGGCGCGCTCCAGCGTCCGGTACGTCGCGGCCCGCTCCGCGCGCAGCACGGACAGCGGATCGGTTCCCTCGTCCGGCTCCGGGGGGTCGTCCCAGAACGCGAGGCCCTCCTCGGCGTGGGCGAGCGCGCCCCTGTGGTCGCCGTCGCGGGCGCACCGGCCGCTCGCGGACGCGGCGAGCAGCACGGCCGACGCGTCCACCTCGTTCTCGCCCAGCCCCAGCCGGTATCCGGTCGGCGTGCTCGCGACGACGTCCGCCCCGAGCTGGGACCGGGCTCGCGAGACGACGACCTGGAGTGCCTTGGCGGGATTCTCCGGCCGCTCGTCCGGCCACAGTCCCTCGACCAGCCGGCCGGCGGACACGCCCGCCCGAGGCTCCCCCGCGAGCAGGGCGAGGAGACCGCGCAGCCGCGGGCTCGTGACGTCCCGCCCACGGCAGGCGACCCCGGACAGCAACGTCAGCTCAACGCTCACCCGAGAAGGCTAATCCCCACCGCCACTCGCAGATCGTCAGCGTGGGGATCGACAGCGTGGGGATCGTCAGCGTGGGGATCGTCAGCGTGGGGATCGTCAGCGTGGGATCGACGGCGTGGGGACGAACCGGCGCGTCCGGTCAGCCGCGGTAGTGGCGGCGGAGGGCGACGCCGGCGGCGACGCCTCCGGCCAGGGCGCCGGCGCCCGCGGCGGCGGGGAGGGCGATCATCGTGACCTTGCGGCCGGTGCGGAAGTCGTGGACGGGCCAGCCGTGGTCCCTGGCGTGCACGCGGAGCTCGGGGTCGGGGTTCACGGCGTGCGGGTGCCCGACGACGCCCAGCATCGGCAGGTCGTTGATCGAGTCGCTGTAGGCGGCGCAGCGCGCCAGGTCCAGGCCCTCGCGGTGGGCGAGGGCGCGGACGGCCTCGGCCTTCGCGGGTCCGTGCAGCAGGTTCCCGACGAGCCGTCCCGTGTAGACGCCGTCGCGCGTCTCGGCGACGGTGCCGAGCGCGCCGGTGAGGCCGAGGCGGTGCGCGATGGTCCGGGCGACCTCGACGGGCGTGGCGGTGACGAGCCATACCTGCTGGCCGGAGTCGAGGTGCTGGAGGGCCAGGGTGCGGGTGCCGTGCCAGATCCGGTCGGCCATCACCTCGTCGTAGATCTCCTCGCTGAGCCGGACGATCTTGTCGACCCGCTGGCCGGCGACGAACGAGAGCGCGGCCTCCTTGGCGCTGCCGATGTGCTCGGAGTTCTCGGTTCCGCGCAGGCGGAAGGCGACCTGCCCCCAGGTGAACATCGCGAGGTCGCGCATCGTGAACAGCTTGCGGGCGGCGAGGCCGCGTGCGAAGTAGTAGATGGACGCGCCGCGCATCATCGTGTTGTCGACGTCGAAGAACGCCGCCGCGGCGGGGTCCGGGTCGGGGAGCGGCTCGGGCTCGGCCGCGGCCGCCGCGGACGCCTCCCCGGCGCTCTTGTGGTCTTGGTCCTTGCCGCGCTGCCAGAATCGCCGCATGGGGCGAGCCTAGCCGTCCCTCTCTCCCCGGCCGTCCGCCCGGCCGCGGTTGCGGCCACCGAGATCGTGATGCCCGTGGCCGAAGGGGTCCTCGTCGAAGGGGTCCTCACTGAAGGGGTCCTCGTCGAACGGGTCCTTGCCGAAGCGGTCGCCGCTCCGGTCGCCGGCGGCGGCGACCAGCCGCTCGCGCAGCACGGCGCGGAAGTGCGGATCGGGGCCCGCGTCGCTCGCCCGCAGCCGGGCCAGCACGTTTCCCTGCTCGGCGATCTTTCCTCGCCCGGTTCTCAACTGGCCGCTCCCTTGCGGACTCCAGGCACGAACGCGCTCCTGCCCCGCAAAACGATCCGGTGGCGCGGCGGGTTACGGCCCGATGATCAATTATTGGTCAGTCTAAGGATGGCCCGTACCGCCGGTGGCAAGTGTGACCGGTGGCGCAGGTCGGGCCGGCGCGGGTCGGGCCGGCGCAGTCGGGCTAGTGGCGCAGGTCGGGTGGGAGCATGCGGGCCAGGGACCTGACGGCGCGGTACTGCAGCGCCTTGATCGCGCCCGGCTTCTTGTCCATGATCAGCGCGGTCTCGGCGACCGACAGGCCGTGCAGGAACCGCAGCACGACGCATTCCTGCTGCTCCGATCCCAGCCGGCGGACCGCCATCAGCAGCGTCCGGTTGGTCATCGAGTCCAGGACGGCCCGCTCGGGTCCCTCCTGGTGCCGTTCCGGCTCGACGAGTTCGGCGGTGCAGACCTCCAGCCGGTAGCGGCCGGACTTGAAGTGGTCCGCGACCAGGTTCCGGGCGATCGTCACCAGCCAGGCCCCGAAGTCCTTGCCCTGCCAGTGGAAGTCGCAGATGCGGCGGAGCGCCCGCAGAAACGTCTCGCTCGTGAGGTCCTCGGTCAGCGAATGCGTCCCGACCCGGTAGTAGACGTAGCGGTAGACCAGTTCGACGTAGTGGTCGTAGAGGGAGCCGAACGCGTCGGCGTCGCCGTCGCGGGCCCGCAGGACCAGTGCCTTGAGAACCTCGGCGCGGTCGGCCGTGTGATCGGCGGACCGGCCGGCGGAAAGGCCGGTGCCGCCCCGGGCCGGCCGGGGGAGGGGGAGCACCCCGGCATCGAGGGACAAGCTGCTCATGCAGTTCTCCTCGGGGCGTACGCGACCTCCGGCGTGATCTGCCACTCTAGATACCGATAGGTACGCCAGGCAATGGTGCGTTCGCCGATGCGTTCGCGGGGAGCGGTTACCCGTCGGACCCCGGCATCGGGCACCATGGGGCGCGATGGTCTCTGCCTTTCTCGCGCTCGTGGCGACCCTGGGTGCCTTGACGGCCACCGGGTTGCTGATCCAGCGTGCCAACAAGGACCGGCTGCTCTACCTGATCGCCTGGTCGTTCACACAGGTCGGGCTGTCGCTGGCGCTGCTGTCCATGGGCGTCGGATTCCTGGCGGGCTTCAACGGCGTGCTCTTCCGCGTCGTGGAACTCGGCGCCGCGCTGATCGGGCCGATCTGGCTCGCCCTCGGCATGGTCGAGCTGATCGCGCGGTACGTGCAGGTGCGGTTCGGGGCCTGGCTGTTCGCGATCTCCTACACGGTCGTCGCGCTCGTCATCCTGCTCGTCGACCCGCTGAAGGGCGAGCTCTCCAAGGACCTGCCGAAGCCCGGCGACACCTACGACGCGCTGCCGCTGCTGCTGATCGACGGCGCGCACGTCGTCGCGGTGCTGGCGCTGGCCGCGTGCACCGGGGTCACCGGCTGGCTGGCGAGCAAGCAGGACCAGGAGGCGGCGGAGCTGCTGATCCCCATCGCGCTGGTCGCGCTGGCGGGCGTCCTGGTGGTGAGCGGCACCCGCGGGTTCCTGCCCGCGCCGCTCGCGGTGATCGCGCTCGGCGGCGCCGCTGGGCTCGTCTGGTACGGGGCGATGCGCACGATCCCGGTCTTCGACGACGAGGGCTACGACGACTACGGGGACGACTACGGGGATGAGCCGATGACCGGTTACGAGGAGCAGGGGTACCAGCCGGCGCGGCCCGAGCCCGTCCCGGCGCCGACCCCCTCGCCCGATCCGCGGCGCGGCGAGCTGCGGTTCCCCGAGCCGGCCCCGGCCGAAGACCTGCGCTTCCCGGACAGTCCGGCGGGCCCGACGGCCGTGGACGGTGTCGCCGCCGCCGCGGCGGCGGCCGGGCTGGGCGGCGGAGCCGTCCCCGAGCAGGCGAAGCCGGCCGGGCTGACGGGGCTGGCCGGGGCGTGCGGCCAGATCACCGTCTACACGCTCCTCGAAGGACGCGAGGACGCCTTCGACCGGCTCGCCACCGATCTCGTGAAGGCCGCCATCGCGGTCGAGCCCGAGATGGTGGTCTTCGCCTGCCACGAGGTGGTGGGCGGCCCCACACAGCGGATCTTCTACCAGCTCTTCCGGGCCGAGGCCGCGTTCGCCGCGCACCGGCGGCAGCCGCACCTGCAGCGGTTCCTGGCGGAGTCCCGCACCCACGTGCTGGCCACCAACGTGATCGAGCTGCGCCTCGGCGCCGCCAAGGTGCCGCTTCCGGCGCCGGACTTCCCCGGAAGGTGACATGAGCGGCGAAGACGGCGCGGGGATCATGATCACGCTGCTCGGCAAGCCCGGATGCCACCTGTGCGACGACGCCCGCGCGGTGATCGAGCGGGTCGCCCGCGACCTGGACGTCCCGTGGGAAGAGCGCGACATCACCAAGTCGGAGCAGGACACCGAGCAGTACTGGGAGCAGATCCCCGTGACGCTCGTCAACGGCGTCCAGCACGACTTCTGGCGCGTCGACGAGAACCGCCTCCGCGCCGCCATCGCCGCACTGCGCTGACCCGCCCGGACTCCCGTGCCCGGTGAGGGCTTGCGGTCGAGTGGGGTAAGTGGATACTTACGAGGGGGATTGTCTGGTCGGTCACATCCGGCGGGCGGCGTGCGAGTGTTGCGTACGGTGGAAAAGTCCCTGATGGGCGGTGTTCTGGTGAGTCTGAGCGGGTCGGCCGGTGCGCGGGTAAGCGGGGGGTGACTTTGTGCGCGTATTCACAAAGGCTTAACCTGTTGGACAGCCCCGGAGCGGTCGGGCGGCGGCCGAGAAAGCCGTTCCCCGACCGCGCGGAACCGGAGCCAGGGGTCGGCGTGGCCCCGTCCCCAGCGTCGAGCCCGAAGAGCAGGCCGTGACATCTCGACAGAACCGACCCCGTGCGGGGCGCGGCATCCCCGAAGCCACCGTGGCGCGGCTGCCCGTGTACCTGCGGGCGCTGACCGCGCTGCAGGACCGCGGCGTCGCGACCGTGTCCTCGGAGGAACTGGCGGCGGCGGCCGGCGTCAACTCGGCCAAGCTGCGCAAGGACCTGTCCCACCTGGGCTCGTATGGGACGCGCGGTGTCGGGTACGAGGTCGAGTACCTCGTCTACCAGATCTCCCGCGAACTCGGCCTCACCCAGGACTGGGTGGTCGCGATCATCGGGGTCGGTAACCTGGGACGCGCGCTGGCCGGCTACGGCGGTTTCGCGTCCCGCGGCTTCCGGGTGGCGGGCCTGCTCGACGCGGACGACTCCATCGTCGGCCAGGAGATCTCCGGGATGACGGTGCAGCACATCGACCGGCTGGAGGACATCATCGCCGACCACGGCGTGTCCATCGCCGTCATCGCGACCCCCGCGGGCCCGGCCCAGGGGGTCTGCGACCGCGTGGTGGCCGCGGGCGTGACGAGCGTGCTCAACTTCGCGCCGGTCGTGCTCTCGGTGCCCGACGGCGTCGACGTGCGCAAGGTCGACCTGTCGATCGAACTGCAGATCCTCGCGTTCCACGAGCAGCGCAAGGCCGGGGGCCCGGACGGTCTGGCCCCTCTGGCCGCGGGTGACGCGCCTCCCGGCGCGACTCACTATGTAGAGACCGTAGAGGCATGATCGGGGTAGTCGGCTCGGGGGACGCGGGAAACCAGGGAGACGCGGGAGAGGCCATATGAGCATTCTTGTCGTGGGGCTCAGTCACCGGAGCGCGCCCGTGGCGGTGCTGGAACGTGCGGCGGTCGCCGGGGACGACCTGGTCAAGCTGCTGCACGCGGTGCACGCGTCCGCGAACGTCGCCGAGGCGGCCATCGTCTCGACGTGCAACCGCGTGGAGATCTACGCGGTGGTCGACAAGTTCCACGGCGGGGTCTCGGCGATCTCCGAGCTGCTGGCGCTGCACTCCGGCGTGCCGATGGAGGACCTGTCGCGGCACCTCTACGTCCACTACGAGGAGCGGGCCGTCCAGCACGTGTTCGCGGTGGCGTGCGGGCTGGAGTCGATGGTCGTCGGCGAGGGCCAGATCCTCGGCCAGATCCGGCAGGCGTTCCGGCTGGCGCAGGACGAGGGCACGCTCGGCCGCGATCTCCACGACGTCCTGCAGCAGTCGCTGCGGGTGGGCAAGCGCGCCCACCACGAGACCGGCATCGACCAGGCGGGCGCGTCGCTGGTGAGCGTCGGCCTGGAGGTCGCCGCCCGGCATCTCGGCCCGCTCGACGGCGTCCGCGCGCTGGTCGTCGGCGCCGGCTCGATGAGCTCGCTGGCCGCGGCCACGCTGAGCCGGGCCGGGGCCGGCGAGGTCGTGGTCGCGAACCGCACCCGCGAGCGCGCGGTGCGGCTGGCGGAGTCGCTGGACGTGCCCTCCCGGGCGGTCGAGCTGAGCGTCCTGGACGCCGCGATCGCCGAGGCGGACCTGGTGGTCTCGTGCACGGGGGCGGCCGGCCTGGTCATGACGGCCGCGCAGCTCGCGGCGCGCGGCGTCGGCTCCGACGGGCGCCGCCGCTTCCTCCTCGACCTGGCGCTGCCGCACGACATCGAGCGGAGCGCCCGTGATCTGCCGGACGTCGAGCTGGCCGGGCTGGACGACCTGCGGACCGCGCAGGAGGCGGCGAAGGCCGTCGGCCCGCAGGCCGTCGAGGCCGTCCGGCGGATCGTGCGCGAGGAGGTCGAGGCGTTCCTCAGCGCCGCCCGCGCCGCGGCCGTCGCGCCGACGGTCGTCGCGCTGCGCAGCAAGGCCGCCGAGGTCGTGGAGGCGGAGCTGAACCGGCTGACCGGGCGGCTGCCCGAGATCGACGGCCGGGCCCGCAAGGAGATCGACCAGACCGTCCGGCGGGTGGTGGACAAGCTGCTCCACGCGCCGACCGTCCGGATGAAGGAGCTGGCGGCGGCGCCGGGCGGCGACTCCTACGCCGACGCGCTGCGCGAGCTGTTCGACCTGGATCCGAAGGCCCCGGAGGCGGTCGCCCGCGCCGACATGAGCGAGTCCGGCATGAGCGAGACCGGCATGAGCGAGACCGGCATGAGCGAGTCCGGCATGGAAGAGGGGGGAACGGCGAGCGGTCAGGTGCCGCGGGACGGTTCCGCGTCTACGGTGGAGGCCGAGTGCGCCGAGGCCGACTGCGTGAGCACCTCGCCCCCCGAGGCCGCGCCGGGAGTCAGCGTGCACGACGTCAACGCGCACGAGATGCGGCGCGGGGACGGGAACGCGCAGCCGGTCGACGCGCAGCCGGTCGACGCGCAGCCGGTGAACGCGGAGACGGTGAACGCGCAGGCCGCGAACGTCCGGGCGGTCAGCGCCCGCGACGCGATGGCGGGGCGCGAAGGAGACCGGACGTGAGTGTGCGCGGCGGCGGAGCCGTCCGCAGGAATCCGAGCGGAGTGAGGCAGTGAGTCAGGGATTGGGCGGCGGGTCGGGCGCCGGAGGCACCGGCCGTGCGACGGGCCGTCCGCTGCGGCTCGGTACCCGCAAGAGCCTGATGGCGATGACCCAGTCGCAGCAGGTCGCGGACATGTTGACGGAACGAACCGGGCATGCCGTCGAACTCGTCGGGGTAACCACGCAGGGTGACGTTTCCAAGGCCCTGCTCGCCCAGATCGGCGGCACCGGAGTGTTCGTCAACGCGCTCCGCGACAAGGTGCTCTCGGGCGAGGTGGACTTCGCGGTGCACTCGCTGAAGGACCTGCCGACGTCCGAGACGCCCGGGATCGCCCTCGCCGCGACCCCGCCACGCGACGACCCCCGCGACGCCTTGTGCGCCCCGGCGAAGCTCGCCGACCTTCCGCAGGGGGCGCGCGTCGGCACCGGCTCGCCGCGCAGGGTCGCGCAGCTGCGCTCGCTGCGTCCGGACCTGGAGGTCGTCCCGATCCGGGGCAACGCCGACACCCGGCTCGGCAAGGTCACCGGTGGCGAGCTGGACGCCGTGGTCCTCGCGCACGCGGGCCTGAAGCGGATCGGCAGGCTGGAGGCGGTTGGCGAGGTCTTCGACCCCGACCAGATGCTGCCCGCCCCCGGGCAGGGCGCGCTCGCGCTGGAATGCCGCGCCGACCGGAGCGACCTCCGGGACCTTCTTGGAACGGTCGACGACGCCGCGACCAGGCGCGCCGTCACCGCCGAGCGGACGATCCTGTCCGTGCTGGAGGCGGGTTGCTCCGCGCCCGTGGGAACATACGCTGCCGAAGTAGATGAAGAGCTGCATCTGACGGCGACCGTCGCTGCCTACGACGGGAGCCGCCAGGTCAGGCTGTCCGCAAGCGGCCACCCGGATGCCGCGGAGCAGATCGGACGCGACCTCGCGGACCGGCTGCTCGCGCAGGGGGCCGACCAGTTGATGGGGGAGCGCGATTGAGCCCCGCCGCGAAGAGCACCGCCGCGAAGTCCACCGCCGCCGAGACCACCGCCGCCGAGAACATCGGGAGCACGAAGAACGCGCCCGCCAGGCCGCCGGCCCCCGCGGGTACCGCTGAGGCGGCCGCCGGCCTGGGCACCGTCTCGATCGTCGGGATGGGTCCGGGCGACCCGAGCCTGCTGACCCTCCGCGCCGCCGCCGAACTGGAACGCGCCGACACGGTGATCGTCAGCCGTGCCGGCTGCCCGGCCGAGATCCTGGCCCACTGCCGTCCGGACGTGGAGATCATCGACTCGGCGGAGGGCGACCCCGTCCGGCTCGCCGCGCGGGCCGCCAGAGAGGGGCGGCGGGTCGTCCGGCTGATGCGCGGCGACCCGGGACTCGCGTGCGGTCTGGCCGCCGAGGGCGGCGCGCTGGCCGAGGCCGGCGTCCCGTTCGAGGTCGTGCCGGGCGTGTCCGCGGTGACCGGCGTGCCGGGGTACGCGGGCATCCCGCTGACCGACGCCGGGCACCGCGAGGTCCGGATCGTGGACGCCTCGGAGGGCGGCGTGGACTGGGAGCGGTTCGCCGCCCCGGACGCCACCCTCGTGATCACCGGCGCGGAGGGCGCGGTGGCGGAGGTCTGCAAGGGCTTGGTCGCCGCCGGGCGCCCCGACTCCACCCCGGCCGCGATCACGGGCCTCGGCACGACGACGGAGCAGGAGACCGTCGTGTCGACGCTCCAGAAGCTGGCGTCCGCGGCGAAGGGCATGGAGGCGCCCGCCCTGATCATCGTCGGGGACGTGGTCGGCTGGCGCGACCGGCTCTCCTGGTTCGAGACGAAGGCGCTGTTCGGATGGCGGGTCCTGGTGCCGCGCACGAAGGAGCAGGCCGCCTCGCTGTCGGAGCGGCTGCGCGAGCACGGGGCCGTCCCGGACGAGGTCCCGACGATCTCCGTCGAGCCGCCCCGCACGCCGCAGCAGATGGAACGCGCCGTCAAGGGCCTGGTCACCGGGCGCTTCGCGTGGGTGGTGTTCACCTCCACCAACGCGGTGAAGGCCGTCCGGGAGAAGTTCGTCGACTACGGCCTCGACGCCCGCGCGTTCGCCGGGCTGAAGGTCGCCGCCGTCGGCGAGCAGACCGCCGCCGCGCTGGTCGAGTTCGGCGTCCAGCCCGACCTGACGCCGTCCGGGGAGCATTCCGGGGAGGGCCTGGCGCGGGAGTGGCCGCCCTACGACGAGGACCTCGACCCCATCAACCGGGTGCTGCTGCCGCGTGCCGACATCGCCACCGACGTGCTCATCGCCGGGCTGACCGACCTGGGCTGGGAGTGCGAGGACGTGACCGCCTACCGGACGGTCCGCGCCGCGCCGCCGCCCGCGCCGATCCGTGAGGCGATCAAGGGCGGCGGGTTCGACGCCGTGCTGTTCACCTCGTCGTCCACCGTGAAGAACCTGATCGGGATCGCCGGCAAGCCGCACAACGTGACGGTGATCGCGGTCATCGGCCCGCAGACGGCGAAGACCGCGCAGGAATACGGGCTGCGTGTGGACGTTATGGCCGAAAAGCCTTCCGTATCGGCACTGGCGGAGGCACTGGCGGAGTACGGTGCCAAGCGGAGGGCGGCTCAGATCGAGGCGGGGGACCCGCTTCGCAAGCCCAGCCAGATGCGCCGGGGAGCCCGGCGCCGCAGATGACGCCAACGCACAGGACGACCTAGACGGCGGCTCACCCGGGCCTTCTCGGCGCAGGGCATCCGGGCGCCGGAGAGAGAAGGACCATGTCTGCACAGTTCCCCGTCGCGCGGCCGCGGCGGCTGCGCCGTACGCCCGCGCTGCGCCGGATGGTGGCCGAGACGCGGCTCGCCCCCGCCGAGCTGGTACTGCCGATGTTCGTCAAGGAGGGGATCGGCGAGCCGCAGCCCGTCTCGTCGATGCCGGGCGTGTTCCAGCACACCCGCGACAGCCTGCGCAAGGCCGCGGACGAGGCCGCGCAGGCCGGCGTCGGCGGGATCATGCTGTTCGGCATCCCGGCCGTCAAGGACGGGGCCGGCTCGGCCGCCGACGACCCCGGCGGGATCGTCCAGCTCGCGCTGCGCGACCTGGCGTCCGACCTGGGCGACTCGCTCGTGATCACGACCGACCTGTGCCTGGACGAGTACACCGACCACGGGCACTGCGGCGTCCTCACCCCCGCCGGCGAGATCGACAACGACGCGACGCTGGAGCGGTACGCCTCGATCGCGGTCGCGCAGGCCGAGGCGGGCGCGGCCGTCGTCGGGCCGAGCGGCATGATGGACGGCCAGGTCGCCGCGATCCGCGCGGCCCTCGACGGCGCCGGCCACCCGGACATCGCGATCATGGCGTACTCGGCGAAGTACGCCTCGGCCTACTACGGGCCGTTCCGCGAGGCCGCCGAGTGCGCGCCGCGGTTCGGCGACCGCTCCACGCACCAGCAGGACCCGGCGAACGCCGCCGAGTCGCTGCGCGAGGTGCTCCTCGACCTCGACGAGGGCGCCGACATGGTCATGGTGAAGCCCGCCGGGGCCTACCTCGACGTCGTGCGCCGCGTCCGCGACGCCGTGGACGTCCCCGTCGTCGCCTACCAGGTGAGCGGCGAGTACGCGATGATCGAGGCCGCCGCGGAGAAGGGCTGGATCGACCGGGACCGCACGATCATGGAGTCCCTGCTGTCGATCCGCCGCGCCGGCGCCGACGTCGTCCTCACCTACTGGGCCTCCGAGGTGGCCAGGCGCCTCACCTGATCCGGATCACCGCTTGATCCCCCTTGTCCCGGGACGTCTCTAGTCACTTGGGGTCGTTTCCGGGGGTTGCCGTGTGCGTACTTTTACGCGCCGGGCATCATCGTTAGTCAAGAACCCACGTTCGACCTTGGGGGATTGGGGGCGGAGATGCCGGTGGTGTCGGGGAGCAGACGGCAGAAGGCGGCGCGCGAGAGGGCGGCCCGCGAGAAGGCGAGACGCGACCGGACGGCCTCGGCGGCGCAGCGGTACGCCGCTCTGGGCTGGTCCTGCTTTCCGGGCGCCCATCCGCCGGCCGGCGGCGACCACGCCGGTCACGACAGGGCGTGCTCCTGCGACCGCATCGGCTGCCCCGACCCGGGCGCGCACCCGGTATCGGCCGCCTGGGCGCACCAGGCCAGCGTGGACGGCGGCGTCATCGAGCGCTGGTGGTCCGAACGTCCCGAGGCCAACGTCATCCTGCCGACCGGCCGCGTCTTCGACGTGTTCGACGTCCCGGCCGGCGCGGGCGCCCTGGCGCTGGCCCGGATCGCCTCGAGCGGGCTGCCCGCCGGGCCGGTCGCGTCGTTCGGCGGCGACCGGCACCTGTTCTTCGTCGCGACCCGCGGCGCCCCCGTCGACGAGGACGAATGGTGGTCCTGCCACCTCGACACCCTGCCGGAGGACGTGGCCGAGACGCCCGGCATGCGGTGGCACTGCCGCGACAGCTACGTCGTCGCACCGCCGTCCGTCCTCCCGTACGGCCGCGAGGTCAGCTGGCTGAGGCCCCCGTCCAGCGGCCCGCTCCCCGACCCGCTGCGCCTCCTGGAAGTCCTCGCCGACGCCTGCGAGGACGCCTAGCCACCCCCGTCAGGCCGCCCGCGGAGCTTTGATGGGGGGCTTGGGGCCCCACTTGGTGTAGGAGCCGTGCATCATCTGGTGGCGGCCGTCCTCGGCGCCGGCGCGGACCCAGAAGGCGACGGGGCGGTGGCCGGTGTCGATCTTGATCGCGAAGGCGATCTGCTGGGCGCCGGTCGCTCTGACCATATCCGTGAATGGTTTGGGCATGTACGCCTCGATCTGCCCCGCCGGGACCGCACCCTCGTAGATCGTTCCTGTCTCGGTGGACTCTTCCTTGGTGAGCTTCGTCGCCAACCGCATCAGGGATGTCAGGTTCCTGGCGGAGCTGCCCTGCCGCACCTGGTCGGCCACCTCCGAATAGCCGGATGCGCCCAGCGCCGATGATTTCCAGCGCCGGCCCGCGCGAAGGTAGAGCCGGTCCTCGACGATGACGCCGCGCACCGCCTTGCGCGCCGAACCCGATCCGGCGAACGTCAGCGAGTAGGACGGCTGCTGGCCATGGACCAGGCCGAACGTCCCCTTCGCGGTCGCGGGGAAGCCGCAGCAGCCGGTCTGCCGGTAGCTGAACTGGGCACCGTTGGCCTGGGCGACGGCCTGATCGATCTGCGTCGCGAGCGGCTTCCCGTCGACGCCCCCGGCCGGCAGCGTCGGCTGGGGGCTGCTGCTCTGCGCGGGCGCCGGGTCGGGCGGCGGGTTCTCGCCGTCGCGCAGCATCGCCGTGGCTCCGGCGGCGACGCCGACGACCATGAGGGCGGCGACGGCGGCCAGGATCCAGCGCGTCCGGGCTCCGCCGCTCCCCGGTTGCTTGCCCGTGACGGCGACGATCGGGTTGCGCCCGCTGCTGCGGGACGCCTTCGGCTTCGGCGGCTCGGGCTGCGTCGCGGCCAGCGCGGCAAGTTCGGCGAGCCGCCCGCGGCCCTGCGCCTCCCAGGACGGGCCGTACGCGGAGACGGCCGCGTCCTCCAGCGCGCCGAGGAAGTCGGCGACGGACCGCGGGCGCTCGGCCGGGTCCTTCGCGAGGCCCTGGTGGATCAGGTGGCGCAGCGGCCCGGGGACCTCGTCTGCGGGGACCGGCGCCTCGCGGTGCAGCCGCGCCATGTTCCGGCCCGCGTACGGGGGGCGGCCGGTGAGGCACTCGTAGAAGACCGCGGTGGCGGCGTACACGTCGGTGGCGACGGTGGCGGGCGCCCCGTCCCACAGCTCCGGCGCCGCGTACGGCGGGGCGGACTGCGCCTCGGTCCCCGCGGGCGACGTCGCGAAGTCGGTGAGCGTCGCGTTGCCGTTCGCGTCCACGAGGACGTTCGCCGGACGCATCGCGCCGTGCACGACCCCCGCCTCGTGCGCCGCCGCGAGCCCCAGGAGCGTTCCGCCGAGCATCGACAGGGCCGCCAGCGGGCCGGTGGGCCCCTGGACCGCCAGGACCCGCCGCAGGCTGACGCCCTCGGCGTACTGCATCACGATCGCGGCGCCGTCCGGGGTCTCGACGAAATCGTACAGGTCGACCACGTTGGGGTCTTCCAGTTGCGACAGGGCGCGTGCGGACTCGCGGAACCGCGACAGGAACGCCTCGTCGGTGGCGAGCCCGGCGCCGAGGTACTTGATCGCGACCTTGGTGCTGGTCATGTCGTCGGTCGCCAGCATCACCCGGCCCGAGGCGCCGTTGCCCAGCTCCCGGTCGTGGGTGAATCCCGGGACCGTCCAGCCGTCAACCACGTTGAAAGCCATCCCTCCGATACGGCCTGTCAATGAGTACGGCCGGTGACTACAGCCGGTGAATATGCGGGGCGCCGTGAGATCGTGTGCGAGACAGGGCGCCGATGTCGTACTTGGTGGAATATCGGCCCGTACGGTGCGAGGTCAAGGCAAGTCGCCGAACTGCAACTGAGAGACTGCTTCCGTGACTGGTATCGATCGCTCCCAGCAGTTGTTCGACCGTGCCGCCGCGGTGGTGCCCGGAGGCGTCAACTCGCCGGTCCGGGCCTTCGGGGCCGTCGGCGGGACCCCCCGCTTCATGGCCTCGGCGCGCGGGCCGTACCTGACGGACGCCGACGGCAACGAGTACGTCGACCTGGTGTGCTCGTGGGGGCCGATGATCCTCGGCCACGCGCACCCGGCCGTCGTGGACGCGGTGCGGGACGCCGCGGGACGCGGCACGTCCTACGGGGCGCCGACGCCGGGCGAGGTGGAGCTCGCCGAGGAGATCGCCGCCCGGACGCCGGTGGAGAAGGTGCGCCTGGTCAACTCGGGTACCGAGGCGACGATGTCGGCGATCCGGCTGGCGCGCGGGTTCACCGGACGCCCCAGGATCGTGAAGTTCGCCGGCTGCTACCACGGGCACGTCGACTCGCTGCTCGCCGCGGCCGGCTCCGGCGTCGCCACGTTCGGCCTGCCCGACACCCCGGGCGTGACGGGCGCGACCACGGGCGACACGCTGATCCTGCCCTACAACGACGTCGCGGCGCTGGAGACGGTCTTCCACGAGCACGGTACGGAGATCGCCTGCGTGATCACCGAGGCGGTGCCGTGCAACATGGGCGTGGTGCCGCCCGTGCCCGACTTCAACGCGCTGCTGAAGCGGCTGTGCGAGCGGTACGGCGCGCTGCTGGTCATCGACGAGGTCCTCACCGGGTTCCGGGCGTCCAGGTCCGGCTGGTTCGGGATCGAGGGCGTGCCGGGCGACCTGATGACGTTCGGGAAGGTGATGGGGGGCGGGCTCCCCGCTGCCGCGTTCGGCGGGCGCGCCGACATCATGGACCGGCTCGCCCCGGCCGGTCCCGTCTACCAGGCGGGCACCCTGTCGGGGAACCCGCTCGCCACCGCCGCCGGCCTCGCCACGCTGCGGCACGCCACGGACGAGGTGTACGCGGCGATCGACCGTTCGGCGGAGATCGTGTCGAAGGCCGCGTCGGAGGCCCTGGAGCGCGAGGGCGTCCCTCACTCGGCGCAGCACGCCGGAAACCTGTTCTCGGTCTTCTTCGCCGACGCCCCCGTCGGCGACTTCGCCGCGGCGCAGCGCCAGGACTCCAAGGCGTACGCGGCGTTCTTCCACGCGGCCCTGGAACGCGGCGTGTACCTGCCGCCGTCGGCGTACGAGGTGTGGTTCCTGTCGTCCGCGCATGACGGGGAGGCGCTGGAACGGGTCCTGGACGCCCTTCCGCACGCCGCCCGAGCCGCGGCCCGGCACTCGTCCTAAACGCCGTTCTCCGTCGCCCTAAACGCCGTCCAGGCCCACTCCCTCTCGCGTCAGGCGGGTAGGGCGTGGTGGGCGGTGAGGGCCGCGGTGACCGAATCGGGGTGCGGTGCGTGCAGCGGGGTGCGGACCACGGGGGTGTCGATCAGTCCTTCCTCGGCGAGGCAGGCCTTGAGGACGGCGGGCGCCGGTTCGCTGAACAGCGCCTCGGCCATGGGGAGCAGCGCGTTGTGGAGCGCGAGCCCGCGGGTCGTGTCGCCGTCGCGCGCCGCGGCCGCCATCGCGGCGTATGCGGATGGCGCGAGGCAGGCGCACGCGGCGATGCCGCCGGCCGCGCCGAGGTGCAGCATCGGGTAGATGTACGCGTCGTCCCCGGCAAGGACCGCCTTTCCGGGGTTCCCCGCGAGCAGGGCGAGCGTGTCGTGGTCGATGGCGCCCGCGCAGTGCTTCATGCCCGCGACGCCGTCGAGGGAGAGCAGCCGGACGAGCGTGTCCGCGGAAACGTGCTTCCCCGTCCGGTACGGGATGTTGTACGGCAGGATCGGGACGTCCACGGCCGCGGCGACCGCGGCGAAGTGGTCGATGACGGCCTCGTCCGACGGGCGCAGGTAGTACGGGACGACGACGAGCAGCGCGTCGGCCGTCGCGGCGCGTTCGCGGGCCTGCCGGATGGAGTCCTCGGTGCCCATCGTCCCGGCGCCGACGATCAGCGGCGTCCCGTGCTCGATGGAGACGGCGCGGCAGACCTCCAGGACCGTCCGCTGCTCGGCCGGGTCCAGCAGGGCGGCCTCGCCGGTCGTGCCGAGCGCGACCAGCCCGTCCGTGCCGTTCTCCAGGCAGTGGACGGCGAGCCGTTCGAGCGACTTGGCGTCCACGTCGCCGGAGTGGGTGAACGGCGTGACGAGCGAAGCGTGGATTCCCCTCATGGGTCTCACCTCGTTTCGGCGGGCCGGATGTCCGCGGGCCCGATGTCGGCGGGCTGGGCGATGTCCACGCGCGAGCGGAGGCGGACGCTGCCGGCGGTGACGCCCACCATGACCAGGACGGCCCCTGCCAGATGCGTGGCGGTCACGTGCTCGCCGAGCAGCAGGCCCGCCGACAGCAGCCCGAACGGCGGGACGAGCAGCGAGTAGGTCGCGACCGTGCTGGCCTCGTACCGGCGCATCAGCCACCCCCAGGCGCCGAAGCAGAAGAGGGTCGAGACGTAGGCGATGAACGCCAGCGAGGCGAGGCCGGCCGGCGAGGGGCCGCGCGCCGCGTCCGCGATCGCCGCCGGTCCCTCGAAGACCAGCGAGAGGGCGAGGAGGGGGATCGGCGGCACCAGCGACATCCACACCATGAACCCGAACGCGTCGACCGGCCCGCGGGCGGCCTGGTTCATCCGCCGCATGGCGACGTTCGCCAGTCCCCAGCTCGCCGCCGCGAGGAGGCAGACCAGGAACGCCGCGACCGGGCTCCCGCCCTCGGCCTGCGCCACGCCGATGAGCGTGACGCCGCCGAACGCGACGGCCATGCCCGCGATCAGCCGGGCGCTCAGCCGCTCGTGCAGCAGCACCGCCGCGAACAGCGCGGTGAAGATCGCCTGGACCTGGAGGACGACCGACGCCAGCCCCGCGGGCATACCCATGTGCATGCCGAGGAACAGCAGGCCGAACTGCCCGACCCCGAGCGGGACGCCGACGAGCACGAGCCAGCGCGCCGGGACCGGGGGCCGCCGCACGAGGAAGACGGCGGGCAGCGCCGCGGCCGTGAACCGGAGCGCGGCCATCAGCAGCGGCGGGAAGTCGTCCAGCGCCACCTTGATCGGGACGAAGTTGAACCCCCACAAGGCGGCGATCAAGGTGGCCAGCAGCACATGGCGCGGTCTCATGCCTCCGATCGTCGTGACACGTTTGCTTTAGGACAAGCGAGAATTTCTTGACGACTCGCTTTAGTATTGCTTCATGCTTGATCTCGAACGGCTGCGTGCGCTGCGCGCCGTCGCGACCTACGGCTCGGTCAGCGCCGCCGCCGACGTCCTGCACGTGACGACGTCGGCCGTCTCCCAGCAGCTCGCCAAGCTGGAGCGCGAGACCGGCCAGAAGCTCCTCGAACGCAACGGGCGCGGCGTCCGCCTCACCGACGCCGCCGAACTCCTCGTCGTCCACGCCGAGCGGATCCTGTCGCTCGTCGAGCAGGCGCAGGCCGACCTGGAGGCGCACCGCGGCTCGGTCGTCGGGCAGCTCACGGTCGCGGCCTTCCCCACCGCGGTCCGCGGGCTCATGCCGGCCGCACTGCGCTCTCTGCGCGCCGAGCATCCCGACCTGCGCGTCCTGCTCAGCGAGGAGGATCCCATGCGCAGCATGCCGCTCGTGGTGCGCGGCGACCTCGACATGGCCGTCGTCCAGGACTGGAACAACGAGCCGCTGCCGCTGACCGAGGGGCTGCACAAGGGCGTCATCTGCGACGACGTCGCCGACGTGGCGCTGCCGGAGGGGCACGCGCTCGCAGGCCGCGACGCGATCGAACTCAAGGAGCTGGCCGGCGATCCCTGGATCAGCTCCTCGCCCGACAGCATCTGCTGCGACTGGCTGCTGCGGACGCTCCGCGCGGTCGACAGCGAGCCCCGCATCGACCACATGGCCTACGAGTTCGCCACGCAGCTCGCCCTGGTCGCCGCCGGGCTCGGCAACGTGATCCTGCCCCGCCTCGGCCGCTGCGACGTGCCGCCCGGCGTCGCGATCGTCCCGCTGGACGCCCCGCTGTCGCGCCGGGTCTACGCGGTCTGGCGCGAGGAGGCCGCCCGCCGTCCCGCGATCCGCGCCGTCGTCACCGCGCTGCGCGCGGCCGTCCCGCCCGGCGTCCCCGCGCTCACCGCCGCCACGTAGCCGACCGCCCGACGCCGCCGACCGCCCGACGCCGCGTGCGGGCGCTTTTCGGTACATTCCCTGCCATCGCGATCATCGACGGGGGACGCATGGGCGCCGACGGAGCCGAATGGCGGGTCAGCGGGTTCACGGAGCTGCGCCGCCTCGGGGCGGGCGCCCAGGGGCGGGTGGTGCTCGCCCGGCATGACGAGTCGGGCACGCCCGTGGCGATCAAGTACCTGCCCGCCGCCGCGGACGAGGAGGCCCGGGAACGGCTGCGCGCGGAGGCCGGGATGCTCGCGCGCGGACAGCCCGCACGTCGCCCGCCTCTACCGGCTCGTCATGGGTCCGGAAACCGCCGCCATCGTCATGGAGGCCATCGACGGCGCCCCCCTCAAGGACGTGCTGGAACGCCACGGGCCACTCGCCCCCGAGGCCGCTCTGACCGTCCTCAAGGGCTCGCTGCTGGGCCTGGCCGCCGCGCACGCGGTCGGCGTCGTCCACCGCGACTACAAGCCCGCCAACGTCGTCGTCCCGGCGGACGGGCAGAGCCGGCTCGTCGACTTCGGCATCGCGGCGTCGGCCGGGCAGGAGGCGGGCGGCGCGGGCACCGCGTACTAAATGGCGCCGGAGCAGTGGAGCCGGCACGTCGCCACCCCCGCGTGCGACGTGTACGCGGCGACCTGCGTGTTCGTCGAGTGCGTCAGCGGACGCCGCCCCTACTCGGGCGACCGCGCCGCGCTGATGCGGGCCCACCTGACCGGCCCCGTCCCGGTCGAGGCCGTCCCCGAGCCGCTCCGGCCGCTGGTGACCCATGGCATGGCCAAGGACCCGGAGGAGCGCCCGCAGGGCGCCGCCGCGTTCGTGGACGAACTGGAGCGCACCGCACGGGAGGCCTACGGCGAGGACTGGGAGCAGCGCGGGCTCCGGACCCTCGCCGCTTCCGCGGTCGCCCTCGCCGCCCTGTTCCCGCTGGCCGCGTCGCTGATGCCCGGCGCGGCGTCCGCGACCGGGATGGCGGCGGGCCAAGCGGCGGGTCAGGCGGCGGGACAGGCCGCGGGACAGGCCGCGGGACAGGCGGCCGGGCATGCCGCCATGTCGGGCAAGGTGGCGGGAACCTCGGCCGTGAAGGCGTTCTTCGCCAGTGGTCCCGGTGTGACGGCCGGCGCCATCGGGACGGCCGCGGTGGTCGGAGCGGGCGCCGTGGGGGTCCAGCAGGCCACCGGCGACGATCCGGAGCCGAGACCCACGGCGACCACGACGCCGGTCGCCGCCACCGTGGCGGACGTTCGCGACTGCGTCACCACGGGACCGGGCGGCGAGCCGATCGCGCCGCCCACCGGGCCCGCGCGGGTCACGCTGCCCACCCAGATCGAGCTGCCGGGGAACGCGACCGTCTACCGCGCCAACCAAGTGCTGCTGATCGGCCCGTCCGGCGCGTCCTGCGAGGGGTCGATCGGCGTGAACTCCGGCGGCACCAGCGTGGGGAACGCCCGGACGGGCATGGTCAGGCACTCATGGACGGGATCGGTCGGCGTGATCGGTTCGAAGGTCTGCCAGTACTTCCCGGACTCCCCGCGGGCCCAGCGGGAAAGGGAACTGACCGGTGACTGCACCTCGACCCTGTCCACGCGCGAGGACGTCCCCACCGGGGCGCCCGGCGTCCTGGCGATGCTGACGAGCGACATGGAGGGCGAGAACCAGGAGGTCCCCTCGCCCCGGGTGTCGGCGCGCATCGCCATGCTCGGCCCCGAGGGCGGCGTGTCACCGGTCAGCTGCACCGCACCGGTGGCGGCCGCCGCCGTCTGCACCGCCGCGCTCACCTACCGGTACCTGCAGGGGATGGAGGGCGTCGAGATCGGCGAGGCCGAGCTCGACCGCGCCGCCCGGCACATCGCGAGGTTCGTCTCCGCCTCCCGGAGCTGAACGGCGCCCGGGGCGGCCGGTGGCCGGAAGGATCAAGCGGCGCGGGTAACCTGACCTCGCGATGACTGAAATGACGATCGTTCACCTGCTGCGGCACGGTGAGGTGCACAATCCCGAGGGCATCCTGTACGGGCGGCTGCCCGGGTACCGCCTCAGCGAGGACGGTGTCCTCATGGCGAAGGCCGCCGCGAAATGGTTCGCCGAGCGGGACGTCACCGCGCTGTTCTCGTCGCCGATGCAGCGGGCGCTGGAGACGGCCGCGCCGCTCGCCGACGCGCTCGACCTGCCGGTGACGGTGGACGATCGTCTGATCGAGGCCGGCAACCACTTCGAGGGGCTGACGTTCGGGGCCGGGGCGGGCTCGCTGCGCCGCCCGGAGCACTGGTACCACCTGCGCAACCCGTTCCGCCCGTCCTGGGGGGAGCCGTACCGGGCGCTCGCCGCGCGGATGCGCGCCGCCGTGATCCGGGCGCGGGAGGCGGCGCGCGGCCACGAGGCCGTGTGCGTCAGCCACCAGCTGCCCGTCTGGATCCTGCGGCTGCACGCCGAGCGCCGCCGCCTCTGGCACCTGCCGAACAGGCGCGAGTGCACCCTGGCCAGTGTCACCAGCCTGACGTTCGACGGCAGCCGGCTCGTGGAGGTGTCCTACAGCGAGCCCGCCGCCGGGATCGCGAAGGGGCCCAGTGTCGCGGGTGCCTGAAAGCACCGGTACGTTGTGTACTACGTCTTGTAGTAGGAGGGTCCGTTGAGCCCCCGAATCTCCCCTCTGCGCGCCGCCGCCACCGTCGCCGCGCTCTGCGGGCTGCTGGCCGGCTGCGCCGGGACCAGCGCCTCGGAGAACGGAACGGGCGGGGACGGCAACCGGTTCATCTCGGGCGACGGCAACATCACCGAGTTCAAGCCCGCCGACCGCACGGACGTCCAGGGCGTCAGCGGCGGGCTCCTGGACGGCGAGCCGTTCAAGCTGTCCGAGTTCCAGGGCAAGGTCGTGGTCGTCAACTTCTGGGCGTCCTGGTGCGCGCCCTGCCGCGGTGAGGCGCCGACCCTGCAGCACGTCTACACCGAGAAGAAGGACGAGGGCGTCGAGTTCCTCGGCGTCAACTTCAAGGACTCCAAGGCGAACGCCGAGGCCTTCGAGCGCAAGTTCAAGGTCACCTATCCGAGCCTGTTCGACGCCGACGGCCAGGTCACGCTGGCGTTCCGCGAGGTGCCGCCCAGCGCGATCCCGAGCACGCTCGTCCTGGACCGGCAGGGCCGGATCGCCGCCCGCATCGTCGGCGCGACGACCTACTCCAAGCTCACGCCGCTCGTCGACAAGGTCTCCGCGGAGAAATGAGCCCAGAAGTGAGCACGGCGGGAACGTGAGCTCCCTCACCGAGACGGTTTTCAGCGGGTCGCTGGTGGTGGCGGCGCCGCTGGCGGCGCTGGCCGGGCTCGTCTCGTTCGCCTCGCCGTGCGTCCTGCCGCTGGTGCCGGGCTACCTGTCGTACGTGACCGGCATGACCGGCGCGGACCTGGCCGACCAGCGGCGCGGCCGGCTGCTCGCGGGCACCCTGCTGTTCATCGCGGGGTTCAGCGTCGTGTTCGTCAGCTACGGCGCGATCTTCGGGGGGCTGGGCCGGTGGCTGCTGGAGTACCAGGAGACGATCACCCGAGTCCTCGGCGTCGTCACGATCCTGTTCGGCCTCGCGTTCATGGGCCTGATCCCGGGGTTGCAGCGGACGATGAAGTCGGGCCGGCTCCCCGCGGCCGGTCTCGCGGGGGCGCCGCTGCTCGGCGTCCTGTTCGGGCTCGGCTGGACGCCGTGCATCGGGCCGACGCTCGGCGCGGTGCAGAGCCTCGCCGTCACCGAGGCGAGCGCCGGACGGGGCGCGCTACTGTCGCTCGCGTACTGCCTGGGCCTCGGGCTGCCGTTCGTGGCCGCCGCGATCGCCTACCGCTGGGCGCTCGGCGCGTTCAGCGCGGTGAAGCGCCACTACCCCCTCGTCATGCGGATCGGCGGGGGGATGCTCGTCCTCATCGGGGTGCTGCTGGTGAGCGGCCTGTGGGGTGACCTGAACATCGAGCTGAAGTCGTGGATCAGCGGCTTCGAACCGGTGATTTGAGATGACTGAGATCCAGGACGAAGTCAGAGACGGGGAGTCGGCGACGCGGTCGCCCGCCGCGCGGCGGGCGCCGGGGGAGGTGACGCGCCCCGCCGGCATCGGCCCGCTCGGCTGGCTGAGATGGGGCTGGCGGCAGCTCACCACGATGCGCACCGCGCTGATCCTGCTGTTCCTCGTGGCGCTCGGCGCGGTCCCCGGATCGATCCTGCCGCAGCGGGGGCAGGCGCCCGGGGACGTCGCGACCTACCTCGAAGAGCACAAGACGCTCGGTCCCTGGCTGGACCGGCTGTCGATGTTCGACGTCTTCGCCGCGCCCTGGTTCGCGGCGATCTACATCCTGCTGTTCGTCTCGCTCGCCGGTTGCGTCATCCCCCGCGCCTCCCAGCACTACCGGTCGATGCGGGCCCGCCCCCCGGCGGCGCCCCGCAACCTCGGGCGGCTGCCCCAGTCGGCGAAGTACGAGACGGACGCGTCCCCGGAGGACGTCCTCGCCGAGGCGCGCACGGTGCTGCGCGGACGCCGGTTCCGCGTGGACGTCTCCGGCGCCGCCGCGTCCGCCGAGAAGGGCTACCTGGGCGAGACCGGCAACCTGCTCTTCCACCTGGCGCTGCTGGGGCTGCTGTTCGCGCTCGGCCTCGGCAACCTGTTCGGCTACCAGGGGAACGTGCTGCTGACCGAGGGCAAGACGTTCGCCAACTCGCTCAACCAGTACGACCAGTTCAACCCGGGACGGGCGTTCAACGACGGCGAGCTGGCGCCGTTCACCGTCTCCCTCGACGACTTCAAGGCCGAGTACCAGACCGAGGGCGACAAGCGCGGCCAGGCCATCGACTTCAACGCCGACATCCGCTACCGGGCCACCCCCGACGACGGGGAGAAGCGGTACGACCTGCGGATGAACCACCCGCTCGGCGTCGGCGGAGCGAAGGTGTACCTGCTCGGGCACGGCTACGCGCCGACCTTCACCGTCCGGGACGCCGAGGGCAACGTCGCGTTCCAGGACTCGGTGCCGTTCCTGGAGATGGAGCCGCGGAACCAGACGTCCGAAGGGGTCATCAAGGTCCCCGACGCCCAGCCCGACCAGCTCGCCTTCTACGCGATCCTGTGGCCGACCGCGATGGCGAGCGAGGACGGCAAGCAGATCGTCTCGGCGTTCCCGGCGCCGCTCCGCCCGGTCGTCACGATCTCGGCGTTCAAGGGCGACATCGGCCTGGACTCCGGAACCCCCCAGTCGGTCTACAAGCTGGAGGGGCTCGGCAAGACGCTCCACCCCGTCAAGGACGGCCAGAAGCTGCTGGAGCCGGGGGAGACGTTCGAGCTGCCCGGCGGCGCCGGGTCGGTCACGTTCGACGGGCTGAAGCAGTACGTGACGCTCTCGGTCAACCGGGACCCCGGACGGGTCCCGGCCCTGGTCGCGGCCATTCTCGCCGTGCTGGGCGTGGCGGCCTCGTTCATGGTCAGGCGCCGCAGGGTGTGGGTCCGTGCGAGCGCCGGCGAGGGCGGGCGTACGGTGGTCGAGGTCGGCGGCCTCACGCTGGGGACCCCGACCCCCGAGTTCGACGAGATCGTGACCGCCCTGCGCGGCCCGCGGCCCGAACCTGACGACGAGGGCCCCGAGGGCGAAGGCCCGGACGGCAAGGCACCTGACGAAGGACCTGACGGCGATGGACCTGACGGCGATGGGGCTGACGGCGATGGGGCTGACGGCGAAGGGTCTGACGGCGAAGGGTCTGACGGCGAAGGGGCTGACGGCGAAGGGTCTGACGGCGAAGGGCCTGACGACGAAGGGCCTGACGCCGAGGGGTCCGCCGACGGGCGGTCTGACGAGGGGTCCAGCGAGGGGCCCGACAGCGAGCCCGCCTCCGGCCGTGAGGCCGGGCAGGCGGACGAATCGAAGGAGTGACGAGGTGAGCACTGCCGAGCTCGCGAACATGAGCGACAAGCTCATGCTGACCACCGTGGTCATGTACGTGGTCGCGCTGGCCGCCTACGCCGTCGACCTCGGCTTCGGCCGCCGCCAGGTGGCGGCCGAGGCGGAGCCGGAGAAGGCGGACGTCAAGGTCCTGGTAGGCGCCGCGGGCGCCGAGGCCGAGGACGCCGCCCCGGCGGACGCCTCCGCCGCCTCCGCAGGCGAGGGCGCCGACGAGGACGAGAGCGGGCGCCCGCAGGTCGACTGGGTTCGTCTCGCGCTCCTGGTGACCGTGCTGGGCTGGGGCGCGCACCTGGGCGTCATGGTGACGCGCGGTCTGTCGGCGAGCAGGTGGCCGTGGGGGAACATGTACGAGTTCCTCACCGCGATCACGTTCGCCGCCGTCACCGCGTTCATGGTCGTGATGTTCCGCTACAAGGCGCGCTACCTCGGCGCGTTCGTCATGGCCGCCGCCGTCGTCGGGCTGGGCGTGGCGAACATCTGGCTGTACGACTCGGTGGGCCCGGTCACCCCGGCGCTGAACTCCTACTGGATCGCCATCCACGTGACCGCCGCGATCATCGCGACGGGTGCGTTCACCATCGCGGGCGCGGCCACGATCTTCTACCTGCTGAAGGCCCGCGCGGAGGCCAGTGAGGCGGGTCCGGGCGCCGTTCTGTCCCACATCCCGTCGGCCGAGACGCTGGACCGCCTCGCGATGCGGGTCACGATGTTCGCGTTCCCGATCTGGACCGCCGCGATCATCATGGGCGCCATCTGGGCCGACGAGGCGTGGGGCCGCTACTGGGGCTGGGATCCCAAGGAGATCTGGTCGTTCATCACCTGGATCATCTACGCGGCCTACCTGCACGCCCGTGCGACGTCCGGGTGGAAGGGCCGCAAGGCCGCGGTCCTGTCCCTGCTCGCGTTCGCCGCGCTGCTGTTCAACTTCTTCGGCGTGAACTACATGTTCTCGGGCCTGCACTCCTACGCCTGAGGCGCGGCTCAGCCGCTGCGCCTGAGGCGCGCTCAGCCGCCCTCGACGCGCCTCAGCCGTCCTCGCCGCGGAGCCGGCGTTCCAGATCGCGGAGGAACGCCGGGTCGTCGTCCGGTCCGATCGGGCCGTCGGCGGCCATCCGCGAGCCGAGGACGGCCGGACGGCCGCCCCGGGGACGGCCGTCCAGCAGCCACAGCACGGAGCCGATGAGGAAGCCGAAGAAGGCGACCGCGAGCCAGCCCTTCTTGGACAGGTGGCGCAACTCGGACGGGTCGGTACGGAGCACGTCCAGGCAGCAGTAGACCCAGACACCGAGCAAAAGCAGCGTAACCAGCACGTTTATCACGACAAAAGGGTATCCGTGACTCCCGGGGATGACGCCAAGTCGGGTTCCGGCTTACCCTGCTTGCGGGGCCTTGTCCGTCAGGACTCGATGAGCGTCGCTTTGAACCCTGCGGGCCCCGTCGACAGAGGAGCCTGATGCGCTTCAAAGGCGTCCATCGCAAGCCCCGGGAACTGCGGAACCGGGAGTCGCTCCGCCGCGCGCAGAGCCCCAAGGACGACGCCGCGTACTCCCCGTCGCCGCCGGACTCGGGCCAGGTACGGCCCCGCAGCAACCAGCCGCGCGACCGCTTCGGCCGGTTCCGCAAGGCGGGCCGCGACGACGACTACGCGGTCGGCCCGGACCGCGCCGGCGCCAACGGCGTGGACGGCGGCGTGGACGGCGGGGACGCCGTGGCCGGGCTCACCGGACGGTTCGGACGCCGCAGGCACGGGCGGCCGAGGTCCGGCGACCTCTCGTGGAGCGACTTCGAGCTGGAGGACGACCGGCTGCGCGTGGAGCCGCACCCGCCGGGGACGCCGCACGCGGCCGACGGCCGCCGCCACTGCGGCCCTCTGGAGGGCATCATCTACCGGCAGTGGGACGTCCGGGAGGGGCCGCCGCCACCCGAGGTGATCGGGGCCGTGGACAGCCTGGCGTCGCTGCCCGAGCCGCTGAAGGAGAAGCTCGCGGGCGGGCTCGACGGCATCTACGTGGGCCCCGGCGGCGTCCCGCAGCTCGACGACATGGGCCACCTGCGCGACCGCCCGCTCCCGTCGGGCCGCGCCACCTGGGACATCTGCGCCGGCGCGTACGGCGACCGCAAGATCGTCGTCGGCGACCGGCCGTCCCCGACGCCGGACGTGATGCTCCACGAGGTCGGGCACGCGCTCGACGACATCGACGGCGACGACGGCGCGTGGACGTCCGACACCCCGGCCTTCCAGCGGCTGTACGAGGAGTGCAGGCCGCATCTGGCGAGCGACTTCCACCGGCAGCCCGACGCGCTCGGCCGCCGCGAGTTCTTCGCGGACGCGTTCGCCGCGATCTCCTCCCGGCAGCGTCCCGCCCTCGTGGATATGCTCGGCGGCAACATCCGGACCGCCCTGGAGGTCATGCTCTTCTTCAACCGCCGGTACGGGATCTAGGCCGTGTTCAGAAAAGGGCAGGGGTGATCGAGGATGTACGTGATCCGGCTCCCCGATGGCACGCTCCGGGTCCCGCACAGCGTCCTCGCCGAACCCGGCGAGGACGAGACGGCGGCGGGCGAGGGACCGATCATCGCCGACGCCTACGTCGAGATCGGGCCGGACGACCCCGGCTACGACCGCCTCCTCGGCGAGTCGCTCACCGAGGAGGAACTGGAGGAGAGGCGGCGTCGCTGGCGGGACGAGGACGCGGACCTGCTCCGCCGGTTCGAGGAGTGGAAGGCGGACGGAGCCGGGGATCAGGAGTGATCCGGAGATCAGGAGCGGCGCGGACCGGGCGTGGGACGGGCCGGATGCACGGTCTCCAGGTGCACGGTGCGGAGGAGCGGACCCCGGCCGCCCGGGCGAGGGATTCCCTGAAGGACTACCACGGCGCGGCGGTCCGGGCGGCAGAGGCCGGAGATGCGGAGACCGGGGTCAGCGCGCCGAATGCTCGACGATGGGCTCCTCGCCTCGCAGCAGCGCGTGCACCTCGGACTCGCGGAAGCGCCGGTGCCCCCCCGGGGTACGGATGCTGCTGATCCGCCCCGCGGCGGCCCACCGGGTGACCGTCTTCGGGTCGACCCGGAAGAGGGCGGCGACCTCCCCTGGGGTCAGCAGGCGCTCGCTCGTGCTCTCCACGTTTTCTCTCCCCCTTTGTCCCGCTCTCGGCGCGGGTGGACTGTTTAACAGTGTGGCGGGTCAAGACCGATTTCTCCCTTGTTTTCGGAAAAGATCACGGTCCGTAGTTCGTCGAACAGGAGCGATCACCGACGGTGCCCGCGCCATCGGTAACGCAGATCACGTTGACCCCGTTTGACCTGCCAAGTCACGTCCGGGACGGGCCGCCGGGCGCCGCTGCGCGCCGCGCGAAGTAGTCTCCCAGAACATGTCCGATCTCGTATCGCTGCCGGAGATGGAACTGGCCGCCGAGCGCATCGCCGGCGTCGCCGTCCGGACCCCGCTCGTGCCCTTTCCCCGCCACCCCGCCTCCGCCGCCGGGGAGCCGTCGCTGCTGGTGAAGGCCGAGTCGCTGCAGCCGATCGGCGCGTTCAAGCTGCGCGGCGCGTACGCCGCCATCTCCGCGCTGCCCGAGGCCGAGCGCGAGCGCGGCGTGGTCACGCACTCCAGCGGCAACCACGCGCAGGCCGTCGCGTACGCGGCACGCGCCCTCGGCACCAAGGCGATCCTGGTCATGCCGCACACGGCCCCGGCCGTGAAGGTGGACGCGTGCATGACGCTCGGCGCCGAGATCGTCTATGTCGAGCCGACGTCGCAGGCCCGCGCCGAGACCGCGGCCCAGCTCGCCGGCGCGCACGGCTTCGCGATGATCCCGCCCTATGACGACGCCCGGGTCATCGCCGGCCAGGGCACCGCGGGCATCGAGATCGTCCAGGACCGCCCGGACGTGGACGTGGTCCTCGTCCCGGTCGGCGGCGGCGGACTGGTCGCCGGGGTCTCCGCCGCGGTCAAGGCGCTCCGTCCCGAGGCCGTGATCGTCGGCGTCGAGCCCGAGCTCGCCGCCGACGCCCGCGAGTCGATGGGTGCGGGACGCCCCGTCTCCTGGGACGCGGAGGCGACCGGCCGCACCGTCGCCGACGCCCTGCGCGTCCAGCGGGTCGGCGACCGGCCGTTCGCGCACATGCGCGCCCACGTGGACGGGATCGTCACCGTCACCGAGGACGAGATCAGGACGTCGATGCGCCGCCTGGCCCGCGAGGCCCGCCTGATCGCCGAACCGGCCGGGGCCGTGGCCACCGCCGCGTACCTCTACCACCGCGACGAACTCCCCGCGGGGGGGACCTACGTCTCGATCCTCTCCGGCGGCAACGTCGACCCGGACCTGTTCCTCGACGTGCTCAAGTGACGAGGGCTCAAGTGACGAGGGCTCAAGTGACGAGGGGGCAAGTGACGAGGGGGCAAGTGACGAGGGGGCAAGCAGGGAGGAC
>NZ_SMKH01000489.1 GCF_004348515.1 Actinomadura sp. KC345 | reverse complement strand
CGCCACCGCGCTCGCCGCCATCCACGGCGCCGGGATCGTGCACCGCGACCTCAAGCCCGCCAACGTGCTGCTGTCCTCCACCGGACCGCGCGTCATCGACTTCGGCATCGCCCGCGCCCTCGACGCCTCCGACGGTCCCACCCGCACCGGCCAGTTCGTCGGGACGCCGAACTACCTTCCGCCCGAACTGCTGCGCGGCGAGCCGGTCACGCCCGCGTCCGACGTGTTCTCGTGGGGCTGCGTCGTCGCCTACGCCGGGACGGGCGGCCCGCCGTTCAAGGGCAGTACCGTCCCGGAGATCTTCTACCGGGTCGCGCACGACGAGCCCGGGCTGGACGGGCTGGACCCCGGCCTGCGCGACATCGTCGCCGCCGCGCTCGACAAGGACCCGCGCAACCGCCCGTCCGTCCAGGACCTGCTCGGACGGCTGGTCGGCCACGGCGAGACCGACCCGGCCACGCTCGCCCAGACCGTCCAGGCCGGCTGGCACGGCCCCGCGCACGACCCGACCGTCCAGGCGCGGACCGGCCAGGCGCCGACCGGCCAGACCGCCTTCCATTCACCGCCGGCCACGTCCGGCGGCGACACCACGCGCCGCGACGGCCCGGTCGCCGGCGGCCGGAGCGGGCTCCCCCGCCGCCCGCTGATCATCGGCGCCGCGGCCGTCGCCGCGCTCGCGGTCCTCGCCGTCGTCGGTCTCACCGTGCTGCGTCCGGGCGGCCCGCCCGAGAACCTCGCCACGGTGTTCAGCGACGACTTCTCCAACGACGACTCCGGCTGGGATGCGTTCGGGGACGACTACGGCTACCGTGACGGCACGTACCGGATGCAGACCAGCGGAAGCACCGCGTCCGTCTCCAGGTGGGTGCCCAAGGAGGACGTGAAGACGTTCCCCGACCCGGTCCTCGTGACCGTGACGACCAGTGTCGCCGAGGGGCCGGCCGACGCCCGCTACGGGCTGCTGTGCCGCGCCAACAACAACCAGGACACGATCTACCAGTACCTGTTCATGGTCCGCAAGGACGGCAAGGGCGCGGTGCTCCGCAAGACCAACGGCGAGCAGGGCAGCAAGGAGCTCGCCGCACCGGACTCGGTGCCCGGCTTCTCCGACGACGGCCCCAACACGCTGCAGATCGGCTGCGAGAGCGCGGACGGCGGCAAGGAGGTCAGGCTGCGGCTCTGGGTGAACGGCGACCAGGTGATCGACGTGACGGACACCGACCAGCCGCTCGACAACGGATGGACGGGGATGGAGCTCCAGCGGGGCGGGAACCCCGCACAGGTGGCGGCCGTCCAGTTCGACGACTTCGACATGTCGAAGATCCTCGGCTGACGGCCGCCGCGCCGCGGGCTCGACCGAAGGGTCAGCCGGCGGGAAGGTACCCGTTCGTCCAGCGGGTCAGCTCCTCGAAGACCCGCGTGCGGGCGGGCTCGTCCGACAGGACCAGGTCGTGCAGGCCGCCGTCGATCCGGACGAGCGTGACGTGCCGGCCGATCCGGGGTGCCCAGCGCGCCATGTGCTCGACGTCCAGGACGGCGTCGGCGCCGGTCACGTCCAGCACCTTGCGGGTGGGGCGGATGCTGCGCGTGGAGGCCATGACCAGCACCGGGACGTCGACGTCCAGTCCCCTGTGCAGGCGGAGCTGCCCGCGGCGGACGGCCGCCAGCCACGCCGCCCGCACCGGGAACCCGAGGATCGGCTTCCATTCCAGGTCGAAGTCCCACTCGCCCTCGTGGTCGCGGTGGATGCTCCGCGGATACCGGTCGGACACGCCCGCCGGCAGCTTCGCCTTCGGGAACCGGGGACGCAGCGCCCGCGCGAGGCCCGCGCCGACCTTGCGCATCACCAGCGGCTCGGCGATGTCCAGGAACGGGCTGTTGAGGAACAGGCCGTCGACGAGGCCCTTGCCCCGCGCCCCGGCCGCCCACAGCGCGGCGATGAGCCCGCCGGTCGAGTGGCCGTTCAGCAGCAGCGTGTCGTGCCCGTCCACGTCCCGGACGATCCGCACGGCCTCGTCGATCTCCGGGAAGTAGTCCGACAGGCTCTCGACGTAGTTCGGGGTCTGGTGCGGGCGCAGCGACCGCCCGTACTTGCGCAGGTCGAGCGCGTAGAAGTCGAAGCCGAGGTCCACGTAGAAGTCGGCCAGGTGCCGCTGGAAGAAGTAGTCGACGAACCCGTGCAGGTACAGCACCGCGCGGCGGGACGGATCGGTGCCGCGCCTGCGCACCAGCGTCGCCACGACCTCACCCTCGGCGTCCCGGCCCATCGGCAGCTCGAAAGCCTCGTAGTCTGGGCCGAGCACGTCCACCGTCATGTCCACCGTTCCTCCCGAACCCGCCCGCGGATACCGGCATCTAAGCGTATGGGCGGGAGGTTCAGGGCCGCACGCGGGAACGCGCGGGCCCTGATCCGACGTCAGCAGAACAGAACACCCTCCGGCTCCGGGAGACCCCCATGCAGGCCCCCCTTCGTGACCGTGACCCCCGGCGGCTCGGCCCCTACCGGTTGCTCGGGCGGCTCGGCCGCGGCGGGATGGGCACGGTCTTCCTCGGCGAGGACGACTCCGGCCGGCAGGTCGCGGTCAAGGTCATCAACGCGGACCTGGCCGACGACGAGGCGTTCCACCAGCGTTTTCGCAGCGAGGTGACGGCGGCGCGGCAGGTCCGCCGGTTCTGTACCGCCGCGGTGCTGGACGCCCGGCTGGACGGCGAGCCGCTGTACGTGGTGACCGAGTACGTCTCCGGCCCGTCGCTGGACGCGGCCGTCACCGAGGGCGGGCCGCTGCGCGGCGGCGACCTGGAGGCCCTGGCGGTCAACATCGCGACGGCGCTGAGCGCGATCCACGGCGCGGGGATCGTGCACCGCGACCTCAAGCCGTCCAACGTGCTGCTGTCCCCGACCGGCCCGCGCGTGATCGACTTCGGCATCGCCCGCGCGCTGGACGCCTCGGACGGTCCGACCAGGACCGGCCAGTTCATCGGCACGCCCGCCTACATGGCGCCCGAGCTGATGAACGGCGCCGAGATCACCCCGGCGGCGGACGTGTTCGCCTGGGGCTGCGTCCTCGCGTACGCGGGCACGGGCCGCGTCCCGTTCGGCGGCGGGACGCTCCCGGAGACGATCCACCGGGTGACCGGCGGCGAGCCCGACCTGGACGGGCTCGACCCGGCGCTGCGCGCTCTCGTCGCCCGGTCGCTGGCGAAGGACCCGGCCGAACGGCCCGCGGTCAGCGGGCTGATCCAGGCCCTGACCGGCCGGGAGGAGCCGCCGTCCACACCTCCCGCGGTCGCCTTCCCCCCACCGTCACCCCCGCAGCC
>NZ_SMKH01000488.1 GCF_004348515.1 Actinomadura sp. KC345 | reverse complement strand
AGAGGTGTATAAGAGACAGGTCTGGGCCGGGAGACGATGAGCCCTTCCTGCCGGGGAAAGGGTTGTCGGTGTCTCCGCCTTCGGGGGCGAAGGGGGAACCGGTGCCGGCGACGGTGCGGCCCGGGCCGATGGCGGATGCCGGGCGGCGCAAGGCGCTGGCGGACGCGTTCGTGGCCGAGTTCGTGGGGAGCACGACGTGGCGGGCGACGCTCGCGGTGCTGGAGGGGGCGTTCCCCGGGCACGGGATGGCGGCGACGCTCTCCCGCCGCACCGACGAGTGGTGGCGGGCGATGGAACCCCTCGGCCGGAAGTCCGCGGCCAAGCTCGGGGTGCCGGCGTGGCTGGACGACGCGGGGATGGTGTTCGACCTCAGCGCCCGGTTCGGCACGCGGGCCGCGCGGCGGCCGGTGCGGGAGCGGGCGGGGCGTCCGCGCGCGTCCCGGCCCTACGCGGGGGCGTTCGTCATCGACACGCTCGACCCGCTGCGGTACCACCGGGCCGTGGGCGGGCCGCGTGCTCCCGGCGACATGCCGGGTGCGGCCGCGGTGCCGTCGGCGGACGACGACAGCGGTGTCGTGATCGTCGTGAACCTGACGGCCGCGGGCGTGCGGGTGCTGGACTCGGCGGTCCTGTGGCGGTACGCGGGACGGGTCGTCACGGGGACGCTGCACGAGGAGGAGCGTCCGGAGACCCGGGGCCGGGCGCGCCGGGCGCTGTGGGCGCTGCGGCGCGTGGTTCTCGTCGACCCGGATCTCGGGCTCGGGCTGTGCCTCCAGCTCGACGCGGCGCGGGTGCCCCGGTGCCTGCTGGCGTTCAGCGTGGACCGGAGGGAGGACGCGCCGCGGTTCGTCCGGCCGTGATCAGTCGTCGGAACGCAGCCACGACAGGTCGCTCTGGCGGTCCGGCGGCAGCTCGCGGATCTGGTCCACGAGCTGCCACGGCTCCGTCGGGGGCGTGTTCTCCTCCGGGAGGACGCCGCAGACGAGGGCGGTCGGCGTGCTGACCGCGGTGAACGGACCGAACCGCGCGACGCCGCCGCCGCGCAGCGCCGCCAGCTCGGTGAGCAGTGCGTTGAGGGCGGACGGGTCCCGCGGGTCGTACAGGCCGCGGACGTGGGTGAACAGGTCCTCGGCGAGAACCTCGGGGCGGCGTCCCGACAGGTAGTAGACCGTTCCCCGGTAGGTGCCCGTGGCCTGCGCGGAACGCTGGTCGCGGACGCGCGGGCGCAGCCCGTACTCGGCGGCGCAGCGTTCGTAGGCGTCGGCGAGCAGCGCCTCCGCCTCGCCCTCCTCGCTGAGCAGGACGCCGGTGACGACGCCCTCCTCGTGGTCGAGGCGGTCGAGCATCTCGCGGTGGAGTTCCTGGACGTCCTGCTCCACCGCGTCCAGGGAGCGGGCCAACGCGTGCTGGGCGTCGCGGTCGAGGTCGACCCCCGCGAGTTCCTCGGAGATGTCGCCGAGTTGCTTCTCCAGCCGGTCCACCCGGCCGGAGACGGTGTCCAGCCTGTCGAGGACGTCGGAGGGCGGGGCCTCGGGCTGCGGCGGCGGGATCGGGATGCCGGCGGGCTCGGTCGCCTCGTCGACCACCGTCTTGAGCGCCTCGTGCCGCCGCGCGAGCTCGGACAGCTGGCTGCGCAGGTCGCGCAGTTCCGCCTGCGCGCGGGGGAGCCGCTTGTCGGACGCCAGGTAGAGCTCGCGTCCGGCGATCGCGAGGCAGAGCAGGACAAGGACCACGGTGGTCATCAGGCTCCTTTCGTGGACACCCTCTGCTTCAGCTGGGGGGAGGAAACGAAAGCGTAGGAGGCCCGCCAGGGCCCGAGTGGCGCTTGGACCTGTCAGGGCGTGTCACTGATCACGCCTCCTTCGGGTTTGGTGGTGTAGGCGTGGCCGTCGCCACGCTGGAGGAGGGTCAGGTTCTTGTGTGAGGTCTTGATGGCCCCTGCGGGGGTGGTGACGGTGTGGCTGCCGCTGGAGCGCACCGCGACGCGCCCGGTGTGGGTTCCGGCCCACCGGCCCGCCGGGACCGTGGCGCGGACTAGGCCGCCGGTGGCGAACCCGAAGAGCCGCTTGGTGCGGGGCAGCCGCAGCCGAGGGAATCCGTGCTTGTTCACCGTCCGGCGCCGACGGCGGTATCGCGAACGCTGGGCGACCTTGGTACGGATCTGGCCGCCCCGGTGGTCGAGCTGGATCGCCTGCCGGGCCCTGAATTCACCGGCCTGCTCAGTGAACACAGCGATTCCGGTGTGTTCGGAACCGGGGTCGACACCGACCTCGACGCCGTCCACCTGTGAGGCTTCGGCGGTGCGGTCCTTGATCCGGATCGTGAATGGAATGTACCGGGCGACCACGGCGCGTCCGGCGACCAGGAGCTTGCGGGCTCTGGCGGGCGGACACGGCTGGAGCGGACCCCGGTGCTTGTCGAGGACGAACACGAACGGGCTGGACTGCTTGGCATGGGCCTCACGGCCCCTCTCCCCGGCCGCAGGGCCGGGGGTGACGCCGGAACCGCCAGGTGAGGCGGTGCCGGTCTCCCCTCGCACATGTTCCGCGCCGGATGCCTTGCGGCGTTCGGGTCCCGTTTCGTCCCTGGTCCCAGGGTTGTCTGCTGACCCGGATTCGAGAGCGGGCTGCTGAGGAAGCACAGCCCGGTCGGTCTTCTGTCCTGCGCGGAACGTAGCCATCGAGGTCACCTCCTTGTCGTGATGGCCAGTGCTGGTAAACGGCGGGCATCAGCCACTGTGACTGGAAGCCCCCTCCCTCAGGAGGAGGACCCCGTTACGTGACTCCCTCGAAGGCGGCTGCGTTTTCGACGATAACCATCTGCGGCCGGGTTGGCGGAGGACGTGGCGGATCTCGTCCGAAAGGCCCGGCAATTCCCCTGGTCGCGGACTGGACGGCCGCGACGCGCCGAGAGCGGGGCCGCCCGGTGGAGCACGTCTCCCGAAACGCCCCGCACCGGAACCCGCCGGGCTGGAAGCGCCGGTCGCGGTGGCGTCTCGCGTTGTGCTCGCGTGTGTCGGTCGGTTCGCGGGGTGGTCAGCCGAACAGGCCGCCGAGGAGGCCGCCCAGGACTTCGGCGGCGCCGCCCGCGACTTCTCCGGCGACGTTGCCCGCTATCTCGTTGGCGACGCCGCCCGCGATGTCGGCGGCGGCCTGGCCCGCGTGGCCGGCGACGGCATTGCCGAACGCGTCCATCTGGGCGTAGCCGGCCGCGTATCCGGCGGCGTCCCCCATCGCGCCGACGGCCATGCCGCCCGCGACTCCGGCGGCCCCGAGCGCCGCGGCTCCGCCGACCAGGCCCGCCGCGGCGGCGCCGTGGCCGCGGCGGCCGTGGTAGCC
>NZ_SMKH01000487.1 GCF_004348515.1 Actinomadura sp. KC345 | reverse complement strand
GAACTCATCGACTTCCATGGCGGCTGGTCCAATGTCATGGACGTGACAATCGCCACGATGGAATGGGTGGCGTGGTATAACACCGAAAGGATACATTCTTACTGCGGGAACATTCCCCCGCGCGAGTACGAGGAAGCGTTCCACCGGTCACGCGGCACAACGGCCCAGACCGGCTGAGAACCAACGACCCGAGCCTCCAGCATCGCCGGGGCGGTCCAGAAGGTGGTGCAGGAGATGCTCGGCCATTCCAGCACCGTGTTGACCGCCGAGGAGCCGGTGAGGCTGCGACGGGCGATCGTTATGGTGATGTCGGGCGCAGAGGCAGCTAGTGCCCGATATCGCGCATCTGCTGGACTGCTCGCTGGAATACTTCGCGCGGTCTCATCCACGACTTCAACGGCGATGTCGGCAGGCCCATCGTCGGCTTGTTCGCCCATCCACCCGCGTCCTGGCACTTGAACCCGGTCTCCGACCAGAACCGGTCCCTACCTCAGCGGCCTCGCTGCTGCCGATGCCACACCCCGTCGGACGCCGTGATCTCGACCGCGTCGTCAGGACACGTCCTGCAGACCGGCATGGCCCATGAGTCTTGATGATCACGGGTGACATCAGGTCGGCAGTCCGTGCTCCTGGGGAGCCTCAACCCGCCTGAACGTGGTTCGACTTGAGCTTCCCCGGGTTGCGGTCTATTGTCAGGGCAGTCGTACAGGGCGATCGCCCTAGTTGGGAGTCAACGATGGTCTCTCCAGCGGCCGAGCGTGGGCGCGCGGTCCGGGAACGACTGCTGGACGCGGCGGCGGAGCTCATCCCAGAACGAGGCTGGGCGGCGGTGAGTACCCGGATCCTCGCAGAGCGCGCCGGGATGACGCCGAGCGTGGTGCACTACCACTTCCCTTCGCTGTCGAGCCTGCTGAACGAGGCCGTGACCAGCCGGATGCGGGAGTTGCTGGCCGGGCTGAACGATCTGCTGGAAAGCACCCGGTCGCCCGCCGGCGCGATCGAGACGATGCTTGCGTCGGTCGAGGAGTACACCGGCGCCGACGCCGCCTCGCTGTTGTTCGTCGAGGCGTATCTGGCGAGCACCCGCGACGACGAGTTGCGTGAGCGGATCGCCGGGCTGGTCGCCGAGTTCAGACAGCGGTTCGGCGGGTGGTTGGAGCGGCACGGGGTGCCCGCCCCCTTCGAGACCGCCGCCGTGTTGGCGGCCTGCCTCGACGGCGTTCTGTTGCATCGCGGCCTAGGACTGAAGGCAAACGATCCCTCGGGGGTGCTGCGCAGGCTGGTTTCCACACCCCCCAAGGAGAAATGACAGTGCGAACAGTGATCTGCGGCGCCGGAATCAGTGGTCTTGCCCTGGCACACCGGCTCGCCGCTCAGGGCGGCGAGGTCGTGGTGGTCGAGCGGGCCCCCGGGCCCCGGCCCCAGGGATACATGATCGACTTCTTTGGACCCGGGCTGGAGGCGGTCGAGGCCATGGGGCTGCTGCCCGCGTTCGAACGGGCGGCCTACCACTACGACGAGGGGCACCTGGTCGACCGGAACGGTCGCCCCCGCGCCACCCTCCGGACCAAGGCCTTCTCACGCGGCCCGCTGCTGAACCTCATGCGCCCCGACATCGAGGCCGTGTTGCGCGAAAACCTTCCGGCTGAGGTCGAGCTACGCTACGACACGACACTGACCCAGGTCGCCAACCGCACCGACGGCGTAACGGTAACGCTGGAGGACGGCACCGTCCTCCAGGCCGATCTACTCGTGGGCGCCGACGGCATCCATTCGACCGTCCGCCGGCTGGTGTTCGGGCCGGAGGACCACTACCTGCGCTACCTGGGTCTGCACACCGCGGCGTTCACCTTCGATGCGCCCGACGTGCACGCCACCACCAAGCACGCATTCTGCCTCACCGACTCCGTCAACCGGCAGATGGGCTTCTACGCCCTCCGCGACGGCCGCGTCGCCACGTTCGCCGTGCACCACAGCGCCGACCCCACAATCCCGGACGACCCACGGGCGGCGATCCAGCGGGCCTACGCCGGCCTGGGCTGGGTGACACCGCGCGCACTGGAGCAGTGCCCGCCGCCCGAGGACATCTACTACGACCAGGTCGCGCAGATAGAGCTGCCAGAGTGGAGCACCGGCCGGGTCGTCCTGCTCGGAGACGCCGCCTACGCCGTATCGCTGATCGCCGGGCAGGGCGCCTCGCTCGGAATCTCCGGCGCTTTCCTGCTCGCCGACCAGCTCGCGCACGCCCCGACCATCGAGCGGGCCACCGCCGGGTTTCAGCGCCTGTGGCGACCTGTGGTCGAAGACAAGCAGCGCAACGCACGCTCGATGGCCCGCTGGTTCCTGCCCTCCTCACCGACCGATCTACGGCTCCGGCGCGTCATGCTCGGGCTGACCCGAGTGCCCTTCGTCATGGGTTACATAACCTCCATCCTCGCGGGCAAGAACACCAAGCTCGCCGACGTCATGCGCCGGCCGTCCGACACTGCGACCGAGTCGGCGGTCGTGTAGCGCCACGGCTCACGGACCACGATCAATCGTCCCTTCGGGCTGTTGCACCTGCGCCTGGGCGGTTTCCCATGGCTGACGGTCGCGGGCAAGCGGCCGCGAGGCTGGATAGTGATCAACATCGACGCCCGCCCTGAGCACCGCACACTCCGCCAAGCAGGGGGCGGCGGTCACATTCGAGAAGACCTTCGGGCATTACCCCTGGCCGCCTGGTGCACCAGCACCAGGCGAATCACCGGCCAGTCACAGGCGATTCTGCTGCGCAGCGGGAACGCCGGATCCAACACCGTCGCCGGACACATCACGGTGCTGACCGAGGCGCTGCGGGCAGAGTTCCTCAAGGACGCGCTCGTCGCCCTCGATATCGCTGAAAGCCTCAGTGATGGCGCTCGCATGCCGAGCGACAACCGTCTTGACGGCCTCTACCGTCTTGACGGGACGCAGCGACCATGACCGCGTTCGTTAGCTGCCAGGTCCACCGTGCCGAAGCGGTCACCGCCGCGATGGTGTCATCGGCACGTCCCGGGGCTTCGGGGTGCCTTGCAGGGCGATCTTCGAGCGCGGGGTGCCGCCCCCGCTCATACACGATGGCGGGCGTGTGTCGGGGAACATCGCTGGAAAACGAGGGTGACCAGGCCCGATCCGTGCCCGCGAGCAAACATCGAGCAGACACGGGAACGAACCCGGACGAACCCGGCGGGCGGCAAACAGGGCGAAATTTGTGTTTGCCCTGGTCAGGGGTGGTGGGTCGCGTGGGACTCGAACCCACAGCCTACGGATTAAAAGTCCGGAGCTCTGCCAATTGAGCTAGCGACCCGTCGTGCAAGGGTACCGAGATCGCTGGGGGGTTTGCGACGGGGTTATGG
>NZ_SMKH01000486.1 GCF_004348515.1 Actinomadura sp. KC345 | reverse complement strand
GGCGGGGGGCGGTTGTCCCGGTACCAGTCGCCGCCGTCGTCCGGACGGTTCTCACCGCCGGGCGCGGGCTGCGTCCCCTGCGGGTCCTGGCCGGAGCCGCCGTACGCGCGGGTCCACTCGCCCATCTCCTCGTCGGAGCTCGGCTGCTGCTCGTAACCCGGCTGGCCCGCCTGGTCCGGCTGGCCCTGCTGGCCCGCCTGGTAGCCGCCCTGCTGGCCATAGCCCTGCTGGCCGTAATCCTGCTGGCCGTAGCCCTGCTGCCCGTAATCCTGCTGCCCGTACTGCTGGCCGGGCTGCTGCTGCCCGTAGCCCTGCTGGCCATAGCCCTGCTGCTCGTAGCCCTGCTGCCCGTACTGCTGCTGCCCGTACTGCTGCTGCTCGTACTGCTGCTGCTCGTACCCGGGCTGCGCGGCCTGCTGGCCTTCGGCGCCCGCCTGCTGGCCGTACTGCTGGTACTGCTGCTGGCCGTAGCCCTGCTGCCCGTACTGCTGCTGGCCGTACTGCTGGCCCTGCTGGTACCCGAAGTCGGGGTAGCCCTGCTGCATCTGCGGCGGCTGTCCCTGCTGCGGACGCGGGGGCTGCATGGCCTGGAAGACGGTGAAGACGTACCAGCCGCCGACCCCGACCACGGCGATCTTCCCGGCACCGACCAGGAACACCGTCAGCTTCGTGAGCGCGCCCGCGGCCTCGGAGTCGACGAGCATCCCGCTGAGCCAGCAGACGACGCCGAACAGGGCGATGCCGCCGAGGACCCCGAGCGCCCCCATGGTGATCATCCGGGCCTGCGGCGTGGGACGGTCCCCCCACGACACCAGCAGGACGGCGAGGACGAGGATCCCGACGATGCCGATCTGGAGGAACATCCCGTCGCGGGTCTCCAGCATGGCGCGGCTGGTGAACGTGCCGCTCTCGCCCAGGAGCGAGATGATGCCCGCGAGCAACTGCACGCCCGCCGAGGCGAGCAGTACCCAGGCGGCCGGTTCGCGCAGGCGCTGGACGGCTTCCTTGTTCACGGTGACATCTCCAGACCGAGGCAATCCGATACAGCCAAAGCTTGGCACAAATTCCGGCCCTGTGTTGATCGCACACCCCTTGGTGCCGGGCCTCCTGGGCGCCGGGCTGAAGGCGCCGGTTCGTCGCGGGCGGGGATGAGGGCAATGGATACGCTTACGGCATGAAGATCGTGGTGCTTGCTGGCGGGGTTGGCGGGGCGCGCTTTCTGCGGGGGCTGCGGTCGGCGGCTCCGGAGGCGGAGATCACCGTCATCGGCAACACCGGGGACGACATCTCCCTGTTCGGGCTGCGGGTGTGCCCCGACCTGGACACCGTGATGTACACGCTCGGCGGCGGCATCAACGAGGACCAGGGGTGGGGGCGGACCGACGAGACGTTCACCGTCAAGGAGGAGCTCGCCGCCTACGGGGTCGGGCCGGGCTGGTTCGGGCTGGGCGACCGCGACTTCGCGACCCACATCGTCCGGACGCAGATGCTGGCGGCCGGCTACAAGCTGTCGGCGGTGACCGAGGCGCTGTGCGACCGGTGGAAGCCGGGTGTCCGGCTGATCCCGATGACCGACGACCAGGTCGAGACGCACGTGGTGATCGAGGACGAGCAGGGGCGGCGCGCGATCCACTTCCAGGAGTGGTGGGTGCGGCTGCGGGCGTCCGTCCCGGCGCGGTCGATCGCGGCGATCGGCGCCGAGGAGGCCAAGCCCGCGCCGGGCGTGCTCGCGGCGGTCGAGGCGGCCGACGTGGTGCTGTTCCCGCCGTCCAACCCGGTGGTGAGCATCGGGACGATCCTGGCGGTCCCCGGCATCCGGGACGCGATCGCGAGCAGGACGGTCGTCGGCGTCTCCCCGATCATCGGCGGCGCGCCCGTGCACGGCATGGCGGACGCGTGCCTGACCGCGATCGGCAGGGAGACCTCCGCGCGCGCCGTCGCCGAACTGTACGGGCTCGGGCTGCTGGACGGCTGGCTCGTCGACGAGGCGGACGCGGACGTCCGGGTGGAGGGCATCGACGTGCGGTCGCGGCCGCTGCTGATGAGCGACGAGCAGGCCACGGCCGATATAGCCCGCGCGGCGCTCGACCTCGCGCTGGAACTGAAGCGGGCGGAGGAGACCCAGTGACGGACGGCCCGGTGGCAGAGGACAGGGCGAACCGTCTGGAGGTCTTCGGGATTCCGGGGCTGCCGGAGGTCGCGGAGGGCGACGACATCGCGGCGCTGATCCCGGCGGAGGCCGTGCGGGACGGCGATGTGCTCGTCGTGACGTCCAAGATCGTCAGCAAGGCGGAGGGGCGGGTCCTGGTCGCCGAGGACCGGGAGAAGGCGATCGAGGCGGAGACCGTGCGGGTGGTGGCGCGGCGGGCGCACGCCCGCGGCGAGACCCGGATCGTGGAGACGCGGCAGGGACTCGTCCTGGCGGCGGCCGGGGTGGACGCGTCCAACACGAAGCCGGGCACCGTGCTCCTGCTGCCGGAGGACCCGGACGCCTCGGCCCGGCGGATCCGCGCGGGCCTGCGCGCACGCACCGGGGCGGACGTCGCCGTCATCGTGTCCGACACGCTCGGGCGGCCGTGGCGCAACGGGCTGACGGACGCGGCGATCGGCGCCGCGGGCCTGGAGCCGATCAGCGACCTGCGCGGCCGGGACGACGCCTACGGCAACCACCTCGAAGCGACGATCACCGCGGTCGCCGACGAGATCGCGGCCGCCGGGGAACTGGTCAAGGGCAAGCTGGACGGGGTGCCCGTCGCGGTGGTGCGGGGCCTGTCCGGGTTGGTCACGAAGGACGACGGGCCGGGCGCGCGGGTTCTGGTGCGCCCGCCCGACGAGGACATGTTCCGGTACGGGCCCTCCGAGGTGCTGCACGCGCGGCGGACGATCCGCGAGTTCACCGCCGACCCCGTCGACCCGGCGGCGGTGCGCCGCGCGGTCGCCGCCGCGATCACCGCGCCGGCGCCCCACCACACCACGCCGTGGCGGTTCGTCCTGCTGGAGTCGGCGGAGTCGCGGACGCGGCTGCTGGACGTGATGCGCGACGCCTGGGAGGCCGACCTGCGGCGCGACGGCTTCTCCGAGGAGTCGGTCGCCAGGCGGCTGCGGCGCGGCGAGGTGCTGCGGCGGGCGCCGTACCTGGTCGTGCCGTGCCTGGTCATGGACGGCTCGCACGACTATCCCGACGAGCGCCGGTCCCGCGCCGAGCGCGAGATGTTCGTCGTGGCCGCCGGCGCGGGCGTGGAGAACCTGCTGGTCGCGCTGGCCGTGGAGGGGCTCGGCTCGTGCTGGGTGTCGAGCACGATGTTCTGCCGCGACGTCGTCCGCGAGACGCTCGCCCTCCCGGGCGACTGGGACCCGATGGGCGCCGTCGGCGTCGGCCACCCGTCCGCCCC
>NZ_SMKH01000485.1 GCF_004348515.1 Actinomadura sp. KC345 | reverse complement strand
CGTCACTCGCCCGCACCACCTTCTCCTGTGGCAGCATCCCGACCCTCACCATGGGGCGACCGGCGTTCGGTGAAATCCCGTTCCCAGGTTTGGGCCCCGCCCTCCTGCGCAGTAGCCCTGACGCGCCTACGCCGCCCCCATGTCCCTCTCACTTATCCGCTCCGACCTGAAGCGATCGGGCCATTCGGTGTTTGGGAACATCCGGTACTTCAGGAGCAGGTCCACCCGCTCAGCCGCCGATTCCACGTCATCGCACTGGGACAGGAAACAGCCGCGCCCCCTGCCCGCCTCGAAGTAGCCCCACGCTCCGCCCACCATCGCCCGGACCGACACCACGGTCCCGACGTCCTCAGCGCGCCCCCTGGCGTAAACCCACAGCAGCGGCATTGGGAACCCGTACTGATCCTTGTCGTGTAACTCCACGCATCGGTAGCCCAGGGGCCTCAGTGCCACCGCTAGCAGTTCCAGATGCTGCACCGCCGTCTCGTCCCCCATGAAGGTCCGCCACCGCAGCACCGTTCGCCATCGCCCGAGAGCCCGGCGCACACCTTGGACCATTTCTCGCACCTTTCCGCTCAGCCTCGCCATGCTCGACTCATCCGCGCACCCCATCGGCTACGCGCGACCACACCCATTTCCCGACCGGATCGGTTCTGGTCACACCCCACTCAGTTGATAGCGCCTCTACGATCGCCAGCCCCCGCCCGCCTGTACCGTCCTCATGGCCGGGATTCAGCGCCTCCGCGTCCGGTGCCGCATCACGGGCTACACCTCCCACCGGCCGCTTGCGTACCGGACGGGCGTCCGAGGAATCCCACACCGCCAGCAGCACCGCCCCCGGCTCCCGCGTGAACCTCACCCGGATTTCCCGGTCGTCTCGCGTGTGCTCCACCGCGTTCGTCACAAGCTCGCTGGCGATCAAGGTGAGGTCACCGACGAGCCCGACCAACCCCCACTCCGCTAGACGGAGCTGCACGAGCGTCCGCACCTGACCCGGCGCCGTCCGCGCCACGAGACAGGTCATGTCCAACTCTCCAGCAGCCCCAATGGCCGCCCCCGTCGCGCTTCCTGCCATCACGACCACCACCCGGCCAGTGCAGAGACGGTTACCGCCGCCAACTCCTTGGCTGGTTTGTGCGTAAGATCCGTCATGGGCCGGAACCACCTTCCGGTCAAGGGCTCGGCCAGCGGGGCAAACGCTGCGTCCGGGCCCGGCTTGTGTTCGGGGCATTGACGATCCACCGCTCGCGCGGACATCTGTACAGCGTTTCTGGGACGTCTAGGACGTTTTCGAGTTACCGTGTTGAACGTCCCAGACGTCCCGACGGAAGCGGTGAAGCTGTGGCCAACGACGCACTACGACTGGCCATGACCAATGCGAGACTGACAGAGCAAGACCTCGCCGAAGCCTGTCAAGTGGACATCAAGACCGTGGCCCGGTGGGTAACCGAGGGAGACCGCAGACCCCACCCGCGTCACCGCTGGGCAGCCTCGGACGCCTTGGGAGTTGATGAGGGCATGTTGTGGCCTGACGCCGTTCGCAAGAACATGAAGACTGGACCCGATCGAGAAATTGTTGCGGTGTACCCCTACCGGTCGGCCTGTCCCAGGTCGATCTGGCGCCGCCTCATCGGTGAGGCGGACAAGGAGTTGACCTTCGCTGGCTACACGAACTATTTCCTGTGGCTGGAGATCCCCAACCTTCGGAACGTGCTGCGCCGCAAGGCCGAACGCGGCTGCCGAGTCCGGTTCTTGATCGGAGACCCCAATAGCGAGGTCACCCAGCGCCGCGAGGAACTCGAAAGCGTCCCACTCACCGTGAGTACCCGGATCAAGATCACCCTTGATGAACTATCGAAGATCATCCACGTACCCGGCGTCGAAGCTCGCTACGGCGATGATCACATCGCCATGAGCGTCTTCATCTTCGATGACGACATGCTCGTGACGCCGCACCTTGCGAACCTTGTAGGGCACGACTCCCCAATGTTCCACGTACAGCGCCAGCAAGACGATGGCCTTTACGACCGGTTCGCCTACCATGCCGCCGCACTCTGGGACGGCGGTGGTGCAATCAGGGAACTCACTCCCCAGTAGCACGAACCGTGTGAGGATTTTCCCTACTCAGGTCAAGGCGCGCGGCGCACCGCCGCGCGTTTTTGCGCATGGTGAGTCGATGCACACCGGTTCGGAAGTGGCTCGGGTGATGCCCGATCGGACGGATCAGGTTCGGGCGGGATCGTCGTCATTGGACATCCGGGCGGGCACGAGACCAAGCGGGGCCCCTACCCCACTTGGCTCGGCCCGCCGACGCCTTGACAGCATCCCGCCGCCCTACCCACCACCGCGAGCATCCGGCCGTGCCCGCTCCCATCGGCCAGCATGGAGGCCGCTTCCGCGACCGGCAGCCGTGCTTGCATCCTGGTCAGCCTCAGCCCTGAGCGCGGGCACGCCCGTCGGCTGCTAGGCATCACGACAGACAAGACCGCAGCTCAGGCGCCGTCCGGGCCCGCATCCATCGCCCGACGCCCGGGGCTCGCGCACGAACCTCCACGCGATGAGTCGCCGACGTCTCGTTGCAACCGGAGGCGTCAGCCTCACTGCACAAGGACGAAAATACGGGGCCCGACATGGCCGAACCCCGTATAAATGGAGCGATTGTTTTCGCTGAGATTGTTTCCAGCCGCCCGAGTTACTGGGCGGTTATTGGTTCAGGCCACGATCGCGCTGATGAGTGCGGCGATCAGGATCCAGAGCTTGTGCCAGCTCTGGTCCAGTGCGTAGGCACCGGTCCCGAGCGTGGGGTTGTCGTCTCGTTCGTGTCCGTTCTTGTCCTGCCCGGTGCGTGGCGCACCGAGGCGGTAGAAACCGGCCAGGCCGAGGCGCCCTGCCAGACCCATGAGCGTGCTACGCTGGTCCGCCCAGTAGTGGGTGACGGCGGAAACCGCCTGTCCCAGAACGAAGCCGAGCCAGCTCATCTGAAGCGCGAACACGTACCACATCGACCCCACCGCGAAGGCGGTGCAGAGAGTGTAGGACGCGACGTGCTTGGCGCAGGCCACCCGGCCCGTCCACTTCTTGTCTCCGTGGAGGCCCTTGTGTCCCGCCTGCCACGAGGTCTGGACCCAGTGGTCCGCGACTTCGTGCGTGATCAGCATCACAAAGCCAACAACTAAGAACGTGATGGCTTCGAACATATGTGCGGAAGTCATGATGACATCCCTTGATTGACGCTTTTGGTTGGTTGCTGGCGCCCGTTGGGGCACGCCAGTAGCGACAGTTCCGAGGAATCGGGATCCGGCAAGTGCCACTCGCGGCCGACTGCGACTCGCCGCACGGTCACTTGCTCAACGCCTCAGTAGGCGCGCAAGGTTCGGCTACTTCGGTTCCCAACCAACCCCGACCCCCACCCCTTACAA
>NZ_SMKH01000484.1 GCF_004348515.1 Actinomadura sp. KC345 | reverse complement strand
GCCCTCCCCCGGCCGCCGAGCCGTTCCCGTGGGCCCAGCAGATGCCGGGTCCGGCCCAGCACGGCCAGCCCGCCCCCGGCCCGGCCGCGCCGCCGCCGCCGGTGATCGACGAGCCGTGGCGGACGGGATCGCCGGGCAAGCGGCCCAAGGGCTCCCGGAACGCGAAGAAGCCGCTCCTCATCGGCCTGGCCGGTCTGGCGGCCGCCGCGCTGGTGGCCGCGGGCGTGATCTTCGTACCCGGCCTGCTCGAAGGCGACGACGACCCGAAGACGGGCGCGGAGCTGGCCGGTTCGATCTTCCCGGTGAACGGCTCCGCCCGCACCGACGGCCGCGACCAGGAGATGACCGGCGTCGCGGCGGTCGGTGAGACGGTGGTCGCGGTCGGCAGCGAGACCGATCCGCAGAACGCCCGCGGCCTGTTCCTGGTCTCCGGGGACGGCGGCCGCACGTTCGAGTCCGTCCAGCAGCAGAGCACCGACGGCGGCGCCGCGCCGCCCGGCGGGATCCCCGAGGCGGTCGGCGGCTCGGGCGACGGCTGGGTCGCCATCGGCTCCCGGGCCGGAGGCGGCGGCGCCGTCTGGCTGAGCGAGGACGGGCGCGAGTGGCGCAGGCAGCCCGACGCCGTCGGCGACGTGTTCGGCCCGAACAACCGCGTGCAGCGGATCGCCGCCACCGGGAACGGCTACCTGGCGATCGGCGAGAACTCCAAGAAGGGCGACTTCAGCGACGCCCAGCCGGCCATGTGGCGGTCCGACGACGGGCAGCGGTGGGAGCCGCGGGTCGGCGAGCAGATCGGCCTTCAGGTCAGCGGCGGCGAGTTCACCCTCGTCGAGGCCGCGGCCAGCGGCGACGTGATCCTCCTGGAGGGGCTCGTCACGCCCGGCGGCGGCAAGGACCCCTACCGCCGGGTCTGGCGGTCCGACGACGGCGGCCGGACGTGGGGCGGCTCGAACGTCCCGGTGCCCAAGGGCAGCCGCGGCCTGATGATCGGCGGCGGCGAGGGCGGCTTCGTGGCCCTGCGCGAGATGGGGTCGTCCGGCAACTTCCACGGCCAGACGTACACGTCCAAGGACGGCTCCTCCTGGAGCAAGGCCGGCACGCTGAAGGCGGACGGGTACAAGCACACCAGCCGGATCGTCGGCGACGCCCAGGGCTACGCGGCCGTCGTCGTCCGGGACCGGGACGTGCTGCTGTCCCGCAGCGCGGACGGGTCGACCTGGAAGGACGCGGGCGCCGCCGAGATGAAGCCCGGCCTCAAGGTCACGGGCGCGGCGCTGGGCGGCGGCCAGACGGTCCTCGTCGGCGAGCAGTCCGGCGGCGGCGACAAGGACCCCATGCTCGGCGTCTGGGACGACGCGGGCACCGCGGTCCCGGTCGACCTGGCGAAGATCCCCGGCGTCGTCCGGCCCGACCACGCGGTCACCTCCGTCGGCGCGACCGGGAACCTCGCGGTCGCCGTGGGCAGCGCGAGCGGCGACGCCGCGGTCTGGTCGTCGCGGGACCTCGGCGCGTGGACGCCCGCCCAGGGCCTCGGCGCCGCGTTCACCCGGCCAGGCCCGCAGCAGCTGACCGACGTCGCCGGCGGCGCCTCGGGCTGGCTGGCGGTGGGCTACGACCAGGCGGCCCCGCGCGGCCCGCTCGTCGTCACCTCGGCGGACGGCGCGACCTGGCAGGCCGCCGACTCCGACTCCGCGTTCGCCGCCTCCGAGGACGGCGTGCCCGTCACCCAGGCCGCCGCCGCGGGGGACGCCGGCTACGTGATCGTCGGCACCCAGGGATTCTCGGTGGCCACCTGGTCCTCCACGGACCTGAAGAACTGGGAGCGCGGCACCGGCGCCGACCCGGAGATGATGGAGGGCTCGAAGGACGCGGGCCGCTGGATGCTGGACGTCGCCTCCGGCCCGTCCGGCTACACCGCGGTCGGCGGCAGCCGCGGCGGCAAGGGCAACCGCCCGTCGGTCTGGACGTCGCCCGACGGCAAGAAGTGGACGCTGCAGGAGCTCCAGCTGCCCGGGGGCGGCGTGACCGAGGCGCACCTCACCCACGTCGCCGCCCGCGGGAACACGCTGGTCGCCACCGGCATCGCCGCGACCCCGGAGGGCCTGGACTGGCTGGGCTACGTCTCCGCGGACGGCGGCAAGTCGTGGAACCCGCTGAAGTCCCCGAGCGAGGGCACCCAGGTCACCGTCACCGCGCTGACCGCGACACCGGACGGCTTCGCCGCCACCGGCACGACCGGGTCCGCGGGTTCCACCGACGTCGTGTCGTGGACGTCCGCGGACGGCTCCGCCTGGACCGCCACGACGCCCGGCGGCACGGGCCTGGGCGGCGTCGGCGACCAGCAGATCACGGGCCTCGCGTCCTTCAAGAACACGCTCCTCGGCGTGGGCAGAAGCGCCGACTCCAACGGCGACCAGCCCGTCCTCTGGAGGAGGAGCTGAACGCCCCTAGGAAGGGGAAGGCGGTTCGGGCGGCGGGGCCGCGAGAGGGGTCGGCGCCGGGCGCGGCTGTTCCTGGCGGGCGTGGCGCGGGATGTACGGGAGCTTCGGCGGGGTGGCGGCGTCGGCGCGGTCGCGGGAGCGGTTGCGGCGGGCGCCGTAGGGGGCGACGACCATCCGGTAGAAGGGTTTGCGGATGACGGTCGGGACGAGGCGGTAGCCGCCGCGCACGACGACGTTGCGCATGTACTGGGGCCGCGTGATGAAGCCCTCGCCGAGCATCTCGCGCTGGAGCCGCAGCTCCGAGCGCAGCAGGTCGCGGCCGCCGCGCCGCTCGTACGCCCCGTCCCCGACCCGGTAGTACACGAGCGGCTCGGCCACGTTCACGATCCGCGCGCCGTTCGCGATCATGCGGGCGAACAGCCAGTAGTCCTCCATCAGAGGCAGGTCGCCGTAGCCGCCGACGGCGACGACGGCGCTGCGGCGGTAGACGACCGTCGGGTGGTTGAACGGGTCGTGGAGGCGGGAGTAGCGGGCGATGTCGGCCGGGTCGCTCGGGGGGATGCGGCGCCCGACGATGTCGGAGATGTCGGTGCTGAACTCCAGCAGGCCCGCGCCGACGAGGTCGGCGCCCGCGCGCACCAGCGGCACCTGGGTCTGGAACCGGTGGGGCATGGCGACGTCGTCGGCGTCCATCCGGGCGACGATGTCGTGGCGGGCCGCGCGGAGGCCCGCGTCCAGCGCGGGGCCGAGGCCGCGGTTGTGCTCGAGGTGGACGTACGCCACCTCGACCGGGCTGCCCTCGACCAGCTCCCTCAGGCACGCGGCCATCTCGGGCTGGACGGGACCGTCCTGGACCAGGACCACCTGGTCGGGCCGCAAGGTCTGCTGGTGCACCGCGCTGCGGAAGGCGTCCCGTGCGTGCTCCGCTTGATCACCGCCGTAGACGGTCATCAGCAGGGTGAAGGCTTCGGGCTGCATGCGTCCGTTCCGGGGGGGAGCG
>NZ_SMKH01000483.1 GCF_004348515.1 Actinomadura sp. KC345 | reverse complement strand
CCCAGAACCCCATCGAATCCGAAGGCGTCTACCCCCTCCCCGAAGCCCAGCGCGACCGCTTCCTCATGAAGATCGACGTCCACCACCCCGCCGCCCACGAGGAACTCCAGATCCTCCAGCGGATGAGCGTCGACCCACCCGAAGCCGCCGAGATCCTCGACACCGGACGCCTCGCCGGACTCCAGCGCGCCGCCGAAGAAGTCGCCGTCCACGAACTCATCGCCGACTACATCGTCCGGCTCGTCATGGCCACCCGCGAACCCGACCAGTACCGCCTCCCCGACCTGCGCGGCGTCATCGAGATCGGGGCCAGCCCCCGCGCCACCCTCGGCCTCGCCTCCGCCGCCCGCGCCCTCGCCCTGCTGTCAGGACGCGACTACGTCCTGCCCGACGACGTCCGCGCCGTCGCCCGCGACGTCATCTCCCACCGCCTCGTCCTCACCTTCGACGCCCTCGCCGACGGCGTCGACGCCGGCGACGTCATCGCCCAGATCCTCACCGCCGTCCCCCCGCCCCGCGTGGTCTGGAACCACGGAGCAGCGGCGGTGACCACCGCATGAGCGCGGCCCGGCACCAGCGCAGCGGCAAGCTCCACCACCTCGCCCCCGAACGCACCCTGCGCCGCCTCCAACTCCAGGTCACCCGCCGCCTCGACGGGCTCCTCAACGGCGAACACCTCGGCCTGCTCCCCGGCCCCGGCACCGAACTCGCCGAAGCCCGCCTCTACCAGCCCGGCGAGGACGACGTCCGCCACATGGACTGGGCCGTCACCGCCCGCACCACCACCCCCCACGTACGCGACCTCATCGCCGACCACGAACTCGAAGCCTGGGCCCTGGTCGACCTCACCCCCAGCATGGACTTCGGCACCGGCACCATGATCAAACGCGACCTCGCCGTCGCCGCCCTCGCCGCCGTCGGCTTCCTCACCGTCCGCCTCGGCGACCGCGCCGGCGCCTACCTCCTGCAGAGCGACGGCATACGCCGCTGGCCCGCCCGCACCGGCAAAGCCGCCATGTACGCCCTCCTCCAGGCCGTCCTGGACGGGCCCACACAAGGCAGCACCTCTCACACCCGCCCCCCCACCTGACGCATAGGCACCTAGGGAAAGCCCTTGGGGGGCCGGGTGTTCTGCAGCCGCCGGATGACAACGGCGGCTGCAGAATCGACGTCGAGCACCCCGATCCCGCCAGCGGACACGAGCTCGATCCGAACGACTACGACCCGGGCCACCCTGTTAACCGGGGACTCATCCGCACACAAGCTCAACCCGGACGACTACGGCGCACGCCACCCTGTTAGCGGGGGTTCATGCGGACGCGGGCTCAATCCGGACAACTGCGGCCCGAGCCACCCTGTTAACAGGGACTTATGCGCACACGAGCTCAATCCGAACGACTATGGCCCGGGCCGTCCTGTTAGCGGGGGCTCATCTCGCTGGGTCGGCTGGGCGACCGGGTTCGGACGTCGTTCCTCCTTCCCGTTCCTCCTTCTCGCGCCTCCTCGGTCGTTCCTCCTTCTCGTGCTTCCTTGTCGGGCGGGACGCCCGGTTCCGTCGCGGCGGCTACGTGGGCCCGGACGGTCAAGGGCGGAAGACCGGCTGCCGCGGGGGGCTTGACGGGGGCCGAGACGTCCACGTGGACGGTGGCCTCATCCCGGCTCACCCGCACCGTTGCTCCCTGGGGGACGGCCTTCACCACGAGCTCGCGCACGGCGGTGAGGGACTCGCCCCTGGCCGCGGCGCGGGCGCCGGTCCGGGCGGCGTCCGTGCAGGCGAGTTGGACGGAGGCGGCCGTCAGGCCCCACAGTGCGATCGCGGTGATCAGGACGAGGGCGGGGAGTGCCACGGCGATCTCCGCCGTGGCCATCCCGCGATCCCTCAACCGGCCAGATTGAGGGCCTTCTCGATGATCTGTACGAGCATCTCCCTCACCTGCGAGCTGGTCACGATCTTGAACAGCAGGCCGGCGAACGCGGCCGCGGCGATGGTGCCCACCGCGTACTCGGCTGTGGACATTCCGCGGTCGCTGCACGTACAGGGCCATCGCCGCACCACCATCTGTATCGCCCTCATGGGGCTCCTTTCGCTTGTGGTTCTGATTGAAGGCTGCTGGGCCGCCGAGCTGGGTGACGGGTGAACGGCGCACTGTGGATAACCCTGCGTTCACCACGGCAGGAGGATCGTCGAGGCGATCCCGGCGATGGCCGGGACGACGCCGAGCAGGACGAAGGCGGGCAGGAAGCACAGGCCCAGCGGCGCGAGCGCCCGAATGCCCGCCGCCCTCGCCCTGGCCGCCGCGGCCGATCGTGCGACGCGCCGCTGGTCCCGCGCGAGGCGGCTCAGAGACGGGGCCAGCGCCGCACCGGTGGACGCCGCCCGGACGGCCGAACGGGCCAGAGGTGCGAGCATCGGCTCCTCCGCGAGCGCGAGCCACGCCTCGGATGGGTCAGCCCCGAGCCGGATCTGGACGGAGACGCCGTGCAACCGGTCCCCGAGCGGGCCGCCCACCGCGCCCGCGACAGCGGCGACCGCGTCGTGCCAGGGAGCGCCACCACGCAGGCAGGCCGCGAGGAGATCCACTGCCACGGGCAGGTCCGCGATGAGGCGTGCCTGCCTCCGTCTTCGCTCACCGTTCCCAAGGCGGCCGAACGAGAACCAGACGGCCACCGCGGCCAAGATGCCGATCACCACGCCGGCCGGCCAGCCGACCGTGACCGCGCCCAGCACCCCGGCTCCGACAGAGGCGACGCGCCGGAGGAGGACGTCACGGTGCTGGGCGGCCTCTGCCCTGGCTCCGGGCTCGCGTCCCTGTCCGTTGTCCGGCCCGTGGTGCCGCAGGCCCTCCTTTGGGAGGTCGGGCGCCCGGATCCGCGGAGCCCACGCTCTCCACTTCACCTGGCCCGTCGGCCACCAACCCTCGTCCCGCCTCGATCCGCGAACTAAGTCCGCGCTGGGTTCCTTGCCTGCGGGCGATACTGCTCTTGGGAGCTCTGCCGGTCTCCGAAACTGGTCGCTCAGCCTCCGCCTGGCGGGGTTGGCGCCCCTGGGGAGGAAGAAGCCGAACGCCGCCGCAAAAAGCACGGCCAACAACGCAATCATCGGGGCTCCTGAGGTGAGCGCCCTCCTCTGGAGGGACGAATGGACTGCACCGCCTCCACCGACACGGCTCGTCGAGAAGCCCACGCGAGCCCCTGCACCCGCCTCCCACCCACCCGGACTTCGGCCGGGTGGTCATCGGCGAGATGAGCTGCGCCCGGGCGGTCTCCGCTCCTGAACCGGCCTCGCCGTCGCCGTGCCGAGCGAACATGCATGGCGAGAGACCTGGTCGGCGGTGGCCAGGTGTGGCGGGTGGACTTGGCCCAGGTCGGCCTGATCGACGGCGGCACAGCGGGCCGACAGGCACAGCGGGCCGACAGGCACAGCGGGCCGACAGGCACAGCGGGCCGACAGGCACAGCGGGCCGACAGGCACAGCG
>NZ_SMKH01000482.1 GCF_004348515.1 Actinomadura sp. KC345 | reverse complement strand
AGGGGCGGGTGCGGGGGCGCAGCCCGTCCCGGACCGCCTGGGAACGGTTCCGTCGCGACCGCGCCGCCGTCGCGTCCCTCGCCGTGCTGCTGCTGATCGCGGTGTTCGCGCTGCTCGCGCCGCTGTGGGCGCACCTGACCGGTCACCCCGGCGACGCGACGTTCCCCGCGACGGGCCTCGACATGAACGGGCAGCCGCGCGGGCCCGGCCGGGAGTTCCCACTCGGCGCCGACCAGCTCGGCCGGGACGTCCTCGTCCGCGCCGCCTACGGGGCGCGGATCTCCCTGGCCGTCGGGGTGTCGGCGGCGCTGCTGGCCGCCGTCGCCGGGACCGCCGCCGGGACGCTGGCCGGGTTCGCCGGCGGCCTCCTGGACGCCGTGCTGTCCCGGCTGATCGACGGCGCCCTCGCGCTGCCCTACCTGCTCGTGGCGATCCTGCTGTCGGCCGCCTTCCAGATCTCCTCCGCCCGCGCCGGCATCGTGATGACGATCCTGGTGATCGCGTTCTTCTCCGTCGCGGCGTTCGCGAGGATCATCCGCGGGCAGGTGCTGTCGCTGCGGCGGCGGGAGTTCGTCGAGGCCGCCCGGGCGCTCGGCGCGTCCAACGCGCGGATCATCGTGGCGGAGATCCTGCCGAACCTGGCCGCGCAGGTCACCGTGCTGACCGCGCTGCTGGTCCCGGCGTCGATCGTGTTCGAGGCGACGCTGTCGTTCCTCGGCGCCGGGGTGCCACCGCCGACGCCGAGCTGGGGGTCGATGCTCGGCGAGGGCGGCGACGTGTTCCAGACGGCGTGGTGGCTGCTGGCCGTCCCGGGCGTCCTGCTGCTGGCGACCACCCTGTCGTTCAACCTGCTCGCCGACGGCGTCCGCGACGCGCTCGACCCGCACCGCGGTCGCGCCGCCGCGCGCAAGGGGGGCCGCCGGTGACCCGCTTCGCCGCCCGCCGCCTGCTGCACGCGCTCCTGGTGCTGTGGCTGGTCGCGACGCTGGTGTTCGTGTTCGTGCACCTGTCGCCCGTCCCCGTGGAGCGGATCATCGGCGGGCCCCGCGCCACCACCGAGACCCTGGCGCAGATCCGGGCCAACCTCGGCCTGGACCGCCCCTTCGCCGTCCAGTACTGGCGGTTCATGGAGCGGCTGCTGCACGGCGACCTCGGCGACTCCTACATCAGCGGCACGCCAGTGACCGCGCTGATCGCCGCCCGGCTGCCCACGACGCTGTGGCTGGTCATCGGCGGCGGCGTCCTGTGGTTCGCCGGGGGCGTCGCGCTCGGCGTCCTCAGCGCGGCCAGGGCGCGGAGCCTGTGGGACAGGGCCGCGACGGTGATCGTGCTGGCGGGCCTGTCCACGCCGCCGTTCGTGATGGCGCTGGCGCTGCTGTACCTGTTCGCGACCCGGCTCGGCGACGGCGGCGTCCACCTCTTCGAGGCGGGCCCGCCGCTGCAGGACAACTTCCTGCGCCGGATGATCCTGCCGTGGACCGCGCTGGCGTTCCTGATGCTCGCCACCTACACACGCCTCACCCGCGGCGCGATGCTCGACGTCCTCGGCGAGGACTACGTGCGCACGGCCCGCGCCAAGGGCCTGCCGGAGCGCCGCGTCGTCGTCGGGCACGGGCTGCGGTCGGCGCTGACCCCGGTCGTCACCCAGTTCGGCATCGACCTCGGCGCGCTGATCGGCTCCACGATCGTCACCGAGAAGGTGTTCGGCCTGCAGGGCGTGGGGCAGCTCGTCCACCGCTCCATCGCGGCCGGCGACACCCCGGTGATCATCGGGGTGACGCTGCTGGTGACGCTGTGCGTGATCGTCGCGAATCTGCTGGTGGACATCTGCTACTCGTTCCTGGACCCCCGCGTCCGCCTCGCCTGACCCGGCCCGGACACTTCGCCATGATCTCGGCGTAACCCCGCTAGCTGGGCATGGATAAGCTTTCCGTATGCGATCGTGGCCCGCCTCCGAAGTCCCCCACCTCCCCGACGCGGGCCTGCCCGCCGCGGCATGGCCGCTGAGACTGCACGACACGGGGACCGGGACGGCGCGTCCCGCGGGCCCGGCCGGATCCGGCGGCACCGCCCGGATGTACGTGTGCGGCATCACCCCCTACGACGCGACCCACCTCGGGCACGCCAACACCTACCTGGCCTTCGACCTCGTCAACCGCGTGTGGCGCGACGCCGGCCACCGGGTGCACTACGTCCAGAACGCCACCGACGTCGACGACCCGCTTCTGGAACGTGCCCGCGAGACCGGGGAGGACTGGCGGGCGCTGGCCGACCGGGAGATCCAGCTGTTCCGCGACGACATGACCGCGCTGCGGATCCTGCCGCCCGACCGCTACATCGGCGCGGTCGAGTCCATCCCGCTGATCATCGAGATGATCGAGAAGCTGCGCGGCCGCAACGCCGCCTACGAGGTCGGCGGCGACGTCTACTTCCCGGTCGCGGCCGACCCGGACTTCGGGCAGGTCAGCAGGCTGACCCGTGAGGAGATGGCGCCGCTGTTCGCCGAGCGCGGCGGCGACCCGGACCGCGCCGGCAAGCGCGACCCCCTCGACGCCCTGCTGTGGTCGGCCCGGCGCCCCGGCGAGCCCGCCTGGGACTCGCCGTTCGGCGAGGGCCGCCCCGGCTGGCACGTGGAGTGCTCGGCGATCTCCATCGAGCACCTCGGGATGGCGTTCGACGTCGAGGGCGGCGGCTCGGACCTGGCGTTCCCGCACCACGAGATGGGCGCCTCCCACGCCCAGGTCGCCACGGGGGAGCGCCCCCACGCCCGCGCGTACGTCCACGCGGGCATGGTCGGCCTGGACGGCGAGAAGATGTCCAAGTCGCGCGGCAACCTGGTGTTCGTGTCGAAGCTGCGCGAGGCCGGCACCGACCCGATGGCGATCCGGCTGGCGCTGCTGGCGCACCACTACCGGTCCGACTGGGAGTGGACGCCGGACCGCCTCGCCGAGGCGGAGGCCCGCCTGGAGCGCTGGCGCGCCGCGGCGTCCCGCGCGTCCGGCCCGCCCGCCGCCCCGGTCGCCGAGGCCGTCCGCAGCCACCTCGCCGACGACCTGGACGCCCCCGCGGCCCTGAAGGCCGTCGACGCCTGGGCCGCGGCCGACGGCACCGACGCCACGGCCCCATCCCAGGTGAAGGCCCTGACCGACGCCCTCCTGGGCATAGCGCTGTGACGTCGGAGGCCCGGCCTTTCCGAAGCCCTGGCCACGCACAGGAACGGTCACGGAGCGAGCCGCCAGGCGAGTGCAGCGGGCCTGGACTGCAACGGATTCACCGCATGACGTAGCAGTCCCAGTCGCCCGGGGTGCCGCCGTCGCCGCGCAGGCGGGCCTCGGCGTCCGGCCGGTACTGGGAGGTGCACACCTGCGTCATCGTGATGTGGGTGTCCACGCCGATGTCGCCGCCGCGCGGCACGCAGTACCACTGGCCGGAGCGGAACTCGGAGTCCCGGTCGCGGGCTCCGCAGTACCGGGCGGGGTCGGGGGAGC
>NZ_SMKH01000481.1 GCF_004348515.1 Actinomadura sp. KC345 | reverse complement strand
GTACGAAGGCCGGAGCGCGACCCGCCGCTGCACCGGATGAAGGAAGATCCTCCACGTGTCGAACGGATGCGCCAGGATCTCCCGCAGATCGTCCGGCCCGCTCACGAAGACGACCTGCCCCGGCGACCGCCGCATGGCCGTCACCAGGTCGTCGGGGTCGACCGCGGCGGGCTTCTCCTCCACCGCCAGGGTCTTGGCGACCTCTTCCCACGCCTGCTGCGGATTCATGCCCTGCGCCAGCGCCAGCAAGGCCATGTACTGCGGCTCCGGCAGCAGCTTCTCCATCGCCTGGAGATGCGACTCGTCCGTCAGCAGCCGCACCAGCGGGATCAGCTCCGCATCGATCCCCAGCCGCAGCAGGTCGTTGTCGAAGACGTGCTCCAGCAGCCGGTGAACGGTCCCCTCGGCGACCTTCTCCAACGCCGGAGACATCTCGTCAAGGGCGACCTGGTCACGAACCTCCAGCACACCGATCGCCTGGTTGACCGAGAACCTCCTGCTCCGGGCCCACCCGATCGCGTCGTCGTGCGGCATCACCTTGAGCAGGCAGTACACGCCCCCCTTCTCGGGCGCCAGCACCACCCCGCGCCAGAACCGGTCGATCCGGATCGTCCGGATCCGCGGGTCCTTGGCGTCGTTGAGCTTCTCCAGGTGCAGCCCCGCGTGCGTGTGCTCGGCGAACTTCCCGATCGCCGCGTCCACGCCCTTGCGCACCTTCGGCTCCAACTTGGCGTACTGCGGCATGAACGAGTCCGCAATAGCCAACTCAGCCACCCCGCCACCGCCCTTTCACCCGCCCTGACACCGCTGTCAGGCCCGAACATCCTAAGAGCGCCGCACGCCCCCCAACGATTGAACCGTGTACCACCGCCCGTCCACCTCCGGACAACCACGGAATGATGACGCCCCATGGCCGGGAGCCGCGCCGGCGCCCGCGCGGGACCCGTTCCGGCATTACGCTTTCCGTCCTGGACTTCGGGGACCGCTACGCCAAGGTGATGCCGCTCGGCGCCGGCGGTATTGGGAGGTCTGAGAGGGGCAGGACACCCGCCTCGGCCGCAGGGTCGCGATCAAGGTCGTCCGTCTGGTGCGGCCGGACGACGACCGGGCGCGGCTGCACCGGCGCTTCCGCCGTGAGGCCCCGGACGGGCGCGCCTGAACCATCCCGGAATCCCCGTCCTGTACGCCTTGCGGTCGGCCACCGCTCTTCGAACGGCTTGATGACGTCCTGCTCGGTGAACTCGGTCCCGTACCGCTCGTTGAACCTCCAGGAACCAGGGGTCGAGACGCTCGGGATCCGGGCGGAAGAGCAGCAGCTGAGGGCCGAGCAGGGAACCCGCGTCTGCGGCGTCGACGACCCGCGCGCCCACGCCCCGCCGCATGATCTCGGAGAGAAGGACGTCACCCTCCTCGATGACGACGGGCGCCGTGAGGTTCTGGTCCGCGAGCATTCCTGACGCGGGGGCGCCCTTCGCGACGTCCCGGGCCGTGAGTACAGGTGTGGCGTCCCCATACGGCAAGGCCAATTGCCCGTCCGCCCCGCCATGGACCGGGAAGTGGTCAAGGCCCGATGGAGGCTGGGGCGTTACCGCGTTGCAGGTCGCCCACCGTGGCCGTACTCCAGTTGATGGCCTCCGCACCGGTCGGCTGCCAGTCGGCCGCACCGAGTGCGCGCACCTTCTCCGCCGCGCCCCTCAACCGCTGCTGCTGCTCGTTGACCTCGTCCGCGAACTCGGCCGGTGCGACGAGATGCGCCGATGCGTGAACGTGACGCGCGGGAGTGAGGTCCGTCGACGTCGCCGAGACGGTCAAGGTCGAGCAGGAGGGCACGCTCGTCCCGCTCTCCAGGCTCGTCGAGACGCGGAAGCGTCAGATCGGCAAGATCGACCCGGAGGTGATCACCCTCTCGGCCCTGCGCGTCCTGGTGATCGCCGCGATCTTCGGCCGGACCGGCATCGCGCAGTCGTCGGAGACCGTCCACCGGGAGGACCTGCCGGACGGTGTTGCCGCCGAGCAGATCGAGCGGGAAGGGGTGAAGATCGTGTCCGAGCTGCTGACGGACCTGTTCCCCGTACTTTGGCCGCGCGGTCGGCGGTCTCCGCCCCGGCCGTCCTCGCGGGCCTGGGCGTCGTCGCGCACCAGGTCACCACCTGGGGTGCCGGGGACCTGAGCGTTGACGGGGTGCTGGATCTGCTCGCGGACGTCCGCTGGGAGCGGGAGGCGCGCTACTGGGAGGGCGTGGCGGCGCGGTCCGGAGCCTCCGGCTCGCTGAACTTCGGCGGGGAAGTGAAGGACGCCGGCGGCCGGGTCGCCGAACGCACTGCTGCTGCCCGGCAGCCCGCTCGGCCGCCAGATGCGGCCTCCAGTGACGTGCCGCCCGCGCTGACCGTCCGGCCTGCATCGATCGGGGGCGGACCGGACGGTTGGTGGTCGTCGAGGGGTCAGGCAGTGGGGCGGATGCGGCCGAGGAGCCGCTTCCACTCGGCGGGGGTGAATTCGAGGATGGGGCTGTCGTCGAGCTTGGTGTCACGAACACCGACCGTGCCGTCGGTCGCACGGCCCGCTTCGACACACCCGCCGTTCGGTTCACTGTGGCGTGACTTGCGCCAGCCGTAGAAATTCTTGGTCATGTCCCCGATCCTGTCTTGTCGGTGAGCCTGTCGGCTACCCGATCGAGGAAGGTGATGCTGTCTTCACGGGACAGGGCGGCCTCCTGCAAACGATCGTAGATCCTGGTGTAGCGGTCCACCTCCCCTCGCTGGGTTAGGACGAGATCGGTGGTGACAGTGTCGAGCACCGCTATTGGTGAGTCGCCCGGCTCCGCGAATGTGTAGAGGTAGAACGCGGACTTGGGGAGGAAGCCTCCCGGGACGCTGGCGTCGTGCCGCAGTACTCGGACGGTGATGCGCTCCTCTTCCGAGATCACCCCGATCATGTGTCGCAGTTGTGCGGCCATCGCCTGTGGCGGTACGGACAAGCGGTGAATCACGCATTCGTCCAGGACGGTTTCGTATGACGGGCCGGTGGGCTTGAGCAGTTCGCCCTGCCGCCGCATACGGGCCTCGGCCATACGTTCGGGGACGTAGTCGAGCTTTCCCTGAAACTCGTCCAGGTCGACGAGTGCCGAGATGAACTCGGGAGCCTGCAAGACCGCAGGCATAACGGTCTGGTTGTACTCGCGGACGGTGGCGGCGTTGGATTCGAGGTCGGCGTAGAGCTTCTGGCGGGCACCCATGGAGGCGCCGTACTTGTCCCACCAGCCCTTCTGGGCGGCCTCGTGGGCGAGTTTATGGAGTCTGTCGTACTCACTGAGGTTTTCTCGCCGACTTTCAGCTGATCCTGCGGTGCTCGAAAAGGGTGAGGACGTGGGCGGAGCGGACGAGGTCGTCGATTCTGCTGGGGCTGAGGGTGGTGTGCTGGAGGGCGGTCCACCGTTGGGTGAGGAGTGCGAAGCCGCGTTCGCCGAGGCAGCGTAGGGAGCGTTGCAGGGCGTTGTGGGTGCGGTTGCCGGTGGC
>NZ_SMKH01000480.1 GCF_004348515.1 Actinomadura sp. KC345 | reverse complement strand
CCCCTCGACACCCCCTTCTGACATGCCGGTGCCCCCGGACAGGGGTCCGGGGGCACCGCCCTGCACGAGCCGCTACCGGGCCGCGCCTTCCGACCCGGCGGCCAGGACCGCCAGATTCCTGTCCATCTCGTCCATGCGGACGTGCATCTTCGCGAACAGCACCAGAATCCTGACGAGACCCGGCCGCAGCTCCGCGCTCAACGAGTTCAACTGCTGCCTGACCTCCGGACTGAGGAGGCTCAGTTCGGGGTCGTCCTCCACCGGAGGGTCGGCGTGAACGGTCCTGTCGAGGGGCATGGAGGCCACGTCGGTAATCGCCCTTCCTCCGCATGATCACCGGATTGGTGTCCCAGCATGCCACACGAGACCGACACTCCGCTGTCGGTCGGTCTCCGTTAGTCACAGGGAAGGCCGTGCGCCGCCGGTCGCCCGGCCTACGTCACGATCATTGGGCGGCGCGGGCGGCGAGGGCCTTCCAGAGGGCGTCCACCTGGGTGTCGAGGGCGTCGAGGGTGGTGGAGTTGTCGATGACGTGGGTGGCCACGGCGCGGCGGTCTTCGCGGCTCGCCTGGTTCGCCATGCGCGCTCGGGCGTCTTCCTCGGTCATGCCGCGGCGGGCGACGAGACGGTCGAGCTGGACGTCCTCGGGGGCGTCGACCACGACGACCTCGTCGTACATGGGGGCCAGGCCGTTCTCCGCCAGGAGGGGGACGTCGTAGACGACGACCGCGCCGGCGGGGGCGGCGTCCATCAGCTCCTGCATCCGCTCCCCGACGAGCGGGTGGACGATCGCGTTCAGCGCGGCGAGGCGGCCGGGGTCGCTGAAGACGATCCGGCCGACCTTCTCGCGGTCCAGGCCGCCGGAGGGGAGCAGCACCTCGTCGCCGAACTCCGCCACGACGGCGGCGAGGCCGGGGGTGCCGGGTTCGACCACCTCCCGGGCGATCTTGTCGGCGTCGATGACCAGGGCGCCGCGTGCGGCGAGCCGCGCGGACACCTCGCTCTTGCCCGACCCGATCCCGCCGGTGAGTCCCACTTTCAGCACGGGCTCACCCTAGTGGTCACACCGTTCCGGCGGGGACCAGGGGTTTGCGCATGTGGACGAAGGTCAGGTGCGCGGCGACCCGCTCGCGGTGGGTCTCGGTGTAGCCGGCGCGGCGGGACAGGCGCAGGTTGGCCTCGCTGAGGTGGCCGGTGAACAGCACGCACGCGTCGGCGCGCCCGGTCACCTCGTCCTCCATGGCCGCGAGGAGCCGCCGCCCGATGCCGCGGCCCTGGAGGTCGGGGACGACGACGAGCCGCCCGACCAGGCAGGTGTGCTCGCTGAACTGGGCGCGGACCGCGCCGACGAGCCGGCCGTCCAGCACCGCCTTGAGCACCACCGCGTCGCCCGACAGCACCCTGCGGAGCTGCTCGGCCGACTCGACCAGCGGGGAGATGAACGGGTCGCCGTACAGCTGCGCCTCCGCGACGTAGGCGGCGCGCTGGACGGTCAGGATCTCGCCGGCGTCCTGGGGACCGGCCCGCTCGACCGTCGGTTCGCTCATGGCACGACCCTAGCGGCGCAGAGCCCCGGCGGTCCGCTCAGCGGCCGATCCGGACGGTGACCGCGACCGGATAGTGGTCGGAGGCGTCCGACACCGGCACCTCGTACTCGGTGACGAGGATGCCGTCCGATCCGAAGATCCAGTCGACGTGCTCGCCGTCGGCCCTGGTCGGGGACGAGTCGTTGCCGATCACCGTGCTGCGCAGGTCGGTGCCGTCGGTCATCGCGGCCAGTTCGGGGCTGTCCGGCCCGGCGTTGAAGTCGCCGCCGATCAGCGTGCGGGGCGCGCCGCCCCAGGCCCGCAGCAGCGCCGCGATCGAGCGGGCCCGCTCGTCGGCCCGGCCCTCGCCGCCCTCCAGGTGCGTCGACCACACGTCCATCGTGGTGTCCCCGACGCCGAGCCGCGCCCACACGTACCCGCGGATCTGCGACCAGTCGCCGCGCGGCCACCGGCCCGTGCCGGAGCTGCGCACCGGCAGCGACGTCAGGATCGCGTTGCCGAACTGCCCGTCGGCCGCCGGGCCCCAGACCAGCTTCATGCCGAGGCGCCGCGACAGCCACACGCCGACGTCGGCGGTGCCCGACAGCAGCGATCCGCGGCCGGTCTCCTGCAGCAGGACGACCTGGGCGCGCTGCTCCTCGATGACCTGGGCGATGCCCTCCGGGTCGAGGCGGCCCGACTGGTCGACCGCGTCGTGGATGTTGTAGCTGAGCACCCGCACATGGCCGGGCACGGGCGGCGCCGGGGGCTCGCCGTCCGGGGCGGCCACGGTGAACACCAGGGTGCCGGCCAGCAGGACGAGCGCGGCGGCTCCGGCGGTGAGGGCCCGCAGCGGCGCGCGGGCGGGCAGCGGCCCGCCGCGGGCGGCGGCGATGGCGGCGAGCGCGCCGAGCGCGATCCCGGCGGCGCCGGGCAGCAGGTTGTTCGGGAACGGCAGCGGCGAGAGCGCGCTGATCTGGTACGGGACCAGGATCGCGGCGATCAGCAGGCCGCCGAGCGCGGCGCCGACGTCCACCCGCCAGACCGGGCCGCCGGACCCGGCGCGCCGCAGCGGCGCCCGGCACGCCACGGCCAGCAGCCACGCCGACAGCACCTGCCCGAGGATCACGACGGGCACGACCTCGATGCCGGAGATCGCGTACGTCCCGGCGACGGCGCCCGCGCCGACCCCGAGCAGGGTACCGCCGAGCACGCACACGCCGCCCGGCACGGCCCGGACGGCGAGGCCGGAGGCGAGGAACGCCAGCGCGAGGCCCTGCCCGGCGACGATCGTGATGTGCGCGGCGGTCAGCGACTGCCAGCCGGACGACGCCACGAACGCGGGGCTGGACAGGATGAGGATCTGCAGCGCCAGGAACGGCCCGAACGCGGCCGCGCCCAGCGCGTCCCGCCAGGAGAGGCCGGGCGCGGCGACCGGCCCGGCGCCGGACTGCCGGTAGAGCGCGGCGGCGCCGAGTCCGACGAAGGCCAGGCAGACCAGCCACGGGCCGACGCCGTCGCGCCACGCCGGGTCCCAGGTGGCGAAGCACATCCGCACGGCGGCGTCGGCCGACAGGCCGGCGACCGTGGCGGTCGCGAAGCCGACCCCGGACAGGCCGCGGGCGCCCTCGTACAGCGCCGCGACGGCGATCATGCCGATCGCGGCGCCCGCGAAGGCCAGCCAGGTGCGCGGGTCGACGGCCTGCGCGAGCAGCCGGACGGCGAACAGCCCGCCGACCGCGGCGAGCAGCAGGCCGCGCGGGCCGGCCACGCGGCGGATCAGCGGCGCCGCGAACCCGGCGATGAACACGACCAGCACGCCGACGGCCGCGAACGCGGTGCCGGTCTGGTCGGCGAAGCGGTCGAGCTGCGGCAGCGAGAACCGCAGCGTCTGCGCGAGCACCGCGACGGTGACCGCGATCAGCGTGAGCCTGGCGGGGCCCTGCGGGACGATGGAGGGACCGGACGCGGCGGGGCCGCCGGTCCTGGTGCCGGCGTCGGTGTTGGCGTCTGTGCTGGCCACTTGAACGAATGCTCC
>NZ_SMKH01000047.1 GCF_004348515.1 Actinomadura sp. KC345 | reverse complement strand
CGACCGGGGCGAGCGCAGCGGGCCGGACTGGGTGGCCGCCGTCCAGCGGTCCACCCGGCGCAGGCGGTTGGGGGCGGTGGTGCCGCGGGTCACCTCCCCCCGCGGCTTCTGGGCTGGGGGCACCGGACAATTATTCTTTCCCGACCGCCATGCCCGGTCCGCCCGTCGCCCGGGGGCCCACCGAACGGGATTCGGTAAGCCATCGGTTACGGTGCTGTCGACGCCGTCCCCGAGGAGTGCCGATGCTCGACCTGGCGACCCTGCACGAGGCCATCGCCGCCGCAGTCCCCGACCGTGAATGCCTGGTCTGGCGCGACGGCCGGAGGACGTGGCGGGAGGTGTCCGAGCGGACACGGCGGCTCGCCGGCGTCCTGCACGCGAACGGCCTCGGCCTGCACGGGGACGGCGGGCGGGCGCTCGACCCGTGGGAGTCGCCTCACGACCATCTGGCCCTCTACCTGCACAACGGTCCGGAGTACCTGGAGGGCCTGGTCGGCGCGCACAAGGCCCGGGTCGCGCCGTTCAACGTCAACTACCGCTACGTCGACGACGAGCTGGCCTACCTTTTCGCGGACGCCCGCCCGGCGGCGGTCATGTACCACGCGCGGTTCGCGCCGGTGATCGGCCGTGTGGTCAAGGGGCTCGACGGTCCGCCGCTGCTCCTCCAGGTGGCGGACGAGTCCGGGCGGGATCTCCTGCCCGGCGCGCTGGACTACGAGCAGGCCCTCGCACAGGCGTCCCCCGACCCGCTGCCCGGCGTTCGTCCCGAGGCGACCGACCTGCACATCCTCTACACCGGCGGGACGACCGGCATGCCGAAGGGCGTGCTGTGGCGGATCGGCGACCTGATGCTCGGACCGCTGGGCATGCGGCACCGCGACGGCTCGCCGATCCTCGATCTGGACGAGGCGGTCGAGAAGGCCGCGCGAAGCGAGCACCGCGTGCTCGTCGGCCCGCCGCTCATGCACGGCGCGGGAACGTGGTCGTCCCTCGGCGGCTGGTGCGGGGGCGCGTGCGTGATCTTCCCCGACCGGGTGGACGGCCTGGACGCCGCCGACCTGGTGGCCACGGCCGAGCGGGAGCGCGCCACCCGGATGCCCCTGGTCGGGGACGCGTTCGCCCGCCCGGTCGTCGAGGCCCTGGAGGCCCGTGACCACGACCTCGGATCGCTCCGGTCGATCGTCAACTCGGCGGCCGCCATCAGCCCGGCCGTCAGGGAGCGGCTCCGCGAGCTGCTCCCGGACACCCGCGTCGTGAACATCGTCGGGTCGTCGGAGTCGGGCTTCCAGGTCGCCGGTGACGGCTCGTCCCCGCGGACGTTCGTGCCGATGCCCGGGACGGCCGTGCTCAGCGCCGACCGGTCCCGCCGCCTCGCCCCGGGCGAGGACGAGACGGGGTGGCTGGCCAAGGGCGGCGACACGATCCCCCTCGGCTACCTCGGCGACCCGGCGAAGACCGCCTCCACGTTCCGCACGGTGGACGGGGAGCGGCTGGTCGTGCCGGGCGACCGGGCGCGGCTGCTCGCGGACGGGACCGTCGAGGTCCACGGGCGGGAGGCCACGACGATCAACACGGGCGGGGAGAAGGTGTTCGCGGAGGAGGTGGAGAACGTCCTGCGCGGGCTGCCCGGCATCAGGGACGCGCTGGTCGTCGGCCGTCCGAGCGAGCGCTGGGGGACCGAGATCGTCGCGGTGATCAGCCCCGCGGACGCCGCCGGCGACGACGAGTTGCGCGAGCGCTGCGCCGCCCGGCTGGCCCGCTACAAGATCCCGAAGGCGTTCGTCCGCACCGACCACGGCCTGCGCCTGCCGAACGGCAAGGCCGACTACGCCGCCGCCCGCGCACTCCTCGGCTGAACGAATTTCGCCCGTTCCGATTTGTGGGGCGCCGTCCTGTACGGGCGCGGCGCTCCCGCGAGATCCTGGCGGCATGCCCGATCTGCACGGCCTGCTCGCCGACCTGACCGCCGAGGGCGACTCCGTCGACGCCCTCGTCGCACCGCTGCCCGCCGCCCGCTGGGCGGACCCGACACCGGCCGAGGGCTGGACGATCGCGCACCAGATCGCCCACCTCGCCTGGACGGACGCGCAGGCGCTCGTCGCGGCGACCGACGCGGACGCGTTCGCGAAGCTCATCGAGGCGGCCCTGGCCGATCCGGAGGGCTACGTCGAGGCCGGAGCGGCGGAGGGCGCCGCCGAGGACCCCGCCGATCTCCTCGCCCGCTGGCGCGACGGCCGCCGCCGCGTCGCCGACGCGCTGGCCGCCGTCCCCGCCGGGACGCGCCTGCCCTGGTACGGGCCGCCGATGGGCGCGGCGTCCATGGCGACCGCGCGGCTCATGGAGACGTGGGCGCACGGCGAGGACGTCGCCGACGCGCTGGGCGAGCGGCGCGAGCCCACGCACCGGCTCCGGCACGTCGCCCACATCGGTGCCCGGACCCGCGACTTCTCGTTCCGCAACCGGGGCCTGGAGCCGCCCGCCGAGCAGTTCCGCGTGGTGCTGAAGGGCCCGTCCGGCGAGGAGTGGACGTGGGGGCCCGCGGACGCCGCGCAGTCGGTCACCGGCCCCGCGCTCGACTTCTGCCTTCTGGTCGCCCAGCGCCGCCACCGCGACGACCTCGCCCTGACCGCCGTGGGCGCCGACGCCGACCGCTGGCTGGACCTCGCCCAGGCCTTCGCCGGACCGCCCGGTCCCGGCCGCTCCCCCGCGGCCGACTGACGCCGCGACCGCCCCTGCCTGGGGTGATATTGGGCACTCGGGTGTTCAGGCGGGGGCGTGGTGGAGATGTGTTCGGTATGACGATTCTCGTTGCGTATGACGGCTCCGACGACGCGCGGGCCGCGGTGGAGTACACGGCCCGGCATGTCAAGCCGGAGCCGACCGTGATCATGACGGTCTGGGAACCGCTCCTGACGCAGATCAGCTGGCTGCCGCTGGCGGCGGTGGTCTCCGTGACCGACGGCGAGGACGCGGAGTTCGAGGAGCAGAAGCAGGCCGAGCGCCTGGCGCAGCAGGGCGCCGACATCGCCCGCGACGCGGGCCTGACCGAGGTGGCGATCCGCGCCGAACGCGGCGGCGGGCCGGTCTGGGCCGCCATCGTGGACGTCGCGGACGAGCTGGACGCCTCGCTCGTCGTCACCGGGTCGCGGGGCCTGGCGGGCGCCCGCTCGATGATTCTCGGCAGCGTCTCGACGCGTGTTCTCCATCACGTCCGGCGTCCGTCGCTCATCGTGCCGCCGCCCAGGGAGGAGGGCTGAGCCGCCCGTGGCCCCGCGGCTAAGGCACACCGACGGCGCGTTCGAAGGCGGCGTAGGCGTCCGGGGTGAACAGGACGAAGCGGGCGTCGGTGACCTTCGTCGGGGTGGCGCGCACGGCGCCCACGGCGATGCGGGCGGCGTCGTCCATCGGCCAGCCGTAGACGCCCGCGGAGACGGCCGGGAACGCGATCGACTCGACGCCGAGCTCGTCGGCGACCCGCAGGGCTTCGCGGTAGCAGGAGGCGAGCTGGGCGGAGCGGTCGTCGGAGGCGGAGTAGACCGGGCCGACGGTGTGGATGACCCACGCGGCGGGCAGCCGGCCGCCGGTCGTCGCGACCGCCTGGCCCGCCGGGAGGCCGCCGCCGTAGTGCGATGCGCGCAGCCTGCGGCACTCGTCCAGGATCTCCGGCCCGCCCCTGCGGTGGATGGCGCCGTCCACTCCGCCTCCCCCCAGGAGGGAGGAGTTGGCCGCGTTCACGACCGCCCCGACCTCCTGCTCGGTGATGTCGCCCTGGACGAGAGTGATCTTCATGTCCGCCGTTCCTCCGCTGTGGCCGAACCCCATCAGAAGAGAAGAATTCTCTTCCGGGCCGGTCGCGAAACGCGTTCGGGCGCTTCCCGGCGGTACGCTCATGGCGGACGAGGCTCCAGGGGAGGGGCGACTCGTCCGACTTCGTCCGGCCGGGACGCGGGGGCACCATGCGGAACGCCGGACGTGACCATTGAAAGAGAGACTGCCTATCCTGCCGTTGAGACGACCACAAAGGCGTGAAAATCGTCGTGGAGGTACCCCCTTGAAGATTCTCCTCGCCGGAGCGACCGGAGTCGTCGGTCGCCGGCTGATCCCGCTGCTCGTCCAGGCGGGCCACGAGGTCGCAGGGACGACACGCCGACCCGAGCGCGCCGGGATGCTCCGTGACCTCGGCGCCACGCCGGTGGTCGTGGACGTTCTCGACGCCGCCGCCGTGCGCAAGGCCGTGGCGGCCGAGCGCCCGGACGCGGTCGTCCACCAGCTCACCGATCTGAGCGACGAGGACTTCGCGGCCAACTCGCATCTCCGGATCGAGGGCACCCGCAATCTCGTCGAGGCGGCGCTGACCGCGAACGTCGAGACCATGATCGCGCAGAGCATCGCGTGGCTGTATCTCCCCGGGGACGCTCCGGCCGCCGAGACCGACCCGCTCGACACGTCGCTGCCGCCGTACGAGGGCGTCGCGGCGCTCGAGAACGCCGTCACGGAGATGCCGCGCGGGGTCGTCCTGCGGTACGGCGCCCTCTACGGGCCCGGGACGTGGTACGCGCCGGACGGCGCGATCGCCGAGCGGGTGCGGGCCGGGAGCCTGCGCCTGGCGCCCGCGTGGACGTCGTTCGTGCACGCCGACGACGCCGCGTCGGCGGCGCTGGCGGCGCTCGACTGGCCCGCCGGCGCGGTCAACATCGTCGACGACGAACCGGCGACGACGGCCGACTGGCTGCCGGTCTACAGCGCGGCGCTCGGTGCGCCCACGCCGGGCAGCGCCGGGAAGCACGCCGCCACGACGGGGCGCCCGGTGTCCAACGCCAAGGCGCTGAACCTCGGCTGGAAGCCGCAGGTCGCGTCCTGGCGCACGGGCTTCTCCCAGATGGACGGCGCCGCCGCGATGAACGGCGCCGCCCGGGTGGACTGACGCACCGGCACGTCCCTCCGCGGGGTCAGCCGAACTGGAACGAGCGCTTCGCCAGCCCGTACCAGTAGCCGTCGACGACCGACCGGCGTTCCGACGGGTCGTCCGCGTCGGCGCCGAGGGACATGAACAGCGGCGCGAAGTGCTCGGTCCTGGGGTGTGCGATGCCGGCCGCCGGAGCCTTGGCACGGAAGTCGAGAAGGGCGTCGACGTCGCCGCCCTCCACGGCCTTCTCCGCCCACTCGTCGAACTCCGCCGACCACGCCTCGGGCGCGGTGTCCGACCCGAGCCTCACGTCGACCCTGCTCAGGTTGTGCGTGGTGAACCCGCTTCCGACGATGAGGACGCCCTGGTCGCGCAGCGGCGCGAGGGACCGCCCGATCTCGAAGAGCCGCGCGGGCTCCAGCGTGGGCATCGACATCTGCAGCACCGGCACGTCGGCGTCCGGATACATCTCGACGAGCGGCACGTAGGCGCCGTGGTCGAGCCCCCGCTCCTCGTCCTGGTGGACGCCGGGAACGAGCCCGCGCACCTCGTCGGCCAGTCCGGGAGCGCCGGGCGCATCGTACCGGACCTTGAAGTACCTCTCGGGGAAGCCCCAGAAGTCGTACACGAGCGGCACCCGGCGGGTCGCGCCGATGCTCAGCGGCGCCTCCTCCCAGTGCGCCGACACCATCAGGACGGCCTCGGGCTTCGGCAGTTCCGCCGACCAGCGGGCCAGTTCGTCCGTCCACACCTGGTCGTCGGCGAGGGGCGGGGCACCGTGGCTGAGGTAGAGAACGGGCATCCGGTCCATGACATCTCCCTTACTTGAGACTTCAACCTACACCGAATTAGTTGAAAGTTCAAGTCTTGAGGGTTCAATGGTCCGGTAGGCTGGAGGCATGACGGACACGCGGTGGCTCGACGCCGACGAGCAGGAGACCTGGCGCGCCTTCCTGTGGACGTCACGCCTGCTCAACGAGGTGCTCGACCGGCAGCTCCAGCGCGACTCGGGCATGCCGCACACCTACTACATGATCCTGGCGATGCTGTCGGAGTCCCCCGGGCGCTCCCTGACCATGTCGGAGCTGGCGGAGATCGTCCACTCCTCGCCGAGCCGGCTCTCGCACGCCGTCAACCGGCTGGAGGAGGCCGGCTGGGTGCGCCGGAACAAGCACGCCACCGACCGCCGCACCACGATCGCCGAGCTGACCGATGAGGGCTACGACGCGCTGGTGGAGGCCGCCCCCGGCCACGTCGCCGAGGTCAGGCGCCGCCTGTTCGACCCGCTGAGCCGCGAGCGGATGCTGGAGTTCCGCGAGACCCTTCGCGCGCTCCTCGACGCCCTCGACCCCGACCACGAGGCCCCCTGCGCCCGCGACCTCGCCTGATCACCGCCGGGGTGCGGTTAACCGAACCCTCGATCCGCGTGGTTCCACGATCGACCCGGGCGGTCTCGGGAAAGGAGCCTGGAGGCACCTGTTCGTTCGGATGACGAGGTGTTCCATGACGCTCTCCGTTCCCGGTCCCGCCGTCCGGTCACCCCGGCCCTGAAGGACCGGGCACCCTGCCCGAAAGATCGGTGGAGACGCGGTACGCGGCCGAGCTGCTCGCCTCGTCCCCGGCGGGCGTCGGCTACCTGCTGAAGGAGCGGGTGTCCGACCTGGACGACTTCGTGGACGCGCTCGCCCGCGTCGCCTCCGGCGGCACCGCCCTGGATCCGGAGGTCGTCGCGCACCTGCTCGGCGCTTCCCGTCCGGCGGGCGGGCTGGACACGCTGACGCCCCGCGAGCGGGAGGTGCTCTCCCTGATGGCGGAGGGTCGGACGAACTCGGCGATCGCCGGGCCCCTCGTGGTCACCGAGCGGGCGGTCGAGAAGCACATCGCCAACATCTTCACCAAGCTCGGCCTCGCGGCGACGGGCACCGACCACCGCCGCGTCTTGGCCGTACTGCGCTACCTGGACTCCGCCTGAGGCGAGCCGAAGTCGATCCTGTGCGACGTCGCGCCGGGGTGGACGGCGGTGAGGAGGCGCATGCCCTCCTCCTCCAGGGCGGCGCGGTCCGGCGCCGGGACCGGGGCGAACGGGTCGATGCGCAGCGCCGCCTCGCCGCGCTTCTTCTCGATCTTCCACATGCCGTGGACGAAGCCGTCCACGAGGAACGTCGCCCGGATGATCCCGTTGACGGTGAACACCCGCTTGCGGTGCTCGTCGCTGATGATCCGGACCCGGTCGGCGTGGGACAGCAGCAGGTTGTCGAAGTCGGGCACGAACCGGACGGGAGCCGGGGCACCGGGATCGGGACGGGGCGCCTCCGGCACGTCGTACAGCGTCCGGCCCTTCTCGTCCCGGAACACGAGCAGCTTGGGCAGCAGCCGCTCGACCACCTCGCCGAGGCGCGTCAGGCCCGACCACTGCTGGACGTCCTGGACGCCCGCCGGGCCGAACGCGGCGAGATACCGCAGCACCAGTTCGTCCACGGACGGGTCCGACTTCGCGAACCCGTCCAGCCAGGCTTCGAGCGTCGTGTGCCTGGCCGTTCCGGACGCGCCCCAGACACCGCGCGGCGGAACCTGCACGAGCGGCAGGGCGCAGCGGACCGCCCACCCGAGAAGCGCGGCGTCCTCGTCCGGCCACCGCTCGGCCAGCAGCGCCCGGACCTCCTTGTCGGTGCGCGGTTCGTCCTCCAGCAGCGCCCGTACGTACGCGGCGACGGCCTTGAGGTCGATGCCGTCGAGTTCCGAGGCCCTTGCCTTCAGGTGGCCGTCCAGGAGCACCTGGGTCAGCGGCCGCAGCGCGCGGGCGTCGCGGGCGCTGACGAGATGGAGGGTCCCGCGCATCAGGACGATCCGGAGCGCGCGGCGGCCGGTCATCAGCTCGCCGACCTCGTCGAACACGAAGTCCCGGAGCCTGCTCCACAGCCCGATGTACGGCGGGTTCGGCGCCTGGGACTGCATGCCGACCAGATGCTCGATCGCGTCCAGCGGCGGCATCGCGTGCCGTTCCAGCAGCATCTGCCGTGCGAGCAGCGCCCGGTTGAGCGCCCGGCGCCCCAGCACGGGGACGTCCGCTCGGTCAGTCGTCATGGCGTTCCCCGTAGCTCCTGCCAGGTGGGAGGAGGTCCCGGCAGCTCCTCCTTGCCGGACGAGCGCATCCCGTCAGCGGCGAAGCTCCACAGTAGGGGAAGCTTGACGGCCGCGGCCTCGTCCGTTCATTATGAACATACGTTCATGAACATGCGTTCACAACGGAGGAGCCATGGAAGACGACAACACGGGCATCGTCAACACGGGGCAGTACGAGGCGTGGAACGGGTACGAGGGGCGGCACTGGGCCGATCACTACGACCGGTACGACGCCGGGAACGGGCCGTTCAACGCGTTCCTGCTGGACGGCGCGGCGATCGGGCCGCGCGACCGCGTTCTCGACATCGGCTGCGGAAGCGGGCAGGTCACCCGGCTCGCCGCCGGGCAGGCCCGGCTCGGGTGCGCGACGGGCGTGGACCTGTCCGCGCCGATGCTCGCCCGCGCCCGGTCCCTCGCCGAGGAGGAGGGCGTCGCGAACGTGGCGTTCGAGCAGGGCGACGCGCAGGTCCACCCCTTCCCCGAGGGCGCGTTCGACGTCGCGGTCAGCCGGTTCGGGATCATGTTCTTCGCCGATCCGGTCGCCGCGTTCGGCAACATCCGGCGGGCCCTGCGCGAGGACGGCCGCCTGGCCTTCCTGGCGATGGCGCCGCTCAGCGAGAACGACCTCGGGACGGTCCTCTCCGCCCTTCCGCCGCTGGAGGAGTCCCCGATCGGACATGACGGCCCGCTCTCGTTGTCGGATCCCGACCGCGTCCACGAGGTTCTGGGGGGCGCCGGGTTCCGTGACGTGGCCTGCAGGCGGGTGACGGCCGAGCAGATCGAGGGACGGGACGCACGCGACGCGGGCGAGTTCTTCGCCGGCTGGGGGCCGATCCGCTACAACTACGGCGAGAGCGAGGAACTGGTCGACATCATCACCGAGGCGATGCGGCCGTTCGAGCGGGACGGCGCCGTACGGCTGCGGGGCACGGCCTGGCTGGTCACGGCGCGGGCCTGAGGCGGGTCGTGGTGCCCGGCGGCTACGGCGCCGCGCTCCCGCCCCGCCTCAGGCGGTTCCGCGACCTGGTCGTCCGGCGGCCGGCGGGGACGGCCTCCGGCGGCCGGCACCTCCAGGACGCCGTCGGCCCGGACCTCCTCACCGAACTCGCCGCGCGGGACATCGCGCCGTCTCATTACGATGCGCGGTGATGTCACCTCGAAAAGCGGCCGCGCTGGGCGCCGGCGAGACCCTGCGCGAGCACCTGATCGCCACGGCCGAGCGGATGATCTCCGAGCGGGGGGCGGCGGGCCTGACCGTCCGGGCGATCGCGCGGGAGGCCGGTGTCGCCGACGGCGTCCTCTACAACCATTTCGCCGACAAGGAGGAGTTGCTCGCCCACGCCCTGCGTGCGCGGGTCGAGGCCGTCGCGCGCACGCTGCCTCCGCTGCCCGAGCCCGGCGCCGCGACGGTCGAGGCGAACCTGCGCGTCTACGTCGAGCACGGGCTCATCCTGCACAACGGGATCCTGCCGGCGCTGGCCGGGCTGCTCGCGCACCCCGAGGTCCTCGCCCGGTTCGCGGCGCTGAGCGGCGGGGGTGAGGACTGGCGCGGGCGGCTCGCCGCCTACCTGCGGGCCGAGCGCGACCTCGGCCGCCTCGCCCCGGACGCCCGGGTGGACGCGGCGGCCTCCATGATCGTCGGCGCCTGCCACGAGCCGGTCCTGTCGGTCCTGCTCCAGGGCCGCGGCACCCCCCACCGGGTCTCCGCGGACGCCGTGGACGACCTGGTGACCGCCGTCCTCGACGGCCTCGCCCGGCGCTAGGGCGCATCAGCCCCAACTCTCGGCGCCCTCCCGCCGCGAGGTGACGTAGCCGCCGGCCGCGACCGCCGCCAGCACCGCCGCGCCGGTCCACAACGCGGCCTCCACCGCGAGATGCCCGACCAGCAGCGCACCGGCCATCGCCCCCAGCATCAGCGCCGTGACCGACAGGGCCCGCTGCGCGATCTGCCCCTTCGGCTGGGAACGTTCGGCGACGAGGGAGGCCATCGCGGTCGTGACCACGACCGTCCTGAGGCCGGGCACGGCGAGGCGCAAGGCGATCGCGACCTGCCAGCCCATCGCGGCGGCCAGGAGCGGGATCAGAGCCCAGCGCTCGAACGCCGGGCTGTGCCCGGCCACCGTCACCAGCAGGGCCGCGGCTCCGAGGCCGCACGCCTGGACGGCCGCCCCCACCGACAGCAGAAGACCCCGGTGCATGACCCGCTTCAACGCCGTCCGGCCGCCGAGAGCCGCCCCGACACAGAAGAAGACACCGGAAATGGTCGTCGCCACCAATACGCCCGACGTCTCACCGCTTCCGCCGAGTCGCAGCCCGAGGAAGATGACGTTCCCGGTCATGTTCGCGACGAAGACATTGCCGAACGCGAGGTAGGTGACCGCGTCCACCAGCCCGGTGATGGCCGTGAGAATGATGAGGAACACCGGCAGCGGGCCGTGGTCGCGTTTTTCGGGCACCTGTGTTCTCTCTCGACGCCATACCGTTCACCGCGCGCACGGATCAACGGCCGTACCGATCGTCGTTTACCCGGCCGCCTTTTACCACGAACCCAGCCCGGAACAATCGGGGGGCAAAGGCGGGCCGGTGTCAGTCCTCGGCGAACGCGGCGTCCATCCCCCGGGCCTGTTCCTCCTCGGTCGTCCGCATCCGGAAGAGGCGGTCGATGATCGTGCCGATGACGAAGGTGATGACGAAGGCGTAGAGGCCGACCGCGATCACCGCGACGACCTGTTTGCCCAGCGCCGAGGGGGAGCCGCCGTAGAACAGGCCCGCCGAGCCGCGTTCCCAGCCGGTGGCGAGGAAGCCGAGCGACACCACCCCGACGATCCCGCCGGCGCCGTGGATGCCGACGACGTCCAGGGTGTCGTCGTATCCGGCGACGAGCTTCAGCTCCACCGCGTACGTGCACACGAGGGCGGCCACGACGCCGATGAGAAAGGCGCCTTCGACGCCGACGAAGGCGCATGACGGGGTGATGGCGACCAGTCCGGCGAGCGCGCCGCTCGTCGAGCCGAGCCTGGTCAGATGCCGGAAACGGAGCCATTCCACCGCCCGCCAGGTCAGCATCCCCGCACAGCCGGCGATCATCGTGCTGACGAACGCCCGGGTGGCGAGCCCGCCGTCGCTCAGGGCCGAGCCGGCGTTGAAGCCGAACCATCCGAACCACAGCAGGCCGAGCCCCAGCAGCACGAACGGGATGTTGCCCGGACGGGGCCCCTCCCCGCGGCGAAAGGCGACGCCCGGTCCCAGCACGAGCGCCATGGCGAGCCCGGAGACGCCGGAGTTCAGCTCGACGACCAGGCCGCCGGCGAAGTCCATCACGCCCCACTTGCTGAGCCAGCCGGAATCGGCGAACACCCAGTGCGCGATCGGGAGGTAGACCAGCGTCACCCACACGACGACGAAGAGCACCCACGGCCCGAACCTGGCGCGGCCCGCGATCGAGCCGCTGATGAGCGCGACGGTGATGATCGCGAACGTCAACTGGAAGCAGGCGTAGATCTGTTCCGGGATCTGCCCCTGCAGCGCGTCCGGGCCGACGTTGCCGAGACGCCAGTCGCCCCAGCCGATGATCCCGGCGCCCCCCACGTCGTCGCCGAACGCTATTCCGTAGCCGTAGAGGAACCACAGGATCGTGACGAGGCTGATCGAGATAAAACTCATGTACAGCATCGACAGCATGTTCTTCGAACGGACCATGCCGCCGTAGAAAAAGGCGAGCCCCGGGGTCATCAGCAGCACCATGGCGGTACTCACCATGAGCCACGCGGAATCCCCCGTATTGAACCCCGTCGACATATCGAACCAATCAGTCGGTCCCTCTCCCCCCGGAGCCCCCGGCGAGAACGCTTTCGCCCTAATGCTTCGCATCCTGACTGGGAGGCAAACTCGGCATTCCATGCTTTTGTCAACAATTTGCGATGACCGATTTTTCATGGCATGAGAACGCGGGAAGTGTGCTGGTGGCCGCCCGGCCACAGGGAGTGCCGGGCGCCGCCCGCACCTGCGGGTTTCCCAGCGATGGAGGCACCGATGGCGTCACCCGCGCTGTCCTCGGACACGCCCGCCGAGGAGCGTGAGCCGGCGTCGCCCCAGCCGAAGGAAGCTCTCCTGACGATCCCGCGGGGCGTGGCCCAGGTCGAGTTCCAGGCCAGTGTCTGGACCGGGCTGATCTTCATCATCGCCCTGTTCGTCGGCGGCTGGGAGTTCGGCGTCTTCGCCCTGCTGGGCGTCGTGACCGCCACCGTGACGGCGTATCTGCTCGGGGTCGCCTGGGACCGCGTCTGGATGGGCCTCGAAGGCTTCAACGGGACGCTCATCGGCGTCGCCCTGGTCCTGTACCTGGGAACGGACTGGTCGACGGTGGCGCTGGTCATCGGTGGGGCCGTCGCCGGCAGCGTGCTCACCGCGGCGCTGAACGCCGTCCTGACCCCGTACAACCTGCCCACGTTCACCGCGCCGTTCTGCGTCGTCGCGCTGGTGCTGGCCATCGGCGCGCCGTCGTACGCGCGCGTGTGGGCCGGCCACTCCAGCACCGCGCCGCCGTCGGCGAGCGATCCCGGCACCGCGATGACGTGGCACGACTTCTGGCACGGCTTCTTCAACGGAATCGGTCAGGTGTTCTTCCAGGACGAGTGGTACGTCGGCCTGATCTTCCTGATCGGACTGGCGGTGGCGAGCCGGCTGGTCGCGGTGGTGGCGGCCGTGTCGAGCCTCATCGGCCTGCTGACCGGCTGGTGGCTCGGGGCGCAGGCGGCGGACATCGGCGCGGGCCTGTACGGCTACAACGCGGTCCTCACCGGTATCGCGCTGACGGGGACGTTCGTCGTGCTCAGCCGGGCCGGCGCCATCTACGCGGCGATCGGGGCGGCGACCGCCGCCGGCCTGACCGCCGGTCTCACCGAGGCTTTCGACGTGGTCGGCGGCCACACCCTGACCTGGCCTTTCGTGCTGGTCACCTGGGTGTTCCTGGCCGCCGTCCCGATCTACTCCAGGATTCGGCGGGCCCCGTGAAGGGCCCGGAAAGGGGCACGGATGAACCTGTCACCACGCGAGATCGACAAACTGCAGATCTTCACCGTGGCGCAGATGGCCGAGAAGCGCAGGCAGCGCGGCCTGAAGCTCAACCACGGCGAGACCGTGGCGCTGATCAGCTCCGCCATCGTCGAGGCCGCCCGGGACGGCAAGTCCGTCTCCGACTGCATGGAACTGGGCAAGCAGGTCGTCGGGCCGGACGACGTGATGCCGGGCGTGCGCGGCATGCTGAAGCTGATCCAGGTCGAGGCCGCGTTCGACGACGGCACCAAACTGGTGTCCTGCCACGACCCCGTCGGCGGCGGCGCGTGACGAGAACCCTCGGGCGAACCGCACTGCCGGTCGGGGGGCACGAGAGCATCCCCGCCGGGACGGCCGCGTCCACCATGGCCGGGGCGGGTGAGATCCGCGGTCCCGGGCGGGGGCTGCGCACCGTCCTGGCGGACCATCCGCGCGCGGTCGTGGTACCGATGACGCTGGGCCGCGATCCCGGCCTGGCACCGGCGGCCGCGCAGACCCTCGCCTGGGCGGCGCGCGGGAGGCCGCCCGGCCACCTGCTGCTCGCCGAACCACTCGGCACGGTGACGCATCTCGTGGGCTGGCTCCGCGCGGCGATCATGCGGGGCCTGCGGGGCGGGGACCGCACGGCCGCCTCGCTGCTGGTCGCTCCGGCCGCCGGACCCGACGCCGACGCCGACGCCGAGCTGTTCAAGGTCGCGCGGCTCGTCTGGCACCATCTGCCGGTCCACCTGGTGGAGGCCGCTCTGGACGGCGGTGAGCCCGCCGTCGCCGAGGGCGTGGAGCGCTGCCGCCGCCTGGGGGCCCGCGAGGTCATGCTGGTCCCCGCCTCGTTCGTCCCGCCTCCGCCGTGTCCCGGGACGGTCGCCGCCGGACCGCTGCTCAGGCCGGCGGCCATCGCGGCCCTGGTCCGCGAACGCGCCGCGGAGGCGGAGCGCCGCTGGGAGCGGGACGGCGACGACGGTCTCGGCGCGGCCGCGCACCACGGCCATTCCCACGGCCACTCACACCACCATCACCACGCTATTTCCGACGACAACGAGACAACCCTGGAGGGGGCGGCCGCTCATGGCGGATGACGTCTACATGTTCGGCGAAGGAAAGATCGAGCTCAACGCGGGCCAGCGCAGGGAGACGCTGACCGTGCAGAACACCGGGGACCGGGCCGTCCAGATCGGCTCGCACTTCCACTTCTTCGAGGTCAACCGGGCACTGAGCTTCGACCGCGAGAAGACGTTCGGTATGCGGCTCGACATCCCGGCGGGTACCGCCGTCCGGTTCGAGGCCGGCGACACCAGGGAGATCCAGCTCGTCGAGTACGGCGGCGGCATGCGCATCGTCGGGTTCGGCGGGCTGCTCAACGGCAGCGTGCGCTCCGGCGCGGCGCGGGAGGCCGCGGTCACCCGGATGCACGAGTGGGGCTACCTGGACACCGAGATGGCGGGCGGTGACGGTTCCGGCAACGGGCACCGGGCCTCCGCCCGGCGCTCCGGTCGCCCGAAGGCGGGCGCGGGCCGATCGAGGAAGGGCTGACGATGGCGACCACGATCACACGCGAGAAGTACGCGAGCATGTATGGCCCCACCGTGGGCGACCGGTTCCACCTGGGCGACACCAACCTGATCGTGGAGGTGGAGAAGGACTACAACGAGGGCCACTACGGCGACGAGACCCAGTACGGGGGCGGCAAGACCGCCCGCGACGGCATGTCCGCCGACCCGGCCTCGCTCAGCGCGACGACGACGCTGGACACGGTCATCACCAACGCCGTGATCATCGATCCGCTGCTCGGCGTCGTCAAGGGCGACATCGGGATCAAGGACGGGCGGATCGCCGGCGTCGGCAAGTCCGGCAACCCGCACACGCAGAACGGCGTCGACCGGCGGCTGATCGTCGGGGTGGGCACCGAGGTGATCTCCGGGGAGAACCTCATCGCCACCGCCGGCGCGATCGACACCCACGTCCACTTCCTCGCGCCGCAGCAGGCGCAGCACGCCCTCAGCAACGGCATCACGACCCTGCTCGGCGGCGGCACCGGGCCCGCCGACGGGAGCCGCGGGACGACCTGCACCCCGGGACCCTGGAACATCTCCCGCATCTTGCAGGCGTACGAGGACATCCCGATCAACATCGCCGTCTACGGCAAGGGCAACGGCAGCCTTCCCGGCCCCCTGGACGAGCAGCTGCGCGCCGGCGCCTGCGGGCTGAAGGTGCACGAGGACTGGGGCACGACGCCCATGGTCATCGACACCGCCCTCCGCGTCGCCGACGACCACGACGTGCAGATCTCCATCCACACCGACACCCTGAACGAGGCCGGGTTCGTGGAGGACACGATCAACGCGATCGACGGCCGCGCGATCCACACCTACCACTCAGAGGGGGCGGGCGGCGGGCACGCGCCCGACATCCTGCAGATCACCTCGGAGCCCAACGTGCTGCCGGCGTCGACCAACCCGACGCTGCCCTACACGATGAACTCGGTGGACGAGCTGCTGGACATGACGATGGTCTGCCACCACCTCAGCTACGACGTCCCGGAGGATCTGGCGTTCGCCGAGAGCCGCGTCCGCGCGGAGACCATCGCGGCGGAGACGGTGCTCCACGACCTCGGCGTCATCAGCATCATCGGCTCGGACTCGCAGGCGATGGGACGGGTCGGCGAATCGGTCACCCGCGCCTTCCAGGTCGCCCACCACTGCAAGGACAAGCGCGGCACCCTGGACGGGGACTCCTCGCGCAACGACAACAAGCGCGTGCTGCGCTTCCTGTCCAAGGTCACCATCAACCCGGCCCGTACCAGCGGGATGGCCAACGAGATCGGGACGCTGGAGGACGGCAAGCTCGCCGACATCGTGCTGTGGCCGATCCACTCCTTCGGGGCGAAGCCGTCCATGGTCGTCAAGGGCGGGCTGATCAGCTGGGCGCAGATGGGCGACCCGAACGCCTCGCTGCCCACCCCGCAGCCGGTCTACCTGCGGCCGACCTACGGTGGGTACGGCAGGGCGCTCCGGTCGACCTGCGTGACGTTCATGTCGGACGCGGCGATCTCCGAGGGCGTCCCGGAGAAGCTCGGGCTGGAGCGGATCGTCAAGCCGGTCCGGCAGTGCCGCACCGTCGACAAGCGGCACATGATGTACAACTCGACGCTGGCCGAGGTCAGGGTGGACCCGGAGACCTACAAGGTCACGGTCGACGGGGAGCCCGTGTCCATCGAGCCGGCGCGCGAGCTGCCGCTGAACCGGCTCCACTTCATCGCATGACGGGCCGGTTCGCGTGACGGGCCCGCCGCCGGGGACCGGTGAGCTGGAGGCACTGCTGGCACAGCTCCAGCTCACCGATTCCGGCTTTCCCAGCGGTCTGTACACCCTGTCGCACGGGCTGGAAGGCCATGTCCAGCTCGGGATGGCCGATGCGGAGGGCCTGCGTGCGCTGCTGTCGGACCTGGTCCGGGCCGCGGGCACCGGGGACGCGGCGGCGCTGGCGCTCGCGCACCGCGCGGTGACCGCCGACGACTGGGACCTGCTGGTGGAGACCGATCGCAGACTCCATGCGGGCAAGCTCAGCCGGGAGCAGCGGACGGCCGCGGTGCGCACCGGCAAGCAGGTCCTGGAAACGGCCGGGCCCGCGTTCGGCTCGGCCCCGGCGGCCCGGCTCGCCGGTCTCGTCGCGGACGGCGTGACGCCCGGAACGCACGCGGTCGTCGTGGGGACGGTCCACGCGGGTCTCGGGGTGCCCGTCCGGGACGCGGTGGCGAGCGACCTGTACGCCTTCGCGGCGAGCTGCGCCGCGGCGGGCGTGCGGCTCGGCCGGATCGACTTCCGGCGGGCGCAGGCGCTGCTGCGCGAGGTCCGGCCGGACCTCGTCCGGGCGGCCGCCGCGGCGCTGGACGCCCGGGATCCGCGGGACCTGCACGCCACGACACCGGCCGCGGACGCGGTCGCGGCCCTGCACGAGCGGGCCGAGACCCGGTTGTTCGTCACCTGACCCGGCCGACCCCCGCCCAACGCCAGAGCAACGATACGGAGAACGTCATGGAGCTGGAACAGGTATACAAGATCGGCATCGGCGGGCCGGTGGGGTCGGGCAAGACCGCCCTGATCGAGGCGCTGGTCCCCGTCCTGGTGGACCGGGGGCACCGGCCCGGCGTGATCACCAACGACATCTACACGCAGGAGGACGCCGAGCACGTCCGGCGCACGCTGGCGGGCACGCTCGACCCCGAGCGCGTCGTCGGCGTCGAGACCGGGGCGTGCCCGCACACGGCCGTCCGGGACGATCCCACGATGAACCTCGCGGCGGCGTCGGAGATGCTCGACGGCTTCCCCGACATCGACGTGCTGCTGTTCGAGAGCGGCGGCGACAACCTGACGCTCACGTTCAGCCCGGCCCTCGCCGACGTGTACGTGTTCGTCCTGGACACCGCCGAGGGCGAGAAGATGCCGCGCAAGCGCGGGCCGGGCACCACCGACTCCGACCTGCTGGTCATCAACAAGATCGACATCGCGAAGTACGTGCGCACCGACCTGTCGGTGATGGAGGGCGACGCGCGGAAGGTGCGCGGGACGCGCCCGGTGGTGCTGACCGACTGCCTGACCGGGATCGGGGTCCCCGACGTCGCCGACTTCGTCCTGGAGCGCCGGGAAGCGTTGTGCTCACCGGCGTGACGGTCCGGCCGGGTGAGGCGGGCGGCCCGGGGGCGGCGGGCGGCGGTCCGGCGCGGACGGCGCCGGAACGCTGCGCCCCGGCGTGGCTGCCCGCCTCGGTGGCACGGCACGCCGCGGCGCCGGACACGCTCCCGGTCGGGTCGCCGGGGAAGGTCGGCGTGCTCGAGCTGGGCTTCTCCGTCGTCGGCGGCCGGACGGAGATGACCGGCCACTTCCAGAAGGCGCCGCTGCACACCACCCGCCCGCTGTACGCGGACCCCGCCCGGCCGGACATGCCGCAGGTGATGTTCATGTCGTCCGGAGCCGGCGTCCTCCAGGGCGACCGGTACCGCATCGGCCTGGAGTGCGGCCCGGGGACGTCCGTGCACTTCACCACCCAGACCGCCACGCGGCTCTACCGGATGGAACACGACTACGCCACCCAGATCGTCGAGCTCACGGCCGCACCGGGCAGCCATGTCGAGTACCTGCCCGCGACCACGATCCCGTTCGGTGAGTCGCGGTTCTACCAGCGCATGAGCGTCACCGCCGATCCCGCGGCGACCGTCGTCCTCGGCGAGAAGCTGATGGCCGGCCGGCTGGCCCGCGATGAGCGGCACGCCTACACCGCGTACTGCACCGACCTGGAGGTCCATGACCCGGACGGCCGCCTCCTGTTCGCGGACCCGCTTCGGCTCGTCCCCGCCGAGCACGGGGCGACCGGGCCCGCGGTGATGGGCGGCTTCGGGCTCATGGGGTCCCTGTACGTCATCACCCGGGCGAAACCGGCGCGGGAGGTCGCGGACGTCATGCACGAGGCGCTCGCCGGGACGGGGCTGCGCGGCGGAGCGAGCGTCCTGCCCGGCGACTGCGGGGCATGGGCCCGGATGTTCGGCGACCTGTCCCCGGAGGTGGACGCGGCGTTCCTGCGGACCTGGGACGCCGTCCGCCGCCTGCTGCCCGGCGCGACCGCCACGGACCGGGGGGCCACGCCATGAGGGAACCGCTGGCCGGGCGCCTGCACGACCGCGAACGGGCCGAGGCCCGCGTGCTCCACCCGCACAAGGGGCGGCCGCCCGCGCCGGGGGTGAAGCCGCGGGTCATCGCGGAGATCGCCGTGGGAGGTGCGCTCGGCGCGCTCGCCCGGTACGGGCTCGGCCAGGCGATCCCGACGAGCACCCTGGGCTTCCCCTGGGGCACCTTCACGATCAACATGCTCGGCTGCCTCGCCATGGGAGTCCTGACCAGCTACCTGCTCCGCGGCCGTCCCCATCCGTGGCTGCGTCCGCTGGCGGTGACCGGATACGTGGGCGGGTTCACCACGTTCTCGCATCTCATCGACGACATCTTCACCCTCGGCGACGGCGGCAAGGTGGGCCTGGGCATCGGCTACGCGGTCGCGAGCGTGGTGCTCGGCTGGGTGGCGATAGCCATCGGCCTGGTGCTCGGGCGGAGGATTCCGCACCACGACCCCGGAGGAACGGCGTGACCCTGATCGTGGTGATCCTGGTCCTGGCGGGCGGCGCCGTGGGGGCCGCGCTCCGCTACGTCGTGGACGGCTACGTCAAGGCGGCCGCGGGGAAGTCGCTGCCGTGGGGCACGCTCGCCGTCAACCTCCTCGGCGCGGGAGCCCTGGGCGCCGTGGGCGGGGCGGGCAGCGGCACCTATGTCGCAGCGCTGATGGGCACCGGCCTGTGCGGTGCCCTGACCACGTTCAGCACCTTCGAACTCGACACCGTCCACCTGATCCAGGACCGTTCCTACACCAAGGCCGCCATCAACGCCGTCGGCAGCCTGCTGCTGGGCTTCGCGGCGTTCCTCGTCCTCTACCTCCTGTTCAAGGAGCTCACCTGACTAGGACGCCATCGCGGTCCTGACCTCGTCCAGGGTGCGGTCCGCGATGGCGTTGGCGCGTTCGTCGCCCTCGGCGAGAACGCGGCGCAGGTACGTCCGGTCGGCGGTGAGTTCGGCGCGGCGGGCGCGGATCGGGCGCAGGAACTCGTTGACGGAGTCGGTCACGACCTTCTTGAGCGCCGCGGCGCCGCCGTCGCCGATCTCGGCGGCGACGTCGTGCGGGTCGCGGTCCTGGCAGAGCGCGGCGAGCAATACCAGGCTGGAGACCTCGGGACGGGTGTCGGGCGCGTAGGCGATGTGCCGGTCGCCGTCGGTCACCGCGCGCCTGATGAGGCGGGCGGTCTCGTCCGGTCCGACGGACAGGGCGATGGCGTTGCCGCGGCTCTTGCTCATCTTCCGGCCGTCCGTCCCGAGGAGGCTCGGCGCGGCCGACAGCAGCGCGTCCGGGACGGGGAAGACGGGCCCGTAGCGCTCGTTGAAGCGTCGCGCGATCGTCCGGGTGATCTCCTGGTGCGGGAGCTGGTCCCTGCCGACCGGGACGAGGTTGGCCTTGCAGAACAGGATGTCGGCGGCCTGGTGGACGGGATAGGTGAACATCAGCCCGCTGACCGACGCCTGGCGGGACGCCCCGATCTCGTCCTTCACCGTGGGGTTGCGCTGGAGTTCGGCGACCGACACCAGCGACAGGAACGGCAGCATGAGCTGGTTGAGCGCGGGGACGGCGCTGTGCCGGAAGATCGTCGCGCCGGACGGGTCGACGCCGGCGGCGAGGTAGTCGGCCACCAGCCCCTCGACGTGCTCGGACAGGCGGTCGGCGACGTCGCGGTCGGTGAGGACCTGGTAGTCGGCGACCAGCACGAACAGCTCGACGCCCGCGCGCTGGAGCCGGACGCGGTTGGCGAGCGTGCCGAAATGGTGGCCGAGATGGAGCGGGCCGGTCGGACGGTCGCCGGTCAGGATCCGGAAGGCGCCGGGCTCGGCGGCGACGCGCTCTTCCAGGGTGTTCTCCACGGGTCTCTCCTCGGTTCGGTGCGGCGCCGTCCTGCCGGAACGGGCCGCGTCATCGAGGAAAGAGAAGGGCCGTCCGGCGGACGGCCCCATGGCGTGCGTGAGTGTCGGCCGTCCTAGGACGGCCACCAGCTCGGGCACGCGGTGCGGTTCACCTCTCCAGGATAGCCCAGGAAATGTGGCTGTTCCTAGATAATCTATAACGAACCCATTTGGGTAGGCTGGAGGCATGACCTCCATGGCCCCGCGCATGTCCCCCGCACGCACCAGCCCGGACCTGTCATTCCTGCTCGACCACACCAGCCACGTCCTGAGGACCCAGATGGCGGCGGCGCTCGCCGGGATCGGGCTGACAGCGCGCATGCACTGCGTGCTGGTGCACGCACTGGAGGAGGAGCGCACGCAGGTCCAGCTCGCCGAGATCGGCGACATGGACAAGACCACGATGGTCGTGACGGTGGACGCCCTGGAGAAGGCCGGGCTCGCCGAGCGCCGCCCGTCGTCCACGGACCGGCGGGCCCGGATCATCGCGGTCACCGAGGAGGGGGCGCGGGTCGCCGCGCGCAGCCAGGAGATCGTCGACGGCGTCCACGAGGCGGCCCTCGGCACCCTTCCGGCGGACGAGCGCGAGGTGTTCCTGCGCGCCATGAACACCCTGGTCACCGGGCATCTGGCCACCCCGTCCGAGAGCCCGCAGCCGGTCCGGCGCGCACGCGAGCGGGCAAAATAGATCCGTTAAGGATCGTCTCCAACAAAACTATCTGCTACGGTCACTTCTGTTGTTCCACCACCAGGAGATGACCATGCCTTCCTTGCTCAGATCTCGATGGGCGGCACTCGGCGTGCTGTCCACCACGATGCTCATGGCGATCCTCGACGGCAGCATCGTCACCGTCGCCGCCCCCGCCATCCAGGACGACCTCGGCTTCTCCCCCGCCGGGCTCAGCTGGATCATGAACGCCTACCTCATCCCGCTCGGCGGCCTGCTGCTGCTGGCCGGGCGGCTCGGCGACCTCGTCGGCCGCAAGACGCTGTTCCTGCTCGGAAACGCCGTGTTCACGGCGGCGTCCCTGCTCGCGGGGGCGGCCACCTCGTCCGGCCTGCTGATCGCCGCCCGGTTCGCGCAGGGCGTCGGCGGCGCCCTGGCCACCGCGGTCGTCCTCGGCATCCTCGTGACGCTGTTCACCGACGCCCGCGAGCGCACCAGGGCCATCGGGATCTTCAGCTTCACCGGCGCCGCCGGCGCGTCGATCGGGCAGGTCCTCGGCGGAGTCCTCACCGACGCGCTGAGTTGGCACTGGATCTTCTTCATCAACCTGCCGATCGGCCTCGCCACGATCCTGCTGGCCCTCCCGGCGCTCCCCCGCGACCGCGGGATCGGCCTGGCCGCGGGCGCGGACCTCGCCGGGGCCCTGCTCGTCACGTCCGGGCTGATACTCGGGATCTACACGGTCGTCAAGGTCGAGCGCTACGGCTGGCTCTCCGCGCACACCCTCGGGCTCGGCGCGGTGTCGCTCGTCCTGCTCGCCGGGTTCACCGCCCGCCAGGCCACCGCCGCGACCCCGCTGATGCCGCTGCGGATCCTGCGCTCCCGCAACGTGTCCGGCGCGTACACCGTGCAACTGCTCACGCTGTCGGCGATGTTCTCGTTCCAGGTCGTCGTCGCCCTCTACATGCAGCAGGTCCTCGGCTACGGCGCGCTCGACACCGGCCTCGCGATGCTTCCGGCGGCCGTGGCGATCGGCGCGGTGTCGCTGTTCGCGTCGGCGCGCCTGGCGAACCGCTTCGGCGAGCGCCTCGTGCTGGTGGCCGGCCTGGTGCTGCTGATCGGGGCGATGCTCCTGCTCACGACCGTCCCGGTGGACGCGGACTACGTCACCGACCTGCTCCCGGTGTTCGTGCTGGCCGCGGGCGCGGGCCTCGTCCTGCCGTCGCTCACCGGGCTGGGGATGTCCAGCGCCCGCCCGGACGACGCGGGCCTGGCGTCCGGCCTGTTCAACACCGTCCAGCAGGTGGGCATGGCCCTCGGCGTGGCGGTCATGACCACCCTGGCCGCCTCCCGCACCGAGAACCTGCGAGCGGACGGACAAGGCACCGCCGAAGCCCTGACCGGCGGCTACCACCTGGCCTTCGCCATCTCAGCGGCCCTCCTGATCGCCGCCCTGGCCGTCTCACTCCTTATCCTGCGCCGCCCGACCCCTCCGGCGAGCGCCATCGCCCCCGCCGAATCCGTCCCGACGGAGGTCTGACGCCTAATGCGGAAGGACGAGGAGGAGGAGTGGGAGGCCGGCGATGATCGGGACGGCGGCCATGGCGGCGAAACGGGTCCTGCGGGGCAGCGGCTCCGGCTGCAGCAGCCGGTTCACCCGCGCCATCACCGGGATGTCGGCGTGCGAGGCGACACCGAGCGTGCCGGACGGCGCGGCGGCCGGGCTCGCGGCGGCGAAGCGCAGCAGGGCGGTCGCGAGGTCGCGCGGCGCCCGTCCCGAGCGGGCCCGGTCGTCGGCGGCCATCTCGATCAGCAGCTCCACCGCGTCCAGGCACCGAGCGACCAGCCGGAACTGCGGGAACACCTGCCGCAGCGACGCGAACGGCAGCAGCACCAGGTCGTGGCGCTCGCGGGCGTGGGCGCGCTCGTGCGCGACCACCGCGGCGAGTTCCTCCTGGTCGAGCAGCTCCAGCGTCCCGGCGCTGACGACGACCTTGGACGAGCGGACGCCCGGCACGCAGTACGCCGCCGCGCCCGGGTGGTCGAGGACGAGCGTGCCGGGCACGGCCGAGTCGCTGCGCGACACCAGCGCGAGCAGCGCCCGGTGCCGCCGCCGCGCCCGGACGACCCGCACGACCGCGTACATCAGCATGACCAGGAGGACGCCGGTGAGGCTGATGGCGGCGAGCAGCGCGGCCACCTGCACGGGGTTGAGCCGGGCGGCCTGGTCGTCGTACAGGCCGGGCAGTCCGCGCAGGACGCCGCTCTGGTAGGGCAGCAGCGCGAGGCCGAGCAGCGCGCCGATCGTGGCGATGCCCCAGCACAGGCCGAGGGCCTGCCAGAGCGCGATGCCGATGCGCGGCGTCCGCCACGTCCACCGGGCCCGGGACAGCAGGTGCGCCCCGCCGACGGTCCCGAGTGAGATCAAGGCGAGCAGGGCGGCGCCGGTCATGCCGGTGGTTCCTTGCCTGTGAGGCCCAGGAGGGTCTCGCGGATCACGTCGATCTCGTCGCGTGAGACGGAGCGGACGAAGTGGGCGAGCGCCGCGTCCCGGTCTCCCGTCTCGTTCAGCGCGCCCAGCATCAGTTCGGTGACGTACATCTCGCGGCTCGCCACCGGGTGGTAGCGCCAGGCGCGGCCGTCGCGTTCGCGTTCGAGGAAGCCCTTCTTGGCGAGCCTGTCCAGCACCGTCATGACGGTGGTGTGCGCAAGGTCGCGGTCATCGGCGAGCGCGCGGCTCACGTCACGGGCGGTGGCCGCCGGGCGACCGGCGTCCTCCCTCGCCCAGAGGACCTCCATGACCGTGCGTTCAAGCTCTCCCAGACCCTTCACGCATGCCAGGTTATCCGACCGCCGCGGAGGGCACCACGTCAGGTAGTACTACCGCTGGTAGGGGGCGCCACCAGGCACATCTCGTAGGCGATGATCACCAGCTGGACGCGATCGCGGGCGTCCAGCTTGGCGAGGAGCCGCGCCACGTGCGCCTTGGCCGTCGCCACGGTGATGAACAGCTCCCCGGCGATCTCGTGGTTGGACAGGCCGCGGCCGACGAGCGTCAGCACCTCGCGCTCCCTCTCGGTGATGCCGCCGGACGGACGGGCGAATTTCGGGGGCTCGGGCTCGGCACGCCGTTCCGGGCGGGCGGCGAACTCCTCGATCAGCCGCCGCGTGACGCTCGGCGCGATCAGCGCGTCCCCGCCCGCGACGACACGGATCGCCGACAGGATCTCCTCCAGCGCCATGTCCTTGACCAGGAAGCCGCTGGCGCCCGCCTTCAGGGATCCGTAGACGTACTCGTCGTCGTCGAACGTGGTCAGCATCACGACGTGCGCCCCGTCAGTCTGCCGGGTGATACGGCGGGTGGCCTCGATGCCGTCCATGTCGGGCATGCGGATGTCCATCACGACCACGTCGGGCTGGACGTCCTCCACCAGCCGGACGGCCTCCGCTCCCGTCCCGGCCTCCCCGACGATCTCCAGATCGGGGGTGTCGGCGACGAGCACGCGCAGCCCGGCGCGGATCAGCGGCTGATCGTCCGCCAGGACGATCCGTACCGTCTCCTGACTCGTCATCGGGCCGCCGCCTCCAAGGGAATCCTCACCGCCACCCGGAACCCGCCTCCTGGACGCGGCCCGGCCGTGAACTCTCCGCGCAGCAGGGTCACGCGCTCCCGCATCCCGACGATCCCGTACCCGGCGCCGACGACGCCGCCGTGCCCGTCGTCCTCGATCTCGACGGCCAGCTCCCCGTCTCCGTAGTCGACGGTGACCCGGCATTCGTCCGTGTCCGCGTGGCGGACGACGTTCGTCACCGCCTCCTGGACGATCCGGTACGCGGACAGGTCGACGTCCGGTGGCAGCGCCCTCAGCTCGCCCTTCGTCCGGATGCCGACCCGCACACCGGCCTCCTTCGTCGCCTCGGCCAGGCCGTCCAGGTCACCGAGGCCGGGGGCCGGGCCGAGCGGCGCGGTCCCCGGGTCGTCCTTGCGGAGCGCGGTGAGCATCCTTCGCAGACCGGCCAGGGTGTCGCGGCTCGTGGCCTCGATGGCGTCCAGTGCGTTGCGCGCCTCGGCGGGCTGCGTGTCGATCACCCGTCCGCCGACGCCCGCCTGGATGGCGATGATCCCGATGCTGTGCGCCACCATGTCGTGCAGCTCGCGGGCGATCCGCAGCCGCTCGTCGGCGACGGCCTGCGCCGTGGCCTGCTCGCGCAGCCGCTCGGCGTGCACCCGCCGCACCCTGACCGAGTTCCCCGCCATCCAGGTGACGATGATCCCCAGGACCAGGGTCATGAGCAGCACGTCGTTCGCGGACAGGAACGCGAAGACCGATCCGGCCTGTACGGCGAACGTCACGACGGCGACGGGGATCGAGATCCGGGGCCGACGGGTCGCCGCGATGTAGCCGACCCCGATACCGGTGATCAGAGCCTGGAGGCCACCGATCGCCTCGTTCTGCATCTGCACCAGGGCGAACGTCCAGGCGAACAGCAGTATCCCTTGCACGGGCAGCGGATTCCGCAGCAGCAGGGCACCGACCAGCACGGTGAGCACGGCCGACACGAGGACTTCCACGGCGACGAAGCCGCTCTCACCTTTCATGACCGTGGCGATGAGGACGACGGGGTACAGGACGGCCGCGAACAGGAGCAGCGCCGCCCACGCGAGGCGGCGGGCTCGGCTCTGCGGCTGGGCGGACATGCGCCGATCGTAACCGGCGCACCCTCACCGGCACATTGGCCTACGGGCGTAATCCCGGGGGCTACACGGGCCCTTTGTAAATGTGTCCGGCGGCCTGATGCCCACCGGGTATCGCCGAAGTCACCGTTATTCGCATGAAGCGCTGGCCGACGTACCTTCTTGGAATCGAATTCCTGGCGATCGTGACCTTCTCGCTTGCCTACGATTCTCTGGACTTCCGTATCTACTGGCTGGGCGGGCAAGCCGTGACCGACGGCACACGCTTGTACGAAGAACAGCTCGCCGCCCACTGGTTCACGAACACGCCGTTCATGGCCGCGCTGTTCACTCCCCTGTCCGTCCTGCCGCTCACACTCGCCCGGCTGCTATGGCAACTCGCCTCACTGGCCGCATTCGTCTGGGCATGCTCGACGACCCTGGAACTGGCCGGCCGCAACGTCTCCCTGAAAGCCGTGGTGGCCGGCGGCCTGCTGCTGGGGCCGATCTGGCATTCGTTCTTCCAGGGCCAGATCAACATTCTGCTGCTCGCCCTCGTCCTCGCCGACATGCTGCGCGTCGCCCAGGGACGCCCCGCCGGGATCGGCATCGGCATCGCGGCGGCGATCAAGCTGACACCGGGCATCTTCATCGTCCTCCTCCTGGTGACGAGACGAACGAAGGAGATCCGGGTGGCATCTGCTGCTGATCCCCGTAGCCAACTGCTACCTGATGGCCGCCCTGTTCTTCCTGACCCACACGGCCATCCGCCTCCGACACCGGCCACCGCACATCACCAGCCCCGCGGCCCTCGCCGCAGACCGTTCAGCCGGTGACCTTGGCGTCCCGGATGCCGCCCCGCCAGGTGCTGACGATCTCCACGGCGGCGGAACCGTCGATCTCCGCCCCCTGCGCCTCCCGGACGAAGACGGCCAGCGTCTCGATCGCGTGGGGAGGCGCGGAACCGGTTACCGGGGCGTCAGGTTCATCTGGATGTCTTCGGCGGCCCAGAGGACGAAGCGTTCGATCGGGGCGACCGTCTGGCCGGGGGGAAGGTCCAGGCGGAAGCGCTTGAGCAGGGTGGCCAGGACGAGTTCGGCCTCGACCGTCGCCAGGACGGCGCCCTCGCAGCTCCGGGGGCCGATCCCGAACGGGATGTAGGCCAGCCGGGGCCGCTTCGCCGAGGCTTCGGGGGTGAAGCGCTCCGGGTCGAAGGTGTGCGGGTCGGGCCAGTGGTCGGGGTTCATGTGGACGGCCCAGAACGGGTAGAAGATCGTCGTGCCCGCGGGGACGGTGTAGTCGCCGAGCACGACGTCCTCGGTGGCCTCCCGGGCGCCGTACGGGCCGGGCGGGTACAGCCGCATGGACTCCCTGAGCACCATGTCCAGGTAGGTCAGCCGCTTGAGGTCGCCGTACTCGGGGACGGCCCGGTCGCCCAGGACGTCGTCCAGTTCCTTGGCGACGCGGTCGGCCGCGTCCGGGTGCTCGGCCAGCAGGTAGAGCGTCCAGGAGATGGCGACGCCGGTGGTGTGGTGCGCGGCCAGCATGGTCATCAGCACCGTGTCGCGGATGCGCGCCGGGGACTCGCCCGCCGCGGCCAGCGCCGCGATCAGGTCGCTGCGGTCGGCCTGCTCGACGGCGCCGCGCTCGCGGTGCGCGGCGAGCACCTCGTCGACGGTCGCGCGCAGGAAGGCCAGCGCCTCGTCGGCCCTGTCCCGCCCCGGGCCCTCCGGGGTCATGAACTCGGTGAGGACGGTCTCGAACGCGGACACGACCCGTCCGGCGGAGCCCGCGGAGTCCAGGCCGCTGCCGAGCGCGTACTGGCAGATCATGCGCAGCGACAGCTCGCTGAGGTCCTGCTGGAGGGTGATCGGGCCGTCCTGGGCCGCCCAGCGGTCGGCGAGCTCGGTCGTCAGCGCGGCGAACCGCGCGAAGTGCGCCTCGTGGGAGGGCCGTCCGGCCAGCACCGACAGCATCACCCGGCGCCACGGGCCGTGCTCGTCGGCCGGGATCGTCTGCAGGTTGCCCGACTCCTGCAGCGGGGCGAGGAACTCGAACAGCTTCTCCGGCCGCTTGTTGATCTTCGCGGTGGCCTCCAGCAGCACCGGGTCGGCGACCGACACCGCCGCGTCCGCGCCGGGCATGGGGAAGCGCACCAGCGGGCCGTACTCGGCGTGCAGGCGCAACTGGTAGTTGTGCAGTCCCCCGGCCGCGGCGATCGCCTCGGCGCCGTCGCCCTGGACGGGCGGGCCGGGAATCTGCGAGAAGGTGCTGCCGTCGGTGGGCATGTGCGCTCTCCGGGCGTGAGGATCTTCATTCGGGTTGTCCATGAGTTGATCACAATGCTTACATGGTTGGGAACAGTTCGCGATATACGCGGGCCGGACCTGGTCGCTCCCCACTGACGCCACCGGCTCGCCTGCCGGGAGAAGACGCTGGACACGATCGATCCCCACACGCCGAACGTCCCTCGGATGTACGACTACCTGCTCGGCGGCAAGGACAATTACGCCGCCGACCGGGAGGCGGTGGACGAGGTCGTCCAGCATGCCCCGGACACGCCCTTCCTGGCCCGCGAGAACCGCGCCTTCCTGCGGCGCGCCGTGCGGTTCCTGGCCGAGTCCGGAATCCGGCAGTTCATCGACATCGGGTCCGGCCTGCCCACCCAGGGCAACGTCCACGAGATCGCCCACCAGACCGCCCCGGAGGCGCGGGTCGTCTACGTCGACCGGGAACCGGTCGTCCTGGCGCACGGGCGGGCGCTGCTGGCGAACACCCCCGAGGTGACCGTCATCCAGGGCGACGCCCGCCGGCCGGGCGACATCCTGGCCGACCCCGAGCTGAACCGGCTCATCGACTTCGACCAGCCCGTCGCCGTCCTCATGCTGGCGGTCCTGCACTTCATCGGGGACGAGGACGACCCGTCCGCCATCGTCGCCCGGTTCCGCGACGCGATGGCGCCCGGCAGCCACCTGGTCATCTCGCACGTGACCGGCGACTTCGACACCGACAGCCGCGTCCGGGACGCGGGCGCCGTGTACGAGAAGGCCACCTACCAGATCACGCTGCGCAGCCGCGCGTACGTCACGGGCCTGTTCGACGGCTTCGAGTTCGTCGACCCCGGCCTCACCACCCTGTCGATGTGGCGTCCCGACCTGGGCGCGACCATGCCGCCCCGGGCCGACCGCCAGTGGTGCTACGCGGGCGTGGGCCGCAGGGTCGAGCGGGGTCGGTGACCCCCGCACCGCACGGTCCGGCGGACTAGGACGGGCGGTCGGGGGCGGCGCGGGCCAGACCCGTCTGGTAGGCGATGACGACGAGCTGCGCGCGGTCGCGGGCCTCCAGCTTCGTCATGGCGCGCTGCACGTGGGCACGGACGGTGAACGGGCTGAGGAACATCCGCTCGGCGATCTCCTGGTTGGACAGGCCGGTCGCGACCAGGGCCACCATCTCGCGCTCGCGCGGGGTGAGCGCGGCCAGCCGCTCGGAGTCGTACTCCGGGGTGTCGTCCGGTGCGGCCAGGAAGCGGGTGACCAGGGAGCGGGTCGCGGCGGGCGACAGGAGGGCGTCGCCGTCGGCGATCGTCCGCACGGCGTCCAGCAGGTCCTCGGCCCCGATGCCCTTGCCGATGAAGCCGCCGGCCCCCGCGCGCAGCGCCTGAGCGACGTACTCGTCGGTCTCGTACGTGGTGAGGATCAGGATGCGGCCGGCCCGCAGCTCCGGGTCCGCGCAGATTTCCGACGTGGCGGTGATGCCGTCCATCCCGGGCATCCGGATGTCCATGATCACGACGTCCGGGCGCAGCTCCCGGGCGAGTCGCACGGCCTCGCTGCCGTCGGCGGCCTCGCCGACCACGGTGATGTCGTCGGCACTGTCGAGAAGGAGCCGGAAGGCACCGCGCAGCAGCGCCTGGTCGTCGGCGAGCAGGACCCGGATCGTCACGGCGCGTCACCGGCCTCTCCGTCCGTCCGGCGCGCCGTCTCCTTCGCGGGCGGGAGAGGCAGCCGGGTGGAGACGAGGAAGCCGCCCTCCGGGCGCCTGCCCGCCGAGAGGTGTCCCCCGACCGCGGTGGCACGTTCGCGCATGCCGATCAGCCCGTAGCCGGGCGGACGGTCCGGCGCCTCACCCGGTCCCGGGGACGCGGCGGCCCCCGTACGGGCGCCCTCTCCGTCGTCGGCGACGGTGATGGTCACGCGGTCGCGGTTCCAGGCGAGGCGCACCCGGGCGCTACCGGTACCGGCGTGCTTGGTCACGTTGGTCAGAGCCTCCTGGACGATGCGGTAGGCGGTGAGGTCCACCCCCGGCGGAAGCGGCCTGGACGTGCCCTCCTCGTGCACGGACACATCCAGGCCCGCGCGGCGGAAGGACTCAAGGAGCGCGGGAAGGCGGGCCAGGCCGGGCGCCGGTTCGGCGGGCGCGGCCGCGTCCCCCGACTGGCGCAGCAGGCCGACCGTGGCCCGCAGCTCGTCGAGCGCGTTGCCCGTGGTCTCGACCAGCTCGTGCAGGCTCGTGCGGGTCTGCTCCGGGCGGGTGTCGAAGAGGTGGGCGGCGACCGTGGCCTGCGCGTTGGCCAACGTGATCTGATGGGCCACGAGGTCGTGCAGCTCCCGGGCGATGCGCACCCGCTCCTCGGCCACTCTCCGGCGCGCCTCGCCGTCGCGGCTCTCCTCGGCCCGCCGGGCCCGCTCCTCCACGGCCGCCAGGTAGGCCCGCCGGTTCCGCACCGAGTGACCGAGGACGCCCGCCACCAGCGGGAACGCCGCCACCAGCCCCATCCTGCTCGCGTCCTGCCACGAGAGGGCCCCGAACAGAGGGGTGGAGGCGACCAGCAGCGCCACCGAGGTGAGCGACACCGCGCTCGCCGCGCGCCGTTCGGTGCGCGCGGCGAGCGTGTAGGCGGCGATCACTGCCGGGGCCACGATGAGGGGGCTCAGCAGGAGGCCCAGCAGCGGCACCAGCAGGCCGCACGCGGTCGTGGCGGCCATGGCGGCCAGCGGCGCCCGGTGCCGCAGCGGCAGCACGGCGCTGGACGCCGCGGCGATGGCGTAGGCCGCGAGGGGCGGCGGCGCGAGCGTGTCGTCGACCTGCACCACGCCGCCGAGCAGGCACAGCGCGAACGCCGTCGCCGTGATCGCCGCCTCGCGCCACCACGCGCCGCTTGAGCGCGGGGCATCGCCATCCGTGTCCGCCATGGTCGGCCTCAGTGCCGGCCGGCGGGGAGCCGCGGCGCCGCGTCCGGCCGGGTCGCGGAGGCCGGGGCCTGCCGGCTCAGCACCTCGCCCTCGATGTCCATGTTCGGCAGCACACGGTTCAGGCTACGCGGCAGCCACCAGGCCCGGTGGCCGAGCAGCGCCAGCACCGCCGGGGCGATCGCCATCCGGACGACGAAGGCGTCGAAGGCGACGGCGGCGGCCAGGCCGACGCCCATCGTCTGGATGGTCGGGCTGGTCATCCCGATGAATCCGGCGAACACGCTGATCATGATGATCGCCGCCGCGGCCACCACGCGTCCGCTGTGCCGGAAGCCGTTGACGATCGCCTCGCCGGGGGACGCGCCGTGGACGTAGGCCTCCCGCATCCGGGTGAGGAGGAAGACCTCGTAGTCCATGGCGAGGCCGAACACGATGCCGATGATGAGGATCGGCATCAGCGACATGACCGGCCCGGTCTGCTCGATGCCGATCAGGTCCGCCGCCCAGCCCCACTGGAAGACGGCGACGACGACCCCGAAGGCGGCGCCCACCGACAGCAGGAATCCGAGCGCGGCCTTGACCGGGACCAGGACCGAGCGGAAGACCACCAGCAGCAGGAGGACCGCCAGGCCGATGACCACGCTCAGGTAGGGGACGAGGGCGTCGGACATGGCCTCGGAGATGTCGATGTTCAGCGCGGTGGTGCCGGTCACCAGGACGCCGGCGCCCGTATCGGCCTCGACGCCGGAGACCGCGCCCCGGATCGCGTGCACCAGGTCCTTGGTCTCGCCGCTGTTCGGCGCCGTCTCCGGGACGGCCGTGAGGACGGCCGTGTCCCCGGGTCCGTTGAGAACCGGATCACCGACCGACGCGACCCCGTCCACTCCCCGCACGGTCGTGGCGACCAGCTCCGTGGTGGCCCGGGCGTTCGCGGACTCCGCCACGTCCACGACCACGGTCAACGGGCCGTTGAAGCCGGGGCCGAAGCCTTCCGACAGCAGGTCGTAGGCACGGCGCTCGGTGGTCTCCACCGACTTGGACTCGTCTCCGGGCAGCCCGAGTTCGAGGTTCAGCGCGGGCAGCGCGACGGCGCCGAGACCGAGTCCGGCGACCAGCAGCACGGCCACCGGCCGCCGCAGGACGAACCGCGCCCAGCGGACGCCGAGCCCGGTCCGGCCGTCCGGGCGCGGGCGTCCGGCTCCCGGCCGCGCGGCCTTGCGGACGGCGCGGGACAGCACCCGCCCGCCGAAGAAGCCGAACAGCGCGGGGACCAGGGTCAGCGCGACGAGCACGGCGAGCGCCACGGCGCCCGCGCCGCCCATGCCGATCTTGGTGAGTTCGGGGACTCCGACGACCCCCAGCCCCACCAGGGCGATGAAGACGGTCGCACCGGCGAAGACGACCGCGGACCCGGCCGTGCCCACCGCCCGGCCGGCGGCCTCCTCCGGCTCGCTGCCCCGGGCGCGCTCGTCGCGGAAGCGGGACGTGATGAAGAGCGCGTAGTCGATGCCGACCGCCAGCCCCAGCATCAGCGCCAGGATGGCGACGGTGGACGTCAGGCCCAGCGGGACGGCCAGCGCGGAGACCAGGCCGAAGGAGATGGCCACGCCGCAGAAGGCGGTCAGCAGCGACAGCCCGGCCGCGACCAGCGACCCGAGGGCGATGACCAGCACGACCGCCGCGACCCCCACGCCGATGATCTCCGTCGTCCCGCCCGGCGCCTCCTCCGAGTCCAGGGCCGAGCCGCCGATCTCCACGGTCAGCCCCGCGTCCCTGGCCTGGCCGGCGGCGTTCTGGAGGGCGCTCTTGGCCGGCTGGGTCAGGTCGACGGCCTCCGCGGTGTACGTGATCGTGGAGTAGGCGATGGTGCCGTCCCCGCTCACGGCGCCGGTCTCGTAGGGGTCGGTGGCCGACGCGACCTGGCCGCCCCCGCCCAGCGCGGCGAGCGTCCGCTCGACCGCCGTCCGGTTCTCCCCGGCCGTCACCCGCTGTCCGTCCGGGGCCTGGAACACCAGGCGGGCCTCGGCGCCCTGGGAGGTGCTCTGCGGGAAGCGCTCGTCCAGCAGGTCGAACGCCTGCTGCGACTCGGTGCCGGGCATGGAGAGCTCTTCTTCCTGCCCGGCCGGCGCCAGGGCGGCGGCCGCCACGGCCAGCACCAGCCCGACCAGCCAGAGAGCGCCCACGAGCCGGCGGCGCCGGAAGGCCCACCGTCCGATCCGGTAAAGAAACGTGGCCACCTGTCGATCACTCCAGACACCGCTAGGGAAGGGAAAGCGCGGGATTCGCGCGCCTCCAACAATTCCCTCGGGACCCCCGCCGCGGCATCGTCCCCCGCTGCCGTCTTCCCTTGGTGCGCCCGGACCAGCCGCTCCCCCGGCCTGGTGCCGACGGACCAGACCGGACGACGACGTTCAGCCGGGAGTCCGGTTGGCGTGATGATTCTGTGATGTACACCTCTTCTGATACACACTGCGGCGGCTGTGAGTGTGTATTGTGTGGCCCATGGCGAGACTCAACATCACGCTTCCCGATGAGCTTGCCGCGACGCTGCAGGGGCTCGCCGAGGAGAAGAAGATCGCCTCGGTGTCCGGGTTCCTCGCGGACGGGGCGCGGCTCAAGCTGGCGCTCCTGCGGGACGCCTCCACGATCGACGACCTGTTCGGGCCGCCGAGCCCGGACGAGCAGGCCATGGTGGACCGGCTCGTCGAACGCGGCAACCCGGAAAACCGGGACGTCGCGTGATCACCGGTCACGTCTTCGACGCGACCGCTCTGCTGGACCTGGCCACCGGCAAGACGATCTATGTCCGCGCCCGGTTGCGCGCCTCCATCGCGCAGCACGCCACGATCGTCATCCCCGCCACGTCCCTCGCCCGCGCCTGGCAGCTCGTCCCCGACCACGGCCGCGCCGTCCTCGAACGGCTGCCGGGCATGCAGGTGGTGCACGTGGACGACCTCGACGACGTGATCGCCCAGCAGACCGGGCTCCTCGTCACCACGAACCCGAACCTGGGCATGGACGCGGCGCAGGCCGCCTGGTCCGCCCGCTGGCGCCGCTGGCCCCTGATCACCGCCGAACCCGACGTGTACGAGTCCGTCCCCGGAGTCCGCGTCGAGCAGATCCCGTAACCCGCGCACGACCGGCGCGGAGCGGCCAAATGCCGGAATTCGAACGCCTCCGGCTGTTCCGACCCCCGAAAAAGAACCGGCCCGCCCCCATGACGGGACCGAGCCGGTTCGGGGCAGCCCGCGCTCGTCGAGAGCGTGAGCGTCATTCGAGTGGAACGGGCTAGGCCAGTTCCGCCAGCGCCTCCCGCGCCTTCGCGGGGGAGTCGCCGACCTTCCGCAGCCGGACGTAGGCGCCGTCCAGGACGGGCCCGCGCAGCACCTCCATGGTCACCAGCGCCTCGTCATGCGAGTCGTCGGCCGACCGCCGGATGTAGCCGTAGCGCTCGGCGGGGATTCCGCGCTCGCGCAGCTCCTCCAGCACCCGGAGCGCCTCCCGGTAGGAGCCGGTGACACCTCGCACCACGACGAAGTCGCCGATGGAGATGCCGTACTTGCGCAGCGTCTCCAGCACTCCCGGCACGTTCTGCCTGCGGTTGCTGACCCCTCGCACGGCGGAGTAGTCGCCGACGGAGATCTCACGCTCGCGCAGCATCTCCAGGATCCCCAGCGCTTTCGCACTGGAGTCGCCGGCCATCCGCACGAAGGCGTAGTCGGCGACGGCGATACCCCGCCCGCGCAGTTCCTTCAGCACCTCCAACGCTTCCGCGCGGGAGTCACCGATCGTCCGCAGCCAGAGGTAGTCGTTGATGTCGATGCCGTGCTCAGACAGCGTCTCCAGCAGCTTCACCGCCTCGTCGTGAGGGTCGCCGACCTCCCGCAGCCGGAAGTACTCGGCGAGGTCGACGCCGCGTTCCCTCAGCGCCTCCAGCAGCGTCATCGCCTCGTCGACCGCGCCGCACTGCCTCCACGCCTTGGTGAAGTACGTGGGCCGGACGTCGAGCGCGTCGAGCTCCGCCAGGAGGTCGATCGCCTCCTGGTAGGAGCCGGTAGCGGCGCGCACGAGGGCGTACCGCCAGCGGACGAGCGTGCGCTCGTGCCGTTCGTCCAGCTGCTCCAGGACGACCAGCGCCCCTTGAGACGAGCCACTGGTCTCCCGGACAGCGGTCCACTCGATGAACCTGAAGTCGCGTTCCCGAAGCGTCTTCAGGACCTCGAGCGCTTCCGCCCTGGAGTCGCTGACCTTCCGCACCTGCGCGTACGCGTGGACGGAGGCGCCCAGCAAGGACAGGGCGTCCAGGACTTCCAGCGCTTCACGCTGGGAGTCGCTGACCGCGCGCACCACGGCGTAGCTCGGGATGTCCACGCGGCTGATCCTCAACACCTTGAGCGCCTGCTCGGGCTCGTCGCCGGCCTCCCTCGCGAGGGCGTAGTGCCGAGGATTGCCCCTCGGCTTTTTCGGGGTCTTGGTCATCAAGACCTCCTTCTCTCGTTTGTCGTGTGAATCTGTCCGGTGATCCCTTGGATCACCGTTGAAGACCGTCCGGGAAAGGCCCGGCCCGGCAGTGCCCCGGACGGCGGGAATCCGGCGTGTCAGCGGGTCAGTTCGAGTTCGAGCTGCTCGCCGGCCGGTTCCGGGGACGGGGGCGGGG
>NZ_SMKH01000479.1 GCF_004348515.1 Actinomadura sp. KC345 | reverse complement strand
CGGGGTCGGGGGTGATGACGACGCTGACCGGCGCGGTCCCCGGACGGTTGCCGCCGAGCGTCTCGATGGCCTCGGCGGCGTCCGGGAGGGCGAACGTGTGCGTGACGAGCCGGTGCAAGGGGTGGCCGCCCGCCTCGATCAGCGCGACGGCCCTGCGGAACGAGGTGTGCCCGACCGCCCGGACGCCCTGGACGCGCAGCCCCCTGGTGACGACGTCGTCGCTGACCCAGCCGGGTACGGGCTTGCCGCCCTTGAGCCCGGCGAGGACCACGGTCCCGCCGCGCCGGACGATCTTCATGGCGTCCAGCACGGTCGTCGGGTCGTGGGACGCGACGTCGATCACCACGTCGGCCGGCTCGCCGCCGGTCAGCTCCAGGACCCTCGCCGGCACCCCGCTGTCCGCCGCGTGCCCGCCGGGGTCCTGATCGGCCACGACGACGGCGGTCGCGCCCAGGTCGAGCGCCAGGTCGAGCTTGTGCCGGTCGGCGGCCAGCCCGGTGACGATCACCGGATCGGCTCCGGCCGCCCGCGCCGCCAGCACGCAGGCGAGCCCCCGCTGCCCGGCGCCCAGCACGACCACGCAGTCGCCGGCGCGGGTGCCGGGCACCTCCACGCCCCACTCGACCCCGGCGGCCAGGGCGTTGAACGTCGCGGCGGTGATCGGGTCGACGGCGTCCGGAACCCGGTGCACGACCGAGTTCGGGTGCAGGTACATGTGGTCGGCGAACCCGCCCCACAGCGCGGGCGGGATCTTGGCGGGCACGAAACCGTAGCTCATCGGGTAGTGGTCCCAGCCGGCGCAGAGCACGTACCGGCCGGTCCGGCACTCGCGGCACGCGCCGCACGGCAGCGCCGGCTCGACCACGACCCGGTCGCCCTCCGCGAGGTGCCAGCGCCGCGCCGCCCGCGCGCCGATCGCCGCGATCCGCCCGACCGGCTCGTGCCCGGGGACGAACGGCGAGGTGGGGCCGATGGTGTCGAACAGCGCGCCGCTGTACTCCTCCACGTCCGTCCCGCAGATCCCGCACGCCTCGACGCGCAGGAGCGCCTCGTCCGGCCCGATGTCGGGCAGCGGCAGCTCCACCAGGTCGAGGGTGCGCGGGGAACGCTGGAGAACCGCCCGGGCGGCGCCCACCCCGCTCATCTGCCCGCCGTCACTTGGTGATCGTCCGGATGCCGCCGAAGACCCGGCGGACGCGCGGCGCGAAGTGCTCCAGCGGCGGGGTGTCGAAGCCGGGGTCGAAGGCGACCTGGTCCCACTCGTCGGCGAACCGGAGGGCCTCGGCGTACCAGGGCTCGTCCCTGAACACCTCCCGCTCGGCCGGGTCCCAGCCGAAGTGGTGGCCGTAGTGCGCCGCCTCGAACGTCTGGTGGGCGTGGATGACCTGGTAGACCTCCTCGCACACGTACGGCCGCAGGATCTCGGCGGCGACCGCGGCGTGGTTGGCCGTGGAGATCACCTTGCCCATGTCGTGGCAGAGCGCGGCGACGACCATCTCGTCGCCCGCGCCCGCCGCCTCGGCGTGCGCGGCGGTCTGCAGCGAGTGCTGGAGCTGGTCGACCGCGAACCCGTCGCTGAACGCCGACAGCGCGGACAGCATCGGCAGTACGCGGTCGGGTGCGTCGTCCTGCGTCTTGAGGGTCTCGCGGCGGATGTGCATCCACTCGTCGCGGGTGCCCTCGTCCATTCGGGTGAACATGTGCCTCCTTACCGGTAGCGCGGCCGGAACTCCGGCTCGGCGGGGTCAAGGCCGTTCTCGTGCTCGGCGAACCAGCGCGTCCGTACCGCCCTGGTCAGCCGCGCGTCGACGAGCACCGGCCCGGACGGGTCGGCGATCAGTCCCTTGATGTCGTCCAGCTCCCCGGGCGTCCGGACGGTCGCCGCCCGCGCGCCGAACGCGCGGGCGACCGCCGCGAAGTCGGGCCGCGGGATCAGCGACAGACCGGTGTCCATGCCCCGGTGCAGCATGTTGTGGTACTCGTAGCCGAACGCCGCGTCGTTCATGACGACGACCACGAGCCGCAGCCGCCGCCGCACCGCCGTGTCCAGCTCGGCGAGGTTCATCATCAGCGCGCCGTCGCCGGTGACGGCGAGCGTCACCCGGTCGGGACGGGCGGTCGCCGCGCCGATCGCCGACGCGAGCCCGAGCCCGATCGACCCGAAGTTCACGGGGAACACGAACCCCGACGGGTCGGGCACCGACAGGCCCCGGCTCGGCTCCGACAGCGCGGCGTGGCCGCCCTCGACCACCAGCGTCCGCTCGCGCGGGACCATCCGCTCCAGCGCGGCGACCACCGTGTGCGGGTCGAGGCCCGTCTCGTCGCTGCCGTCGGGGTACTCGGTCTCGTAGGAGTACGCGCCGATCCGCCGCGTCGTCTCGCCGGTCCGCCACCCGGTCTTCGGTTCGGCCGTCTCGGCGAGCATCGCCGCGAAGGCTCCGGCGTCGCCGAGTACCCGCAGGTCGGCGGGCGTCCAGGCGTCGAACGCCTCGGGCCGGACGTCGTTGTGCACGATCACCGGGCCGCCGGCGAGCATGCGCCCACCGTCCACGGTGAACGAGTTCAGCCCGGCCCCCACCGCGAGCAGCAGGTCGGAGGCCCTGATCAGCTCCCGTCCGATCTTCGTGGCGAAGCCCCCGCACACGCCGACGTCGAACGGCTCGCCGCCGAACAGGCCCTTGGCCTTCAGCGTCGTGGCCAGCAGCGCGCCCGTCCGCTCCCCCAGCGCGACGAGCTGCTCCCTCGCCCCCGCGGCCCCGCGCCCGGCCACGATGACCGGCCGCTCCGCCCGCGCGAGGGCCGCCGCGACCCGCGCCACCTCCTCGGTCCGCGGCAGCGGCGCCGGCGGGTGATCTTCCCGGAACGGTCCGGGCCCCTCCCCGGCCTCCAGGTGCAGCAGCGGGGTCGGGACGTTCACGACGATCGGCCGCCGCTCGGTGAGCGCCCGCCTGACCGCGAGTACCACGTCCCCCACAGCGGACTCCGCCGAATGCACCTGCTGCACGCCCGCCCCGCTCGGGCGGATGACGTCCTGCTGGTCGATGGCCTGCGGATTCCGGCGGTCACCCGGCGGCGTGTCGGCGGCCACGAGCAGCACCGGCGTTTCGGCTCGCGCGGCCTCGGTCAGCGCGGTGACCGCGTTGGTGAGCGCGGGACCGTGTGTGACGGTCGCGACACCGAGCCGTCCCCCGGCCCGCGCGTACCCGTCCGCCATCAGGACGGCGCCGTCCTCCCGCGCCGCCGCGACGTAGTCCGCGCCGTGCTCGCGGACCAGCACGTCCAGGATCGGCAGGTTCCCGTCGCCCAGCACACCGAACAGGCAGGACACACCCTGCGCGGCGAGCGCCCCCGCCACCGCCTCGGCAACCCGCATGAGCGCCTCCCAACGCGTACCGCATTGGTGGGACTATCTTATAAAAGAAAGCCATCAGTCAAGGGGGTGCGGTCGGTTGCCGCGGCCGGTCGTTCAGCTGCGGCGTTCGACGCCGCGGCGCATGGCCTCCAGAAAGATCCTGGTCACGAGGCCGAGGATGACGAGGTCGCCGACCATCTGCACCGTGGTCGGGGTCCGGGCCGCCTGGGAGCGCGCAAGCATCAAGGCGTGAGGCACAGAGTGTGAAGGGCCGGACCGGGAGCGTGGAGAGGGAGCGGCCCGAAAGCGGTGGGCCGGGC
>NZ_SMKH01000478.1 GCF_004348515.1 Actinomadura sp. KC345 | reverse complement strand
GTGCCCCCGCTGCCAGCCCCCGCCCCGGTAGTCAGCCGGTGGTCACCGCACCGCCCGCGACGGTCAGCCTGGCCTGCGGGCCGCCTTCACCGCAGTGTTCGCCGTTCGGGAACGTCGCCTCCGGGGTGACGCCGACGCGCCGTTCGACGATCGTCCCGCCCTGGGCGTCGCTGAGCGTGAGCGTGACCTGCACCGGGGTCTTCGGCAGGCCCTGCACCTGAGCGAACCCGATCTTGCCTCCGTCAGGCGACGCGGACGCTCCACAGACGGCGTCGGGCTCATCGCCCTCGCAGTCCATCGGGACGCTCTTCGAGGACGCCCGCAGCTCGATCCGGGGCTCGTGGCAGGCCCCGTCCCAGCACACCCGCAGCGACGCGGACGCGATCCGCGACGCGTCGGGCGCCCTGACGTCGACCGTCAGACCGGACGGCGACCCGATCGCCGTGCACTCCGGCCCCCCGCCACCGCACGCTGCCAGAGCAAGGACCACACCCACGACCACCACCGACCTCAGCAGGAAGCCCATCCCACAAGACCACCACACCCCGCCCGTACCGCACCCCAGAAACGCAAAAGCCCCCGTCCCGCCCGTCGCCACCAGGACAACGAACGGGAACGGGGACTGCGATCGCGACTCGAGAAACCTCAGCCGGGAACCACCTCAGCCATCACCCCAGCCACGCGACAACCCCAACAGTCGCGATCGCGTCCGAAGGCAGGTTTCGAGCGAAGCAAGAAACCTGATCGCGCAGCGAGCCGCTAGGCGAGTCGGAGCGATGCAGCGATCGCACGCATTGCCCGCCGAAGGGAGGGCCCCCAGGGCCCGACCGCCAAGGGCAAGGCAATCAGCGCTGCGCCTGGAACATCCAGTGCTGCTTCTCAAGGTCGGCGGTGATGCTGATCAGCAGGTCCTGGGTGACCGGGTCGGGCTCGTCGGTCGCGGCGATGCGCTCGCGGAAACGCCCGATCATCTGCGCGAGGAGATCGGTGACCGCGGCGACGACCTTGTCGTCGTCGAGGTATCCGGCCTCCAGCTGCGGGATCGGGGTGCGGTCGGCGACCGTGCGGGCACGGCCGTCGGGGTTCACGCCGATCGCCACGGCACGCTCGGCGACGTCGTCCTGTCCTCCGCGTGCGAGGGCGACGACTTCGTCCAGGTGCTCGTGGACGACCTTGAAGTTGCGTCCGTGAAGGTTCCAGTGCGCCTGCTTGGCGACCAGAGAAAGATCGATGAGGTCGACCAGAGAGCCCTGCAGGGCCTCTCCGGCGACCTTCTGGGCGGAATCGGTGAGAGGACTCTTGACCGGCGCCATGTCCGGCTCCTTCCGCGTTGTTGCCGTTACCGGTTACAACACGGATGCATCCCCGCGAATGTCCTGTTCATGCGTGAGGCCGCGCACACCCGCGGCCCCGGTGGGGCATGAACGCACCAGGAGCGGGTCAGGCCGCGACCATGTCGGCGCGGAGCTCTCCGGTGATCTCTTCCGGGGTCTCCGGAATGCTCTCGGCGGAAATGCGCTCGTGCTCGGGCGCGCCCGCCATGACGGGCTCGTGCTGCAGCTCGGCGAGGGCCAGTTGATCCGCGACGTCCCTCAGTACATGCGACAGCGGAACGCCCAAGGCCTTGCAGATCGAGGACAGCAGCTCCGAAGACGCCTCTTTCTGCCCCCGTTCGACCTCGGACAGGTAGCCGAGCGACACCCGCGCCGCCGCGGACACCTCACGGAGGGTGCGTCCCTGGCGCAGCCGCAGCTGCCGCAGTACGTCACCGAGCAGCTGGCGAAGCAGGACCATCGTCTCGCTCCCTCCCTCAGTTCGGACCATCTGCCGGTTCCACCGTACCCGGCTTGACGGTGAGCATGGCAGACCGTTGATTTCGTGTTCGCTCGGAACGTAACGCTGTAATCAGCTCCCCTCTTCCCGATCTGCCCGAGCCTCCCCGCTCGCGCCCTCGACGTCAAGTCCGAGCAAAAGACGTCTCAGCAGCTCAAGGGCGTGCACGACGGTCATCCGCCGGATCACCGCGCGGATCTCGGGACCCGCGCCGGGCACGGGGAGTCTCGGACTGACCACGGTACGCGAGCCCCTCGGTCCGGCCACCCCGATGTAGACCGTTCCCACCGGATGGCCGTCCTGCGTGTCGGGACCGGCCACACCCGTCACGGCGAGCCCGTACGTCGCACCGAGCGCGACCCGCACACCGGCGGCCATGGCGGCGGCCACGTCCGGGTGGACGGCCCCGTGCTCGGCCAGGAGATCCGCGGGGACGCCGAGCATCCGGCGCTTCACCTCGGTCGCGTACGTGACCATGCCGCCGGCGAACGTGGCGGACGACCCGGGCGTCCGGGTCAGCTCCGCGCCGATGAGCCCGCCGGTCAGGGACTCCGCGGTGGCGACCGTCTCCGACCGCCCGGCGAGCAGCCGGTGGACGACGCGGTCGAGCGTCTCCTCGTCGGCCCCGTACACCGCCGACCCCAGCAGCTCCCTGACCCGCGCGTCGACGCCCTCCAGCCGCTCCGCGGCGCCGGGCCCGGCGACGGTGATCCGGATCCTCACCTCGGCCGGGTCGGGCAGGTAGGCGAGCGCGACCCCGTCCATCGCCTCGACCTCGGCGAGCCGGGCGGCGACGACCGACTCCCACATCCGCGCGGTGCGCAGGGTGCGGCGCGCGACCGCGGGCAGCCCGGCGAGCCCGGCCATCTCCGGCAGCACGACCTCGTCCATGATCGTGCGCATCTCGAACGGGACTCCGGGCAGCGCGTAGACGATCCCGCCGGGCAGCTCGACGCGCAGGCCGGGCGCGGAGCCCGCCGAGTTGCCGAGCAGCCGCGCACCCTCGGGGACGTCCGCCATGCGCAGCGCCATGGGCTGCAGTTCGCGCCCGGCCCTGGCGACCCGCTCGCGCAGCCGCCGCTCCAGCGCGGCGTCCCGGACGAGGGCGACGCCCGCCGCCTTGGCGAGCGCGTCCCTGGTCAGGTCGTCGTAGGTGGGGCCGAGGCCGCCGGTGGTGACGACCGCGTCGGCCCGTCCGAGCGCGGAGTCCACCGCCTCGACGATCACGTCGAGCTCGTCGCCGACGACCACGCTCCGGGTGACGTCGATGCCGTGGTCGGCGAGCCTGCGCCCGAGCCACGCCGCGTTCCCGTTGACCGTGTCGCCGAGGAGCAGTTCGTCCCCGACGGTGAGCAGCTCGACCCGCATCGCTTCCCCATCCCGGCTCTTCGCGTGGCACGGCCCGGGGCGGGCACGCGCCGGGCCGGCGCCCCGAATCTACCGGTGGCGCCCCCCACGCCGTCCCGGGACCTCCCGGGACGGATCGGGAACCCCGCCGGTTGACGGAGAAAACGACCGAATGAGGACGCCGTTCGACCGGCCCGATCGCACCGGTCCAAGCAGGTCTTCACCCGGTATCCCCGTTCACTCGCCCGCTAAATGGGCACGCCGCGCTTTGTGTCCCGGGACGCGGCCTCACCGTCCACTGCGCGTGACATGGCGGGCGGCCGAAACACACATCGTCACCGGATACCGTCGACAGCGCGTCCACCAATTCGCAGAGGCGCAGGTCACGTTGTGAGTCAAAACTCATTCGCCCGATTCGTCGGCCCGCCCATTCGCGCGCGATAATCGGTTATCGCGGCGCCGCGAACGGGGCTGCGGGGCCACGACCGGGGTGGGCGTGGT
>NZ_SMKH01000477.1 GCF_004348515.1 Actinomadura sp. KC345 | reverse complement strand
CCTGACCGCCCTGCCCGTGACCCTCACCCCCTGACGGCAACGAAACGGCGGACGCCCCGGGCCGGGTGGCCTCCGCGGCGTCCGCCGTCCGGCGCGCGGTGTCAGCGCTTGAGCGTGTCGCGCAGGGAGTGCAGCACCTGGCTGGACTCGGCGCGACGGTCCCGGGCGACCGCGGCGAACACGACGGCGTACGCGATGGGCAGCAGTGCCCACGCGGGCTCCAGCACCAGGATCTGGGTCAGCACGGCGCCGCCCATCAGGCCGATCAGCCCGATGGCCGCCAGCCCGGCCAGCCGCGGGATCACCAGCGCGATCGCTCCGGCGGCCTCGACGATGCCGGTCACGTACCGGAACCACTGGCCCCAGCCGATCTCGGTGAACGTCTCGACCGCGGTGGCCTGGCCGGCGAGCTTCGGCAGCGCCGAGGCGAAGAACAGGAACGCGGCCAGGTAGATCTGCGCTCCCCACAGCACCTTGCGCAAGCACGCGGCGGTCCCCGGCGGAGCGGTCGCGGCGGCGGTGACGGTGGCGGGGATCTGGGTGGCGGTCATGGCGGTGGTCCTTCCGTACGGTGCGTCTCATCGGCCTTTCACTGACGCGTCGCACGGGCACCCACCGGATCGACATCCCGCCAAACTTTTCTTCGATCTTTTCCGCGACCGCATCATCGCAGGTGAGAGACCACCACGCCGAGATCCTGTGCTGGGCCCGACGCCCGGTGGGGCGTCGGGCCGGCGGCCAGGCGCTTGTCAGGAGGCGGGGAGGGAGGCTAGGTAGGCGTCGGTCTTGGCCGGGTCCATGAGCCAGTTCTCGAAGTCCCACGGGTTGGCGTACCCGTAGGCGAAGCGGTAGGCGACCTGCTCGTTCTGCGTCGCGGCGCCCAGTACTCGCTGGACGTGTTCGGGCAGTGGGCCGAGCATCATGTTGGTGTACTGCGTCGGGTGCCGGGCGTAGTCCCAGAACACGTCGAACGTCTGCTGCATCCAGTCCGCGTCGAACGGGCGGTCACCGTGCTTGAGGATCTCGTCGCAGTAGATGGCGGCACAGCGCACGGCGTTGTTGGCTCCCTGTCCGGTGACGGGGTCGTTCGCCACGAGCACGTCGCCCATTCCTAGGACGTGCACCGAGTCCGACAGCCGTCCCACCGGATGCCGGACGACCGGGGCGTAGCCGCCGTACAGGGTGGAGCGCGCGTCGGTGGGCTCCGCGTTGACGGTCAGTTCGTACTCCCACGGGACGTACTGGCGCATCAGCTCCAGCGTCCGGGCCAGGTGCCCCTCCGGGGGCGGGCGGTCGGACCACACGTCGAACGGCCCTCCAGGGACGGCCTCCCACAGCAGGCAGTCGCAGGGACCGGTGTTGGTGTAGCCGGGCATGATGAAGAACTCGCCGATCCCGGGAGTCGCACTGATCCGGACGTGCGGCTCGGGGTAGTCCGGCCGCGAGGCCATGCCGTGCAGGAAGATGCACGACAGGTGGCGCTGCGGACGGTCATACGGGGACCGGGACGCGTCGCGGTCGAACAGCTCGACCAGCTCGCCCTTGCCCGCCGCGATGAGCGTCAGGTCGTACAGGCCGGCCAGGCCCTCCAGGTCCGACGTCATGACGCCGTGGTAGACCACGTTCCCGCCGCGCGACTCGAACAGTTCCAGCCAGCCCGCCATCTTCACCCGCTGGTCCACCGCCTGGGCGTAGTCGTCCCAGCGGCCGACGAACTGCAGCGCCTCCTGGCCGGGCGGACCGGCGACCGTCAGCCGCTGCGCGACGATCTTCGGGCTCTGCTCCTCCCACAGGTTCAGGCCGCGGTCGCGCTCCAGCTGAAGCTGCGGCCAGAAGATGCACTGGGTCGACATCACCCGGCCGTAGCGGATCTCGTCCGGGGTGCGCGACGACATCACGGTCACGTCGTACCCCTCGGACTGGAGGCTCAGGGCGAGCTGCAGCCCGGCCTGCCCGGCACCGATGATCAGGATCCTGCGCAACGCGTCCTCCTAGGCGGAGATCCCCCGACGGCTCAGGGGGTGGTCAGGGCGCCGGAACCGCGTCCGGCCGTCATCTGCAAGGTGTGGGTCAGGGTCTCGGTGAGCACCCTGGCGACCGAACCGCGGTCGCGGGCGTCGCAGGTCGTCAGCGGCACCTGCGGGGGAAGGCCCAGGGCGTCCCGCACCTCCGGGAGCGGATGGGCGTGCCGGCCGTCGAACAGGTTGACGGCGACGACGAACGGCACGTCCGAGTCGTTCTCGAAGTAGTTCACCGCGGGGAAGGAGACGTCCAGGCGGCGCGTGTCGACCAGGACGAGCGCCCCGCTGGCGCCCCGGCAGAGGTCGTCCCACATCGGCCAGAAGCGCGGCTGGCCGGGCGTGCCGAACAGGTAGAGCACCAGGTCGTCGCCCATGGTGATGCGCCCGAAATCCATCGCGACCGTCGTCGTGGTCTTGCCGCCGGGATCGCCGCCGAGGGGGTCGACGGTCTTGGCGGCCTGCGTCATCCACGCCTCGGTGTTGACCGGCGGGATCTCGGAGACCGCGCCGACCAGGGTCGTCTTGCCGGTGCCGAACCCGCCCGCGATCACGATCTTGGCGGAGGCGCGCGAGCGCGGCGGGCGGTCAGGCGAGCTCGCGTAGGCCATCGATCACTCTCTCCAGGAGTCGCGGGTCGTACGGGGAGATCTCGTCGCCGATCGCGACCCGGTCACCCGCCGCCAGGTCGCTCAGCAGAACCCGGGTGACTCCCAGCGACACCCCGCAATGCGCGGACAGTTCCGCCACCGACTCGTCGACGGTGTGCACGCGGTCGTACAAGGCCCGGGCCTCGGGCAGCAGCCGGGCGGCGAACGCCGCGTCGTAGCCGCGTCCGTACACCAGGGTGTGGACGAACAGGTGCTGCCGCCCGCGCGTCCGCCCGCCCGTCAGGACGTAGGGCCGCACCCAGGGGTGGGACGTCATGGTCGTCCTCCGATCGGGGGGATGCCGCGGATCATCACGTTCCCTGCCCGGCCGACATCCGGCGCAGGTCGTCGCGCATCTGCGGGGTCAGGACGTGCCCCACGCTCTCGACGAGCCGGCTCATCTTGTAGGCCACCGCCCCGAGGTTGGCGCCCTCGGACACCAGGACCGCCAGCCCGGCCAGGCTGCCGATGCTCATGAACAGGAAGTGGCCCGCCGGGAACTTCAGCATCACCTGCTCGCACCCGCTCTCCCCGACCCGCCGGGCGATGTTGTTGGCCAGGCTGATCATCCCGCTGGTCATGGCGGCCATCGGGTCGGCGAAGTCGGCGGGCATCCGGCCGGATCCGACGAGTGCGAGGCCGTCCGAGGACACCAGCAGCGCGTGCGCGACCCCGGGTGTCGAACCGGCGAAGTCGTTGAGCAGCCAGCCGAAGTCCTCCGGACCGGGCGGCCGGCCGGTGTCGGCGTTGACGGTCATGATTCGGTCCGTCCCTCCGGGGAGTCGCCCGCGTTCTGCCGGCTCGCCTCACGACCGCCCATGGTGAACGCCTCCAGATCCTCGGCGAACGACCGGGCGGCCGTCTCGCGCTCGTTCGGCGCGGACTCCGAACGCAGCGTGGTCGTCATTTCCGGCCCCTTGTCCGATCCCCGCAGACTCTGGCTCTGCCGGCGCGGCAGCGGATCCGCGTCCGCGGCGGCGGGATCCGCCGAGCCGGTACCGGCCGGGGTCGTCTTCGTCGGGCCGGGAGGCGCGGCG
>NZ_SMKH01000476.1 GCF_004348515.1 Actinomadura sp. KC345 | reverse complement strand
TGCCGTGTCGTCACGGCGGCCTGGTCGGCGAGAGTCATCGTCACTGCGCTCTTCGTCCTGTCCCGCCCTGCTTGATATCAGAAGGACTCATTCGTGCCTTGTGTCACAGCAGTCTGACAGAGAGGGGCAGGACACGACCTGACCGTGGCCTGCACGCACGGCATCATCGGCGCGCTCGCCAGCCGCGCTCGCCTGCTACGCCGACAAGGAAAGGGCAGCACTCCAGTAGCCGCACTGTGCTCAGAAACCCCTCGCGGCTCGACATGAGCATGCTCGAAAATAGCGGGATGTTCGACATGGGCAAATCGACGCGCTGAACTCGGCGACGAAGTACCCCTCGATCTTCACCTACCACGCCCTCGGGGAGCGTGGAGCACTGTCCGAGGAGCTGACGACCTTCGACGGCTTCGACGGCATGACGTACGTGACCGAGAAGATCGACGGTACGAACAGCCGGATCGTCGTGCTCCCCGGCTCGGCCGACTACTTCATCGGTTCTCGCGAGGAGTTGCTGTACGCACGGGGCGACCGCGTCGGGAACCCGGCAATGGGGATCGTGGAGGCGCTCAAGCCGTTGGCGGAGCGGCTCGTGCAAAGCCGCCTTTTCGACTTCCACCGACCGATCGTCACGCTGTACCTGGAGGTCTTCGGTGGCAAGATCGGCGGCCAGGCCAAGCAGTACAGCGCGAAAGGCGCCGTGGGGTACCGGCTGTTCGACCTCGACTCGACGGAGATGGACGTCTTGGGCTGGGAGCGCAGCCGCATTTTCTCATGGCGGGACGACGGCGGGCAGGAGTTCCTTGATGTGGATGCCTTGCAGGACCTGGCGGATGGCTTGGACATCCCCTCGGTGCCGTACCTGAGCGTCGTCAGCGGCGGGGACCTGCCCAAGGACGTGAAGGGCATGTCGGCCTTCCTGACCAAACACCTTCCCGAGTCCCAGGCAGGCCTGGACGAGACGGCGGGCCGTAAGCCGGAGGGTCTGGTGCTGCGCAGCCTCGACCGGTCAAGGATCGCCAAGGCGCGCTTCCAGGATTACGAGCGAACCCTGAAACGCCGCCACCAGCGGCGGTGAGGCCAGGACCACCGAGTGAGAGTTCCTTTCGGCGAAGGCGCCCACCCGGGGATCGCGTCGAGATCCCCCGGGCGTTCGCGAAGCGAACGGCCATCAGGGTGCCACGCGGCAGGGCGACGCGTCCGCGCGGGTCCAGCGCGCCGCGAACGTGCGGGCGGGCGCCGACGAGCGGGCGGTGACTTCCGATGAGCTGCGCTTCCGCCTGGTCGCCGCCCTCGGGGCTGGAACGTCGATCAGCGACGGTTCTCGAACCTCATGTCGCCCACGGTCACATTGCGGACGTGGTCACTGGCGAGCATGGCGTGCGGGAAACCGAGTCCGATCGCGCTGGCCTCGTCGAGACGGGCGAGATGGGGGGCGGAGAGGTCGACCTCCAGGGCGCCCAGATTGCCCTCCAGCTGAGCGGGAGTGCGGGCGCCGATGATGGGCGCCGCCACGCCCGGGCGCCGTAGGGCCCAGGCCAGCCCGACCTGGGCGGGCGTGCAACCCTACTCCGCGCCGATCTCCTTGACGACATCGGCGATGGCGAGGTTGCGTTCGGTGAGCGTGCCCAGGGCGAAGTTGAAGCTCTTGCGGGTGCCGTCGGCGGACGCCGCGTTCGCCGACGTCAGGTCGTCGCGGCTGTACTTGCCGGTGAGCAGCCCCCCGGCCAGCGGTGAGTACGGAACCACGCCCAGTCCCATCTCGCGTGCCATGGGAATCAGATCGCGTTCCCCGGTGCGCTCGATCAGGTTGTACTCGATCTGCAGCGCGACCAGCGGGGACCAGCCGCGCAGGTCGGCGATCGCCTGCATGCGCGACACCTGCCAGGCCGGGGCGTTGGAGATCCCCACGTAAAGGATCTTGCCCTGCCGGACCAGATCGTCCAAGCCGCGCAGTATCTCCTCTACCGGAGTCGTGAAGTCCCACACGTGCAGGTAGAACAGATCTATGTAGTCCGTGTTCAGCCGCCGCAGACTCGATTCCACCGACGCGAACAGGTTCTTGCGGTGGGCACCCCTGGCATTCGGGTCGCCGGGCCGCCGCAGCGTCGTGTACTTCGTGGCCAGCACCAGGTTTTCGCGCTTGCCGCGAGCGAACTCGCCCAGCAGGCGCTCGGAGCTGCCGTTGCTGTAGGTGTCGGCGGTGTCGATGAAGTTGCCGCCGCGGTCGACGTAGACGTCGAACAGCTTGCGCGCGTCCTCCGGCTCGGCGCCCCAGCCCGACTCGGTGCCGAAGGTCGCCGCGCCCAGCGCCAACGGTGAGACCCGCAGCCCGGACCGGCCCACCAGCCGGTAGGTGTCAAGGGTGAGTGACATCGTGTCCTCCTGTGTTCGTGATCCGAGGACAAGCCTGCGACCCCCGCAAGCAGGGGGTAAGGGAAGGCGTTTCCTGGGAACAGCAGTCCCACCCAGGCTGTTGGACCGGACATGATCAGCCCCGCCGTGGATACGGCACAGGAGCTCGCCGCGTTTTTGCGGACCCGGCGCGAGCGCCTGGACCCGCGGGATCTCGGCCTTCCGTCACGCCCGCAGTCCCGGCGGACCCCGGGACTGCGCCGCGAAGAGGTCGCCGAACTCGCCGGGGTCAGCATCGACTACATCGTGCGGCTCGAACAGGCACGTGGGCTGCGGCCCTCGGCGGGCGTGGTCGAGGCGCTGGCCCGGGCGCTGCGGCTGACCCCCGACGAACGCGCCTACCTCTTCGACCTGGCTCGCCAGCGCCCCCGCGACGCCGGCAAGCCCGCCGCCGCCGCGGCGCCGCCGCTGCTGCGCCTGGTGACCGACCTGTCGCCGCTGCCGGCCATGCTGCTGAACCACCGTTTCGACATCCTGGCCTGGAATCCCGAAATGGCGAAGCTGCAACTCGACTTCGACACCCTGCCGCCGTCCCAGCGCAACGCGATGTGGCTGTGCCTGATGCACCCGACGATGCGCGAGTACTACGTCGACCATGAACGCGTCACGCGGGAAGGGATAGCCCGCCTCCGCGCAGCGTGGGCCGCGCATCCGGAAGATCAGGCGTTGACCGACCTCATTTCCGAACTTTTCGCTCACAACGAGGAATTCGCGCGGCTGTGGGCCGAGCGGGACGTCAAGGTCAACGGCCGCGGCGACAAATTGGTACCAACCTCTCCGGCTTCCAGCGCAGCCACGGACCCATCAGTCGATCCGCCGGACCTGCCGGTCGACAACGTTGTGCGGCTCCTCACCACGGTGGACGCCGCCCTGCGTGACCACCTCTGCGAGCACGGCGAACACGCATATGACGCGGATATGGACGCCTATGAAGAGTTGGTCCACGACGTCATCTGGGAGGATCCGGGTGTCGTCGTCCTCCGCACGCTGGCTCGTACGCCGTCCCTGGACGGATCACGCCGCCGCGGGTGCTGGAGGGCATGACCGCAGCCCTGGAGACCGCTGTGGACGCGCCTCCTCCCGAACTCTGCGCACATGACGATGACCACCCCGTCCTGGCCTCCGAACCGGCGGCATGGGGCAGGCTGACCACCCCGAATCCGGATGACCGGCAAGAAGACATCCGTGTCGCCGGCAGACAGGTCTTCCCTAGTCCGTGTGCGCTGTGGCGTACTGCCGGCGGAACTGGCGTGGTGAGAGCCCGTAGGCGGTGCGGAACGTCTGGCTGAAGTGTGCGGGGCTGGTGAATCCCCACCGGGCGGCGATGGCGCTGATGGGACGGG
>NZ_SMKH01000475.1 GCF_004348515.1 Actinomadura sp. KC345 | reverse complement strand
GGACTCCGCGGACGCCGGCACGGCCGTGATGCCCGCCCTCTCCCTCGCCGCCGCCCACGAGGCCGAGGACCGCGAGTTCTGGGGCCGCATCGCCCACCTCGAAGAGGACAGCGAGCTCGCCTTCTGGAACTCCCTGCACGACGAAGTCAGCGAGGCCGTACCTGCTCTGTACGCAAGCACGCCGGGATTCCGCTAGAGTTGTCCGTGCAAGCCCGGAGGCCGACACCTCCGGCCGGCACGCGGACGTGGCTCAGTTGGCAGAGCATCACCTTGCCAAGGTGAGGGTCGCGGGTTCGAATCCCGTCGTCCGCTCTGAGAGGCCCCCGAACAGGCCTCGCTCTGGTGGAGTGGCCGAGAGGCGAGGCAACGGCCTGCAAAGCCGTGTACACGGGTTCAAATCCCGTCTCCACCTCGCAGCACGCAGAGGGCGATTAGCTCAGTGGGAGAGCGCTACCTTGACACGGTAGAGGTCACTGGTTCAATCCCAGTATCGCCCACCATTGTCTCCCCAGGTCAGGCGCTATGTCCGGCCTGGGGATCTTGCGTTTCGGGGCCGGTTGGGCGCGGAATCGGGAGCAGATCGGGAGCAGACCGCTCCCCGCCATGATCGAAACTACCCACACGCGGGTCGGGGTCTGTCCCTGCCGAAAACCCCGTCTGTGCAGGTCAAGCGGCATGTTCGTACTCGGTGAGAATTCCACCCAGACGTTGCCTTCTTCGGATGTTCAGGTGGGCGATCTGGTCTGGTTCGTTGATCGGTGTAGGCAGTGGCTTCAACGGGCGGGCGTTGGCGATGCCCTGATGAGGCCGATGCTCGTTGTAGAAGGTCTCGAACTCGCGGAGGGCGTGGAGCAGGTGCCGCTGGTTCCAGATCAACGTCCGGTCGAGCAGTTCGCGGCGGCAGGTCTGCACCCACCGCTCCATCACCGCGTTCATCCTCGGCATCCGCACCCCGGTCAGCACCACCTGGATTCCCGCATCGGCCAGGACGGCGTCGAACAGGTCGGGGAACTTGCCGTCGCGGTCGCGGATCAGGAATCGTGCCCGGCAGCCGGCGTCCTCGAGGTCCATGACCAGGTTCCGGGCCGCCTGCGTCACCCACGCTGCGGTCGGATGAGCGGTGGCGCCCAAGACCCGGACGCGGCGGGTGTGGTGCTCGATCACCGCCAGCACGTACATGCGCGCACCCGTCAAGGTGACGGTTTCCATGAAGTCGCACGACAGCAATGCCTCGGCCTGGGAACGCAGGAACCCCGGCCCAGGTGGTCGAGGAACGCTCAGGTGCTGGATCGATACCAGCATCCTTGAGGATCTCCCCGACCGTGGAGGCAGCCACCTTGACACCGAGCACCAGCAACTCGCCGTGCACCCGCCGGTAGCCCCAACTCGGGTTCTCCCGCACCAGGCGAAGTACCAGCAGGCGGATGGAGCGGACGGTCGGCGGTCGGCCCTGCCGCTTGGGCTTGGATCGGGCGGCGTGCCGGCCCGCGATCAAGTCGCGGTGCCAGCGCAGCGCCGTATCGGGCCGGACCAGGAGTCGCATCCGCCGCAGCGCCCCGGAAGGCAATCGGTGCAGCAGCGCCGCGAGCATGGCACGTTCCGGACCGGTGAACCGTACCCTCGCCCCGTCCAGTTGGCGCTCGAGCACAGTGATCTGGTGCCGCAACACCAAAATCTCGGCATCTTTCTCCCGATCGGTCATCGGGAGTAGACGTAGTACCGCGAACGTGTTGGTCACGGTCAAGTAGGACAGTCGCAAGAGCACAACCGCCCATCATCCCGGAGCAGCGGCGGTGGCGTGGCCCGTCCCACGACTATCCCAGCACAGCGCCACGGCCTACCAGGCTCTACGCCCCTCACCTGCCCGGGCGTACTTTTCGGCAAGCACAGGGTCCAGCCGGAATACGCCGGAAAGGGGCCGCGCCGGGGCGCTGACCGGACAGAACGTGAATTCTGTCCAGCCTCGGGAAGGGCGTCTCCCCAGGTCAGTGCACTGAGCGAGGGACGCCCCGCGTTCCGGTCCCCTCCGCCGTGCGACGAACCGCCGCCGAAACCGCGGTTGCCGACCCTGCTGTCTGACCTGCGTAGACCGGCGAGCCTGGTCCCTTTCTGCCGTATTCCGGTGGCACCCCTGGTGGTGTGCCTGCCGGTCGGCAGGGCTACTTGCGCCAGAGGATGTCGTTGTCGTTGACCCAGTACTTGGGGTACGGCGGCTCTCCGTCGGCGGGTTGGATCTCGTAGAAGTACTGGTAGCTTCCCTCGCCTGGCAGCGACCGCACCCAGTAGCCCTCGCTCTTGCTGCCGTTGAACCACCCCTCGTTGCGTTCCAGGAACCGGCCGGTGGTGAGGCACTCGCCGTCGTTGGGGAAGGTGGCGCCCTGGGAGATGAAGCGGGTGATGCCGACCAAGGGGATCGGATCGTAGGTGTATTTGAGCGCCTGCGGCATGAACCAGGCGACGCAGCGCGGGGCGGCGTGGGCGGGCGTGGCGGCGTGGACGGGCGTGGCGGTCAAGGGTGCCAGGGCCGCGCATGCCAGGGCGCCTGCGCCCAAGGCGGTCGGCAGGCGTCGGAGCGGATGGGAATGACGCACGAGAACTCCTTAGAACATCCATCGCCACCAAGAGTCACGATAGTACTACTAAGTGTGATTGCCGGTCTATGGGTACCGGCGAGCGACGGCCAAGGGAAGGGCCCGTGAGGAGGATCGGAACGGTCAGTAGCGACTGGCCCGCGAGTAGGTCAGACCAGATCGTGTGTTGAGGGGCCCGCCTGGGGGGGCACCCGACAGCTCGGCCCCGACTTCGCGGGGATGGGTCTCCCAGGAAGCGCTCACGGGACGCTCGGCGACCTCACTCACCCTGATTGCTCCGCAGGACTGCTGCTGCAGGCAGTCGGGCCCGCGAACGGCAGGGTCTGCTCACGCGTTGACCTGCGCTGGTGGGTGGTGGCGGGTGTTCTGGTCATAGCCCGAACCCCGATCCGAAGATCGACCGGAACACCGAGAAGACGTCGCGGTGGATCGTCGCGGCGGCCGCCACGAGCTCACGGTGACGATTCTCCCTCTCCGGGCCGGGGCACCTGATAGCCCGCCTGATTGGCCGCCCGTTTAGGAGTGGGCGGGGGCGCGCAATAGTGCGGCACTGGTCACCAGGCCGCCCCGCCCGTATGAGGACGCGACCCTACCGCGGCCCGCCGATCGGGATGCAGGGGGTGTCCAGCGGAGCGTTGATGTCGGTGAGGATGCCGGGGATGGTGAGACAAGGCTCTGCCGAGGCGGGCGGGACTGACGCGGCGTGGGGGGCGCGGCAGCCGCGCCGCCGAGTGCGAGGGCCAAGGCGCCGCTGCAGGCGGCGGTGGCCGCCAGCCCGCGGACCCGGCGGGCCGCGTGGGAAGTGGTGCGGCAAGTGCTGATGTCAGTGCGTGACGGGGTCATGGAGCACCTCCTGTAACTGAGTGCCATAGCTTACTCTCTGTCTAAGATTCGCTACTAGGAGTACCAAAGGGGAAGCGGTGAATCCAGGCGCATACGGGAGGTTTTATGGCGCCCGGGGACCGAATCACATCGGGGGCCTGTTCAACAATCGATCGTTTCTCAACATCCAGGGGTGTCGGCTTGGCCTTGCCGCTTTGCCCGTGGTCCGGAGTGTTCAAGAAGCGTGTCGGAATTCCGCTTCCGCGCATGGTGACCGGCTGACCGTCGCCTACGAACCCGCAAGCCGTGCTACGGCCTCGGCGGGGGTGGGGGCCGGTGGGTGCGCTTCAAGGGCATCTTGCGGGTTAGTGTCT
>NZ_SMKH01000474.1 GCF_004348515.1 Actinomadura sp. KC345 | reverse complement strand
GCCCGCGTCCGCGCCCCCTCCCGCGTCCGCGCCGGGTGGGGCGGCGGGCGACGCCAACGGCCTCCTCGCCGCCGGGAACCTGCGCGTCCGGCTCTACCCGGAGCAGGCGCTCGACGAGCGGATGCTGGCGGCGCTGGTGACCAGGCCCCTCGCGCCCGGTCTCGTCCAGACGGTCGTGGTCGACTACCCGGACTCGATGATGCCGCTCAACCGGGCCGACCTCGGCGGGCTCGGCGAGAACGCGGCGTTCGGGGCCGCGCTGACCCACTCGATCCAGGACGAGCCCCACTACGTCCAGGCGACGGACATGGACGGGGTGAAGGTCGTCAACATCGGGGAGCAGCACCGGTACATCGGCGCGCACGTGCACGTCCTCCGCCGCTACTTCCCCGGCCCGCTCCCGTTCGGCGCGCTGGTCGCCTTCCCGCTCCCGGAGTACGTGACGATCCACGAGATCGGGACGGACCAGCACCTCGTCCTGGCCATGAAGACCGTCCAGGACGTGGCCGCCAAGCTGGCCGGCAACGGGGAGAAGCCGATCAGCCCGCAGGTGTACTGGTGGCGGCCGGGCGAGTACGAGGGGCTGCCGGAGCGCGATGCCCTCTACGGCGGCCGCGTCCCCGACCTGCGTCCGGTGGAGGTCCAGGTCGAGCACGGCGAGCAGGGCCTGAAGGTCGGGCTCGTCGGGGACGCCACGGCGGAGCTCGTCCAGGGCTGGGAGGCCGCGCGCCGCTGACACGGCGCGGCACCGGCCGGGCGGGTCAGGCCGCGGCGGAGCCCATCAGCCGCTCGATGCGGGCGCGCAGCTCCGGCACGTCCACGCCCGCCTCGGCCGCGAGCCGCACCGACAGGAAGCCGTCGTCGTGCAGGACGCCGAGCAGGACGTGCCCGTCGCGGATCTCCTTCTGATTGAGCCGGATCGCGTGCCGCAGGCTCAGCTCCAGGGCCTTCTTCGCCTTCGGGGTGAAGGGGATGTGCCTTCGGGGGCGGCCGGACCCGGCCCCGGGCGCGTCCAGGGCCCCCTCGCCGAAGGCCCGCTCGGTCGCCTCGCGGACGGCGTCCAGGTCGATGCCGAGGGTCCTGAGCGCCTCGGGGTCGAGTGGGTCCTCGCTCATCCGCGTGATCCGCGCCCGGATGCCGGACGCGTCCAGCCCGTGCTCGCCCATGGCGCGGGTCATGGCGGTGTCGCCGTCCAGCAGGGAGAGCAGCAGATGCTCGGTGCCGATGTGATGGTGCTTGAGTGCGCGTGCCTGCTCCTGGGCGCCGGTGACCACCTGCCGCGCGTCCTCGGTGAAACGCTCGAACATCGTGCTACTGCTCCTTCCTGAGGCGGCGGCGGCCGCCGCCCTGCTTGCTCTGCCCGTGCTTCTTGTGGACGGCCTGCCGGCTGACACCGAGGCAGACCGCGATCTCCTGCCAGGACCACCCCTGGTCGCGGGCGCTGGCGACCTGGAGGGACTCCAGCCGTTCGGCCAGCTCGCGCAGTGCGCGCACGGCCCGCAGCCCGACCGCGGGGTCCCGGCTGCCCGCCTCCTGGGCGAGCGTGACTCCATCGCTCATGGCGTCAATGTAGGTTGACACGCGAGGGATGTCAACCGATGTTGACGGCGGGCGAGTGTCAGCGGACGGTCAGCAGGGTGGTGAGGAGGTCGTCCAGGCTGACCATGCCGGCGATGCGGCCGTCCGGGTCCACCGCGAGGCCGAGGTGGCTGTGGTCCGCCTTCAGGATGGCGACGGCCTCCCCGACCGGGGTCCCGATCGGCATCGCCGGCACCGGGTGCGCCAGCTCCCGCGCCGGGGTCTCGCGGCCGCGCGCACGGGCCAGGTAGGCGTCCCGGACGTGCACCATGCGGGCCGCCTGCCTGCCCGACCCCCGCAGCATGATCCGGAGCCTCCCGGTGCGGGCGGCGGTGTCGATGACCTCCTGCGGCGACGCCGCGGGCGGGACGGACACGATCTCCGAGACGGGCACGACCAGATCCGACAGGGGAGCGCGCGGCGCGTCCAGCGCGGTGGTGAGCAGCGTCAGCTCGGTCTCCTCGATCAGCCCGAGCCGCCGCGAGTCCTGCGCGATGCTGTGCAGCTGCTCCGGCGTGCGCGCCACCTCCCGCGAGTTCACCGGCTGGACGCCGATCATGCGCAGCAGCAGGTTCGTCGCGCCGTTCAGGACGGCCAGCACCGGGCGGGCGGCGGTGGCGAACGCGCGGAACGGCAGGCCGAGCAGGGTCGCCGAGCGCTCCGGGTCGGTGATCGCCCACGACTTCGGCGCCATCTCGCCGACGACCATGTGCAGGAACGTCACCAGCGCGAGGGCGAGGACGAACGCGACCGCGTGCGCCGCCCCCTCCGGCAGGCCCGCGGCGTGGACCAGCGGCGTGAAGGTCGCGGCGAACACGGGCTCGGAGACCACCCCGAGGCCGAGCGAGCACATCGTGATGCCCAGCTGCGCGCCGGCCAGGGTCAGCGACAGCTCGTCGATGCCCGCCACGGCCGCGGACGCGGCCCGGCCGCCGCGCGCGGCCGCCCGCTCCAGGCGCGGCCGCCTGGCCGCCACCAGCGCGAACTCCGTGGCGACGAAGAACCCGTTGCCGACCAGCAGCGCCAGCGTGACGAACGCGCCGAGGGCGAGGCTCACCGGCCCTCCTCCGCGGTCTCCACGGTGCGGACGCGGATCAGCTCGGGCACGTGCCGGTGGATCGTCAGGACCTCGACGACGGCGGTGCGGGGCGGTTCGTCCAGCCGCGCCGGAGGCAGGTCGACGGTGACCACGTCGCCGGGCTCCGCGACGCGGCCGAGCCGCTTGAGCAGCAGGCCCGCGACGGTCTCGTAGTCGCCCTCGGGCAGCGCGATCCCCGTCTCGTGGGCGACCTCGTCCATCCGCAGGCCGGCGTCGGTCGTCCACCACTCGCCGATCCGGATCGCGAGGTCCTCCCCGGGCTCGTTCTCGTCGGCGATCTCCCCGACCAGCTCCTCGGCGACGTCCTCCCACGTGACGATCCCGGCGAAGCCGCCGTACTCGTCCATCACGCAGGCCATCGGCGCGGCGGCGCTCTCCAGCCGGAGCAGCACGTCCGGCAGCGGCAGCGACGAGGGCAGCAGCAGCGGCGCCTTCGCGAGGCCGCCGACCTCCGTGCGCCCGGAGCCGCCCGGGGCGAGCAGGATCAGCTCCTCCAGCCCCACGACCCCGACGAGGTCGTCGACGCGCTCCCCGGTGACCGGGTAGCGGGAGTGCCCGGTCGCGGAGATCACCTCGCTCAGCTCGGCGACGGACGCCGACGCCGACACGGTCACCACGTCGACGCGGGGGATCATGACCTCCGCGGCGTCCCGCTCGGAGAAGGCCAGCGCCCGCTCCAGCAGGTCGGCGTGGCCGGCCTGGATGTTCTCGCCGGACTCGCCGATCATGCGCCCGAGCTCCTCCAGCGTCGCGCCGTGGTGCAGCTCCTCCACCGGCTCGATGCCCACCGCGCGCAGGAGGCGGTTCGCCGACGCGTCGAACAGCCTGATCAGCGGCCCCACCGCCGCCAGGTACACGAGCGTGGAGGTCGCCAGCGCCCGCGCCAGCCGCTCCGCCCGCGCCAGCGCCAGGTTCTTCGGGAACAGCTCGCCCAGCACCATCTGGATCACGGTGGCGAGGGCGAACCCGAGCGCCACCGCCACCCCGCCGGTCGCCGCGTCCGGTACCCCGCCCGCGCGCAGCGCCGGCGCGATCAGGTCGGCCAGCGCCGGCTTGGCGATGAACCCCACCACCAGCGCGGTGACCGTGATGCCGAGCTGCGCGCCCGACAGCATGAACGACAGCCTGTCTCTTA
>NZ_SMKH01000473.1 GCF_004348515.1 Actinomadura sp. KC345 | reverse complement strand
GTGCCGGGCGGGAGGGGCGGCGAGTCGCCGAATCCCGGCAGGTCGACCGCGATGACGTCGCGTTCGGCGGCGAGCAGGTTCATGACGGGCGACCAGCCCTGCCTGCGGTGGCCGATACCGTGCAGGAGGACGAGGGGCGGGCCGTCGCCGCGGCGATCGAAGACGATGTCCACGAGCCGAGGGTAATCAGATGTTACTCACCGGTCACTAGTGAGTTGGATCACTCTCGTGTCAGCTCCGCGTCACCTCGGCCGGGCGGCGGTGCTCCAGCGCGTCGCGGAGCTGGGCGCGGCCGCGGTGGATGCGGGAGCGGACCGTGCCGAGCTTGACGTTGAGCGTCGCGGCGATCTCCTCGTAGGACAGCCCCTCGATGTCGCACAGGACGACGGCGGCCCGGTACTCGGGGACGAGGCCGTCCAGGGCCTTCTGGATGTCGTGGTCCAGGTGCCGGTCGTCGTAGGCCTGCTGCGGAGTCGGCTCGCGGCCGTGCAGGCGTTCGGCGGCGTCGTCTCCGAGCGAGTCGAAGCGGATGCGCTGCTTGCGGCGGGCGCGGTCGAGGAACAGGTTGGTCGTGATCCGGTGGAGCCAGCCTTCGAACGTGCCGGGACTGTACGAGGACAGCGACCGGAAGACCCGGATGAAGACGTCCTGGGTCAGGTCTTCGGCGTCGTGCCGGTTGCCGGTCAGCCGGTACGCCAGCCGGAACACCCTGGTCGAGTGCTCGCTGACGATCTCGTCCCACGTCGGCGGGGTCCACGCCATCGCGCCTGCGCTCACCACTACCCCCGTCTGATACTGAATCGTTACGGCCAAGCATGCCGGTACCCAGATAAGAGCCGTGTAAGGACCGCCGGTGTGGCCGGATCAGGCACCCTGGGGTGACACGTGTGTGACCCATATCATTGGACTCGATTACAACAAGGATTGAGTTCGCGATCCCCCCGCGGGGAGGATCGGGAGCGGTACCCGCCCCGACATGCGAGGACGTGCATGGTGCGCAGCTACAACCTGGCCGACCTGCTGGAGATCCTGGCCGCCGCCGGGCCCGACCGTCCCGCGCTGGTCGCGGGGCCGGAGCGCCGCACGTACGCGCAGCTCGACGAGCGTGCGAGCAGGGTCGGGCACCATCTCGCGGCGGCGGGCGTGCGGCCCGGTGAGCATGTCGCGATCCTCGCCTACAACCGCGCCGAGTGGATCGAGGCGATGCTCGGCGTCTTCAAGATTCGGGCGGTGCCGGTCCCGGTGAACTACCGGTACGTCGCCGCCGAGCTGCGGCACGTCCTGTCCGACTCCGACTCGGTCGCGATCATCGGGGAGCGTTCGCTCCTGGCCAAGGCGGAGGAGATCCGCGGGGACCTGCCGGAGCTGCGGCACGTCGTCGTTCTGGAGGATGGGGCCGCGGACGTCGTCCCGGGTTCGGTCGAGTACGAGAAGGCGCTCGCGGACGCCGCTCCGGGCGGCGGCTTCCCGGAGCGCTCGAACGACGACCGGTACATCATGTACACGGGCGGCACCACCGGTTACCCGAAGGGTGTCGAATGGCGCTGCGAGGACATCTTCTTCGGCGCGCTCGGCGGCGGGAACGTCCTCGGCGACCCGATCGGCAGCCCGGAGGAACTCGCGGCGAACGCCGAGCAGCCGGCGATGGCGGTGCTCGACTGCGCGCCCGTCATGCACGGCGCCGGGCAATGGGTCGCGTTCATGGGTTTGTTCAGCGGCGCCAAAGTCGTCCTTTACACCGACCACGCGTTCGACGCGGACAAGGCGCTCCGGCTGCTCGCCGAAGAACAGGCGAATGTGCTGATGGTGGTCGGTGACGTGATGGGCCGGCCGCTCGCGAAGGCGCTCGCCACCGGCGATTACCACACGTCCTCGCTGATGGCGGTCGCCTCCGGCGGCGCTCCGCTGACCGAGGGCGCGAAACAGGCCCTCCAGGAGCAGTTGCCGAACATCATGTTCCTGGACAACTACGGCGCCTCGGAGACCGGCGCGTGCGGCCCGTCCGTCGGCGGCAAGGAGGGGACGGCCCGGTTCATGATGAAGCCGGGCATCACCGTCCTGGACGACGACCTGAAGCCCGTCGCGCCCGGTGAGATCGGCAGGCTCGCCCGCAGCGGCCACATCCCGCTCGGCTACTACAACGACCCGGAGAAGACGGCGACGACGTTCTTCACCGACGCCGACGGAACGCGCTGGTCCGTTCCCGGCGACTTCGCCTCCCTGGAGGAGGACGGGACGATCGTGCTGCTCGGCCGCGGCTCCCTCATGATCAACACGGGCGGGGAGAAGGTGTACCCGGAGGAGGTCGAGGTCGCGCTGAAGGACCACCCGGACGTGTACGACGCGGTCGTCGTGGGCCTGCCGGACGAGCGGTTCGGGGAGCGCGTCGCCGCCGTGGTCGCGCCCCGCCCCGGCGCGGCGGTCACGCTGGAGGACCTGACCGAGCACTGCCGCGGCCGCCTCGCCGGCTACAAGCTGCCGCGCCAGATCAAGGTGGTGGACGAGGTGCAGCGCACGGCCGTCGGCAAATCCGACTACAAATGGGCCAAGAGCGTCCTCGCTTGAACGGGAACGCTTAAAGCGCACGCCCCTTATACCACGTCGGACGGCCTTTCCCGCGGCGCGAACCGGTCAAGAAATGATTGATGCCGAGGGAGCATGCCTTGAGTGCGTCCCGGCGATTAACCCCGTCATGAATGGGGATCGGCTGATTCCGCTCGCGCGGCGGTATCGCCTGCTCTCTGTGGTCGGCAGGGGCGGCATGGGGACCGTCTGGCGCGCCTACGACGAGATGCTCGACCGGGACGTCGCCGTCAAGGAGGTCCGCCTCCCGGGGCGCATCACCGAGGGGGAGCGCCGGGTGATGTGCCGGCGCCTGCTCGCCGAGGCCCGCGCGACCGCCGCGCTGAAGCATCCCGGCGTGGTCGCGGTCCACGACCTCATCATCGAGGACGGCCGTCCCTGGATCGTGATGGAGTTCGTCGAGTCCTGCTCGCTGAACCGGCTCGTCGCCGAGGACGGCCCGCTCGGCGTGCGCCGGACGGCGGAGATCGGCGCGGCGGTCCTGTCGGTGCTGCGCGCGTCGCACGCCGCCGGCATCCTGCACCGGGACGTCAAACCCAGCAACGTCCTGGTCTGCGACGACGGGCGGGTCCTGCTCGCCGACTTCGGCCTGGCCGTCCACACGGCCGGCGGCCGCGCGATCGCCGACACGATGCCGGCGGGCATCGAGGGCTCGCCCGCCTACCTCTCTCCGGAGCGCGTGAACCGCCTGCCGGGCGCGGAGGCGTCCGACCTGTGGTCGCTCGGCGCGACGCTCTACATGGCGGTCGAGGGCTTCTCGCCGTTTCTGCGCTGCCACGCGCTGGCGTCCATGATGGCGGTCCTCCTGGGCGACTACGCGCGCCCGGTGCGGGCGGGGCCGCTGACCGCCGTCATCGAAGGGCTGCTGCGCCAGCGGCCGGAGGACCGCCTGACGGCCGACGCCACGGCCGAGCTGCTCCGGGACGTGGTCGGAACCGTCCCGGAACCGGGCGCCACGCTGGCGGTGCTGACCCCCGCTCACCGCGAGCGCCGCGCCTTCTCCGCCCGCCGGCTCGTGGCCCGCCCCGGCGTCGCGTGGGTGCAGCGCGTCCCCTGGGTGTCCCGGGACGCGGCCCGGTCACGGGTGTTCGGCCGGTCACGCGTGTTCCGGGGCCCGCGGGTCCCGTGGACTCTGCGCGGCGGGGGCCGGCCGCCGGACCCGCGGGTCACCCCGGCGCCGCCCTGCGGCTCGCAGCGCCGGCGCGGCGTTCGGTGGAGGCCGGGGGTTCCGGCG
>NZ_SMKH01000472.1 GCF_004348515.1 Actinomadura sp. KC345 | reverse complement strand
GGGTGGGGCGGGGGACCGGTGATGCGTGATGCCCTCCGGTGACGCCGAGGACCTCTGGGTCGACGAGGACGCGGGTCCGGTCGTCCGGCCGTTCGCGGTGGCGCGGGGCCGCACCCGGCAGCGCGGCGGTGGACTCGACCTGATCACGGTGGTGGTGACGGCCGAGGTCCCGGTGACGGCCGCGTCCCTCCTCGGGCCCGAGGACGAGCGGATCCTGGAGTCCTGCCTGAGCCCGCGGTCGGTGGCCGATCTCGTGGCGGACCTGGCGCTGCCGGTGGGGGTGGTCCGGGTGCTGCTGGGCGATCTGCTGGAACGCGGCCTGGTCGAGGTGCTGACCCCGGCCGCCAGGTCGGGCAGGCCCGACGTGAGCATCCTCAGGGAAGTGATCAATGGTCTCCGTGCGCTCTGACCGGCCGCGCCCGTACCGGGCGCGGGGCAAGGCACTCCTGGCCGCGGCCGTGCTGCTGGCGGTGGCCGCGGCGGGCTGCGGCGGCCCGGGCGACGAGCGTCCCGCCGCGGGGGCCCCGGGCGTCACGGAGGCGCCCTGCCCCAAGCCCGTGAACGACGGGCACGGCTGCATCTACCTGGGGATCATCTCCGACCTCAGCAGCACGTTCAAGATCTTGGGCGTCCCGGTGACCCGGGCGCAGCAGGCCTTCTGGGACCGGGTCAACCGGCAGGGGGGCATCGGCGGGTACGACATCGACGTCCGCACCCACGTCCGCGACAACGAGTACGACCCGGCCACGCACCGCCGCGCGTACCTGGAGATGAAGGACAAGGTGCTGGCCCTGGCGCAGAGCCTGGGGTCGCCGACCACCGAGGCGATCCTGGACGACCTGCGGTCAAGCAGGACGATCGCGGTACCCGGCTCCTACCCGTCCAAATGGGAGTTCGAGGAGGTCGTCCTGGAGGCGGGGGCGTCGTACTGCTTCGAGGCGATGAACGCCATCGACTACGCCGTCGACAACCTCGGAGCGAAGAGCGCGATGGCGATCCACTTCCCCGGGGACTACGGCGAGGACGCGGCGTCCGGCGCGAAGACGGCCGCCGGGAACCGCGGCATCCCGTACTCGCAGGTCTCGACCTTGCAGGGTGCGGAGGCGCAGGAGACGGCGATCGAAGCCGTGCTGGAGCGCGACCCCGACGTGGTGCTGCTGACCACCGGTGCGGTCGAGGCCGCGACCATCGTCACCAAGGCGGTCGAGGGCGGGTTCGAGGGACGGTTCATGGGCAACAACCCGACCTGGGGCAAGGAGATGCTGAAGTCGCCGTCGTTCCCGGTGATGAAGGAACGGTTCTGGTACGTCGCCCCGTGGAAGCCGTACGCGTCCGACTCGCCGGGGCACACCGCGATGCGGCGGGCGCTCGCCGAGACGTTCGGCCATGTGGACCCCAACAACGCCTACGCCAGCGGCTGGATCATGTCGTACGCGCTCAAGGCCGTGCTGGAGGAGGCGGCGGAGCGCGGCGACCTGACCCGCCAAGGGGTGTACGAGGCGCTCGGCGAGATCACCAGGGTCGACTACGAGGGCATGCTGCCGGCGTACGCGGGCGACTTCTCCGGAGACCCGGACGCGGCGGCCTACCGCGAGTCGATCGTGGCCCGTCCCGACGAGCGGCAGTTCACCGGCATGAAGGTGACCACCGACTTCTTCGCCGGGCGGACGGCCAAGGGCCACCGGCTGCGGGAGCCCTGCTACAACCCGCGCTGACCGCCGCCCGGCCGCGGCTCAGTTCTTGCCGCCGCGGACCCGGTCCACGGCGATCTGCGCGGCCCGCACGGCCAGGCCCGGGTTGAGGCGGACGCCGCGCCAGGCCGCGCGCCCGTAGGCGGGCGCGACGATGAGGGCCTGGTTCCTGGCGATGCCGCGCATGATGTCGCGCGCGAGTTTCTGCGTCGTGTAGAGGCCGGGGGCCGCCTTGGCGATGTCGCCGGTGGCGTCGCCGCTCAGCGCCGTCTCCGGCAAACCGGGGTTGACGTTGTGGAGCAGCGGGGTGTCCACGAAGCTCGGGCACACGACGCTGACCTTGACCCCGCGTCCGGCGGCCTCGGCGCGCAGGCCGAGGGACAGGCCGACGACGGCGTGCTTCGTCGCGGTGTAGGGGATCCCGATCGGCATCGGGACGAGACCGGCGAGCGAGGCGGTGTTGACGATGTGGCCGCCGCCCTGCTCCAGCATGATCGGGTACGCGGCGTGGACGCCGTGCACGACGCCCTTGAGATTGATGTCGATCGCGCGGTTCCAGTGGTCGAGGGTCAGTTCCTCGGCCAGGCCGCCGATCGCGATGCCGGCGTTGTTGAACACGAGGTCGAGCCGCCCGTGGTCGCCCTTCACGCCCTTGTACAGGTCGTTGACGGCGTCGGCGTCGGTGACGTCCAGGCGAGCGGAGGCCGCCTGCCCCGTCCCGAGGGTGTTGAGCTTGTCGGCGACCCGCCCCGCGCCCTCCGTGTCGATGTCGGTGACCACGACGGTGTCGCCGCGCGCCACCAGGGACGTGGCGATCGCACGGCCGATGCCGGATGCGCCTCCGGTCACGATCGCGATGCTCATTGCGCGCTCCGCTCGATTACTGGATTGGCTGTCGAATGACACTGGACGGGGAATCTACGGGCCCGTGGACTGTTCCGTTAGACGGTCCGCCAACAAAAACCGGTTCAGGCCCTGGACGTTTCGACGGTGCGGCGCTGCTTCGGCTCGTCCCAGATGCCCAGCGCCTTCCAGAGCTGCCTGCCGACCGGGCCGATCACGCCGAGCTCGGCCATCAGGTCGCGGATCTTGCCGACCGAGTTGGAGATCTCCGCCTGTGCCGCCTCGTTCTTGTACGCCTGCCGGACGACGTCCTTAGGGATGTCGAAGTGCCGCACCATCGGCCCGGGCGGGGACAGCATTATCCGTGCCATCACGCCGAGGACGACCGGGGTCGCGAGGCCGAGGATCCTGCGGCGCATCGGATGCATGTTCGGCACCCGGTGCCTGAGGTAGTGCCGGGCGAACGAGATGTGCCGGGCCTCCTCGGCGATGTGGATCTTCATGATGGTCTCCTCGAGCGGGTGCTTGATGTGCCCGCCCTTGAGGGACTTGCGCTGGACGTAGTCGATCGGGTCCTCGCCACCGAGCACGAACACGAAGAACATCTCGGTGCTGACCAGCGGGATCCATGGCGCGGCCTGCGCGATGAGGCTGAGCGAGCGCGGCATGCCGCGGATCGGCATCTTCGTCCGGTTCACGAACTCCTGGAACATCATCCCGTGGTGACATTCCTCGGTCGTCTCGTGGTAGACGTACCGGAACTCCGGCCGGCCGTTCGGCAGGCGGTAGGCGTAGTTGAGCAGTCCCCGCTTCAGCAGGTTCTCGAACTGCAGGCCGATCTTCATCGCGGTGGCGACGCGCCACAGCCCGATCTGCGCCTGGATCTCGGGCGGCTGCGCCTGGTACCAGGCCGTCTCGCCGAGCCGGTCGAACGGCGGCAGCACCCAGCGCGGGTCGTTCTTGTCGACCGTGAACTCGGGGTCGTCCCACGGGATGTCGGCGTAGGCCTCCCAGTGCTTCTCCACCGACGCCTTGTTCAGGCGGTCGATGACGCCCAGGTACGACTTCTTGTCCTTGACCTGCTCGCGGACCTCGTCGGCGAGTTCGGTGGGGGCTTTCGGCATGTCGGTCGCTCCCTCGGGGGTGGTGCGGTCGGACGGGGCCGACGGTGGGGCACGTGTGGTGTCGGGGGCTTGTTCAGGGGTCGGTCGGGGCGGGCGGCTCGGTGTCCGCCGCCTCGGGGTCGCCCGCGTGGCCGCCCGGCGGGCCGGGGACGGTCGTGGGCATGGGGGCGC
>NZ_SMKH01000471.1 GCF_004348515.1 Actinomadura sp. KC345 | reverse complement strand
GAACTCATCGACTTCCATGGCGGCTGGTCCAATGTCATGGACGTGACAATCGCCACGATGGAATGGGTGGCGTGGTATAACACCGAAAGGATACATTCTTACTGCGGGAACATTCCCCCGCGCGAGTGCGAGGAAGCGTTCCACCGGTCACGCGGCACAACGGCCCAGACCGGCTGAGAACCAACGACCCGAGCCTCCAGCATCGCCGGGGCGGTCCAAGGCCAAGTGCCCCGAGATGGCGGAGGACGCCGCGCAGGAGAAGGCGGAAGCCACCGTCGTCCAGCCGGAGGATCTCCGCAATCTGGAGGTGTTCATGCTGCTCCTCAGCAGGGCCGCCAACCCGCAGGTCCTGACCAGTCGCCGCGAGCAGGAGATTCAGGACCAGGCCTCTCTCATCTGGGGGAGGCTGCAGGCAATCGCCGCGGTTGAAGACGAGGACAGCCCGTTCCGGGAACTCGTCGATCAATGGCGGAAGTTCTACGAGCTCGACAGGCCCGTCCACGCACGGATGGGCATCCATCTGCTGATGGAGACGGAGGTCGACGGTGCAGTCGCCCTCGCCCAGGCCGCACACACGATCCTGGGCTTCAAGCGCCCCGATGGGGCGCAAGGCGCCAACCTGCTGGAGTTCTTCCTCAGGTAGACGCCCGCACACACATGGAGCGCGGCACGGACCCCCGTGCCGCGCTCCGCCTTTCGCGCGGCCGCTATCTTCATGCGGGCACCGGCCGACGTACCGAGATCAGACGTGCGGCGCCGCCGGCTTCCTGAGCTCACTCCCAGCCGACGGCGGACCGGCGGAGGGCGTGTCGCTACTGCGGGGCTGCGCTCCCGTCGAGCACCGGGCGAGGGCGTGCTACCGCGCCGTCCGGCGCGGCTACCGGAGACGACACCGAAGACCGTGAAGACCCCCGCCGGTCACAGGTACGGCTCGGTCCTGCTCGTCCATGCTCAACAGAAGTCACCTCGCGGCACCGATGGCCAGGCGTGATCCCAAGTCCAGGCGGACTCGCCGTAGGGGCGTACGTGCGACCAGAACAGCGGGGTGAGGCCGCGCTGGTCGGCCGGGGTGAGCGTGTTGGCCCAGACGTCCTCGGCCAGGACGTCCTGGAGCATCAGGGTGTTGACGTACACCAGCGAGGCTTGCAGGATCCGCAGGCACAGCGCGCCCATCTCGACTTCCTCGCGGCGGTTGGTGGAGATTTCGCCGCCCTTGCCGTAGTAGATGACGGCGTTGGCTGCGTTCCAGGACTCCACTACGTTCAGGCCCTCTTCGATCTCGCGTTGCAGGTCGCGGTCGCGCAGGTAGCGGGCGACGAACGCGGTGCGCTGGGCGCGGCCGATCTCCAGCATCGCCTGGTAGGCGGGGTGGGAGGCCGAGCGGGTGAAGCGCGACAGGATCGCCTCGGTGGAGGCGGTCCCGGTGCGGATCGCAGTGGCGTACTTGATGACCTGGTCGTAGTTGTTGCCGGATGTTCTCCTTGCCGGTCACCCGCTTGAACGCGTTGACCAGCTCCTTGGTGACCTTCTGCTCGGCCCGGGCGCCGATCCGGTGCACCGTGGCGATCAGCAGATCCACCAGCGAATCGGTGACCTCCCGCTCCCGCTCCACCAACAGCGCCGCCAACAACGTCACCGCCGCGGCGGGTGAACTCCGCGCGCGGCGCCGCAGATGCGAGGGCGACTCCACCACCGCACGCGCCCGCCAGGACGCCAACACCTTCGGCGCCACATCCGCGAACAGGTTCTCGGGCAGCCCTATCGCGCGGATCGCGGTCAGCTTGTCGATCTCCCGCAACATCGACTCCAGGCTGATGTTGCCCGGCATCGCCTTGATCAGCGCCAGCACCGACTCACCGTCGAACTCTTCCTCATCACCTCCTGCCGGCCCGGCCTCCGCAGCGCTCGACACGTCGTCGGGATCGGCGGGGCTGAAATCGACCAATCCCAGGACCCGGGCGCGCGCCGGCGCATCCAGCCGCGCCGCAATCACCGCGAACCACTTCTCCTCGGCGACGTGCAGCGCCGACCGCACCAGCCGAGTGACCCGATCCGGGGCGGGTGGCTCGATCAGCTCCGCGCGGCAGTGCCGCAGCAGCTCCTCCCGGACCCGGTCCGGGTGGCGTTCCGCGTGCGCCACCTCGGCCGCCAGCCACTGCGTCAGCTACTCGGCGTCGACCACCCCGCACACCCGAAACCCCAGGTGATCGCGGATCTGGGCGCGGTGGTACTCGTTCGTCCGGCCGGTCCAGTCATACAGCCCCAGCTCCGAGGCTGGCACTTTGACCTGCCGGGCGACGTAGTCGACCACCTCGTCGGCGAACTCCGCCCGCCCACGCGGAAACCGGCCATGCCGCGTGTAGTACTTCAGCAGCAGCGCGAACCCCAACCTCCCGCAACGCCACCTCGTCCTCAACCAGACGGACTGCCGTCGTCATCACCAGGTCGGCCCGGTCGAGAGCCCCCCGGTCTTAGGCCTGGGTGCGCGGCCAGGGCGGCTTCGGCGCGGAGGGCCCGTTCGCGCTGGTCGGTCTCGGCGGCGCGCGCGGTGTCGCGTTCGCGCTCCAGCGCCTGGGTTTCGGCGCGGTGAGCGGCCTGCGCGGCGGCCAGGTCGGTACGGGCGGTGTCGCGTTCGCCGCGCATCCGCTCGACGGCCTCGTCGGCGTTCTGCCGCTGCGCGTCGGCGCGGCGGACGTCTTGTTCGGCGGTTTCGCGGACGGCCCGCACGTCCTGCTCGGCCTGCGCGCGGACCGCGTCGATCTGCTGTCGGGCGCGCTGCAGCCGACCGGTGAGGTCGCCGATGGTCGCGTCCTTTTCGGTGATGGTCTGGCGGGCGGCGGCCAGGTCGGCGGTGGCCGTCTCCAGCCGCCCGGTCAGCGCGGCGGCGTCGGAGCGCGCCGCGGCCAGTTCCCGCTCCACCTCGGCGAGCCGGGCGCGGGCGGTGTCGCGCTCGGTGCGTGCCTCCTCGCGCGCCTGGACCGCCAGGACGGTCTCCTGCTCGGCCTTGTGCCGGGCCGTTTGATGGGCGGCGGCGGCGTCCTCGGCCAGCCGGGCCCGCTCGGTGGCGCCGTCGGCGCGCTCGGCGGCCCGCTCGGCGGCGGCGCGGGCGTCGGCGGCCTCGGACCGAGCGGTCCGCTCTCGGCGCTCGGCCTCCTTGCCGGCGGTGATGGCCTCGGTCGCGGCGGTGACGGCCTGGGTGGTCGTGGTCTCCAGCTCGGCGTTGCGGTCCAGCACGGTTCTACGCAGATCGGCCAAGTCGGCGGCGAGTTGGTCGTCGCGGGCGGCGGCGGCGCGCAGCAGGTCGGCGTGGGTGCGGCGGTCGGCCTGCTCCCGGTCGGCCCAGGCGATGACCGCCTGCAGCGGGGCCTCGACGGCGGCGCCGACGGTGGACTCGCGGGCGCGTCGGGCGGCCTCCTTGCAGTCCTGTCCGTCAGGCCCCTCCCCGCCGCGGTGGTACTCGCGGGGTCGGCCGGTTCCGGCGGCCGGCGGCAGCGGGCCCCGGCAGTGCTTGCACCTGCCGTGCGGTGCCGTCTCCCCCTCGAATCTGGGCGCGGTGCCGGTGTCGTCGACGCCGTGCTCGGCGTCGGGGGCGGGTTGCGCATTGCGGTCGGCGTCGGCGGCAGCCGGTACAGGCGATGCAGGAACGGTCACGCTCCCATCCTCCCGTTTCGTGAGCAGGTTCGCCACGAAACCCCGAATGTATTTTCGTGGTTTCGAGAAACCGGCTGCCTCTCCAGCTTGGATAGGGTTAAGGGATACTTAACCCGTGCCAGAATCGAGATCATCCGGCTAGGCTGGGCCCCGTGACGAGCGTTGATCGACCGGCCCCGGGCGACGCCCCGTCGAGCCACCCCCTGCC
>NZ_SMKH01000470.1 GCF_004348515.1 Actinomadura sp. KC345 | reverse complement strand
CCCCACACCCCGGCGGAGACCGTGCCGTCGGCCCCATCGGCCCCATCGGCCCCATCGGCCTCGGCGTCGTCACGCGCGGCCACGGGTTCCGCCTCCACGCGGGCGTGCCGTGGCGGTACGGCCAGCCGGAGTACGTCCGCGAACGTCCCCGCGTAGCGGTCGGCCACCTCCCGCACCAGCGCCGCGATCTCCGGCGTGAGGACGGGTTCGGACGACGTGACGCGCTCCAGGTAGAGCAGCTTCCCGCCGTGGTCGCTCTCGGCGACCCGCTCCAGGACGAAACCGTCCACGAGCTGGCCCGCGAAGCGCACCCGCACCCGGCATCCGGGGACGGCCGCGGCGTCCAGCTCGACGGGGACCAGATAGTCGAAGGGGCGATCGAGATGCGGCAGGGACATGTCGACCGCGATCCGCGCGACGGGCCGCTCCTCGGCGGGACGACGCGCGCCCTTCTTCCCGGTCTTGCCCGCCTTTCCGGCCTTGCCCGCCCTTCCGGCCCTCGGCGGCTTCCCGGCGCCGCCCGGCTTCTCCGGACGCGCCTCCGGCAGACCGTCCAGCCCCGGGATCAGGTCCGTTCCCCCGCCGTCCTTCGTCACGCCCCCGTCCTACCAGATCAGCCCGACAGCCGATCGTGCACGCTAGGGTTGGTCCGTTCGAACGGGGTGCGCGTCCGCCGGCTCATTGCCCGATGCCTTCCGTGCCCTCACCGTCCGACGAGCCCGTGCAGGCGATGACCACAGCGCATACTCATGAGCGGGCGGACGCCCCGGCCCGGCAGGGACCGTCGCGCCGCCGCCCGGCACCTCCGTCCCGGCCGGCCTGGAGAAGGTGGGCGAACCCGCGCCACCCCGTGGCCGCGGCCGCGGTCGCCGCCGCCGTCCTCCACCTGGTGTGGGCACTGTTCCTGGCGACCGAGGGCGGCGACCTGGCCGCGCAGGCGGCCTGGACGGACTTCGCCTGGGCGAACCCGGACGCCGCCTACAGCTTCGCCTGGTACGGCGGGATGCACCCCGCCTCCTACAGCGTCCTGTCACCGCACCTGATGGCGCTGTTCGGCATACGCACGGTCACCGTGGTGACCGGCACGGCCTCGGCCGCGCTGACGGCGCACCTTCTGCGGCGGTTCAGGGCGCCCGTGGCACTGCCCGCCTCCCTCTGGGCCGCCTTCGCGCTGGCGTGCAACGCCGCGTCCGGGCGGAGCACGTTCGGCCTAGGGCTCATGTTCGCGCTCATGGCGACGGTCGTGGCGTTCACTCCGCGCGGCACGCCCGCCCTGCGCGCGGCGGGGATGGTCGTTCTCAGCCTGCTCGCCTCGCTCGCGAGCCCGGTCGCGGGGCTCTTCCTCCTCGTGCTGGCCGCGACGCTCTTCGTGACCGGGCGCCGCCGCGCCGGCGTCTGCGTCGCCGTCGGCCTGCCCCTCGTGGTGGGCACGACGAGCCTGCTGTTCCCCTTCGACGGCATCCAGCCCATCTCGCTCACCGCGATCGTCCTGCCCGCGGTCACCAGCGTGATCGCGGTACTGACGTGCGCGCCGAAGAACTGGACGTTCATCCGGATCGGCGCCGGCATCTACCTGGCCGGGATCATCCTGACCTGGCTGATCCCCTCCCCGGTCGGCAGCAACGTCGAGCGGCTCTCCCTGCTGTTCGGCGGGATGTTCCTCCTGTCGGCCGTGGCGCGCGCGCACGGGCGCCTCCGCATCGCCGTACTGTCCCTGGCGTTCATCGTCACGGCGTCCTGGCAGGTCGTGAAGCCCGTGGACGACCTCATCCACACCGAACCCGCCGACGAGGCCGCCGTGCACGCCAGCGGGCTCATCACCGAGCTGAAGGAGCTCGGCGCGGACACGGGGCGCATCGAGGTCGTGCCGCTGCGCTCCCACTGGGAGTCGTCCGGCATGAGCCGCCACTTCATCCTCGCGCGCGGCTGGAACCGGCAGGTCGACGCCGAGCGCCACGAGCTGTTCTACGAGGACGGCGCGCTGACGCCCGACTCCTACCGCGACTGGCTCCACAGGTGGGCCGTGCAGTACGTCGCCCTGCCCGAGCAGGAGGCCGACTGGTCGGCGCAGGAGGAGTCCGCTCTGGTCGCGAAGGGCCAGCCGTACCTGACGGAGATCTGGCAGGACGAGCACTGGCGGCTGTTCCGCGTCCTGCGCGCGACGCCCCTGGTCGACCGCCCGGCGTCGGTGCACGCGCTCGACTCCGGGAAGCTCGTCGTGGACATGCCGTCCCCCGGATCGGTGCTGATGCGCGTCCAGTGGTCGCCCTGGCTGAGGGCCACGGGCGGGGACGCGTGCCTGTCACGCGAGGGCGACCTCGTCCGGCTGGAGGCGAAGACACCCGGCCGCTACACGGTCAGCGCTCCTTACGGCCTGCAGCGCGGGGACGAGTGCGACTCCTGACCGGCGCCGGCGAGGCACGGCACCGCACGTGAACGGCAGCACCCGCGAACATGAATGAGCCCCGGGGACAACCCCGGGGCTCATTCGCCGTTCGGTGCGGCCCGCCGAGGCGGGCCGGCCGGCCTACAGGCCGGCGGCGGAGGCGAGGTCCTTGGCGCGGGCCGTCGACTCCCAGGTGAAGCCGTCCTCGGAGCGGCCGAAGTGGCCGTACGCGGCGGTCTGCGAGTAGATCGGGCGGAGCAGGTCCAGGTCGCGGACGATCGCGCCCGGACGCAGGTCGAAGACCTCGGAGATGGCCTTCTCGATCTTCTCCGGGGCGACCTTCTCGGTGCCGAACGTCTCCACGAACACGCCGACCGGGTGGGCCTTGCCGATCGCGTAGGCGACCTGGACCTCGGCGCGGTCGGCGAGCTGCGCGGCGACGATGTTCTTGGCGACCCAGCGCATCGCGTACGCGGCCGACCGGTCGACCTTGGACGGGTCCTTGCCGGAGAACGCGCCGCCGCCGTGCCGGGCCATGCCGCCGTAGGTGTCGACGATGATCTTGCGGCCGGTGAGCCCGGCGTCGCCCATCGGGCCGCCGATCTCGAAGCGGCCGGTCGGGTTGACCAGCAGCCGGTAGCCGTCGGTGTCGAGCTCGAACCCGGCGAGGACCGGGTCGACGACGTGCTCCTTGATGTCCGGGGCCAGCAGTTCCTTCAGGTCGATGTCCGGGGCGTGCTGGCTGGACACGACGACGGTGTCGAGGCGGACGCCGCGGTCGCCGTCGTACTCGATGGTGACCTGGGTCTTGCCGTCGGGCCGCAGGTAGGGGACGTCCCCGTTCTTGCGGACCGCCGACAGCCGGTGGGCGAGCCGGTGCGCGAGCGTGATCGGCAGCGGCATCAGGTCGGGCGACTCGTTGGTGGCGTAGCCGAACATGAGCCCCTGGTCGCCGGCGCCCTGCCGGTCCAGTTCGTCCACGCCCTCGCCCTCGCGGGCCTCGTAGGCGTCGTCGACGCCCTGGGCGATGTCGGGCGACTGCGCGCCGATCGACACCGACACGCCGCAGGAGTGGCCGTCGAAGCCCTTCTTGGACGAGTCGTAGCCGATCTCCAGGATCTTCTCCCGGATCACCCCGGGGATGTCCACATAGGTCTGGGTGGTGACCTCACCGGCCACATGCACCTGACCGGTTGTGATCATCGTCTCGACCGCGACCCGGCTCCCCGGGTCGTCCTTGATCATCGAGTCGAGGATCGCGTCGCTGATCTGGTCCGCAATCTTGTCCGGGTGTCCTTCGGTGACGGATTCGGAGGTGAACAGGCGGCGAGGCACGTACGTGAACTCCTTGCAGCGGCTGCTGACTGTCGTCGCAGAACGGATTCTTGTCGACATCGGCTGGGGGGAACTCCTCCTCCCGGCCGGGCTGCCCACGGGTCTCAGGGGCGAAGTCTAGCGGGATCGTCGCAGAGCACCACTAGTGCGGGGCGGCGCGGGCACCTCCGGTCGGTCGGGAAAGGTTCTCGGTCAGGAGTTGGTCAGGGG
>NZ_SMKH01000046.1 GCF_004348515.1 Actinomadura sp. KC345 | reverse complement strand
CCCCGAACCCGCCCCGGGCGAGGCGCTGGTGCGGGTCGAGGTGTGCGGCGTATGCGGTTCGGACATCGCCCGCATGCTGAAGGCGGGCGCGCACCGGATGCCGGTCATCTGCGGCCACGAGTTCTCGGGACGCGTGGTGGCGGCCGGGCCGGGGGTGAGCGGCGCGGCCGAGGGCGACCTGGTGACCGTGCCTCCGCTGATCCCCTGCTTCGCCTGCGGGGAGTGCCAGCGGGGCAGGTTCAGCCTCTGCCTGGACTACGACTACTTCGGCAGCAGGCGGGACGGCGCGTACGCCGAGTACGTCACGGTCCCGTCCCGCAACCTGTTCACCGTGCCGGACGGGGTGCCCGCCGTGGCGGCCGCGATGATCGACCCGGCGGCGATCGCGTTGCACGCGATCTGGCGCACCCGGCTCGGCATCGGGCACCGGGTGGCGGTCGTCGGCGCCGGGCCGATCGGCCTGTTCGCGATCCAGTGGGCGCGGCTGGCGGGCGCGTCGGAGGTGCTCGCGGTCGAGCTGGACGACCGGAAGCTGGCGATGGCGAAGGAGGCGGGCGCCACGCAGACCGCCGCCGGCGCCGAGCAGGCCCGCGACCTGGCGGGGGACGGCTACGACGTGGTCGTCGAGTCCGCGGGCAGCCCGGTGGCGGCGGACATGGCCGCGTCGCTGTGCGCGCGGCGCGGCGAGGCGGTCTTCATCGGCATCCCGCACGCGCCGGTCGAACTGGCCAAGGGCACGTTCAACGACTTCCTCCGCAGGGAGATCACCCTGCACGGCGCGTGGAACTCCTTCTCCGCGCCGTTCCCCGGCGGGGAGTGGCGCGCGACCGCGGACGCGATGGCGTCCGGCACGCTGAACTGGAAGTTCATGATCACGCATGAGCTGGGCCTGGACGCGCTGCCGGAGACGATGCGGGCGCTGGGGGACCGTTCCATCTTCAGCTCCAAGGTGCTGTTCCTTCCAGGGTCCGGCCAATGAGCGGGCACTCGTCCGGACGGGAGGGAACGTGAGCGCGCTTCTGGGCATCGACCTGGGCACCGAAGGGGCGCGGGTCGCCGTCTTCGACGCCGGCGGCGCGGTGCTCGGCACGGGACGGGACGGCTACGCCACCCGCTACCCGCGTCCGGGCTGGGCCGAGCAGGACCCCGAGGACTGGTGGCGCGCCGTCGTCGCCGCGACCCGCGCGGCCCTGGCCGAGGCGGGGGACCCGCCGGTCGCGGGCGTCGCGGTCGCCACCACGGCCTCCACCGTCGTCGTCCTCGACGACGCGGGCCGCCCGCTGCGCCCGGCGATCCTGTGGATGGACTCCCGCGCGGGGGCGGAGTCCGCGCTGACCGCCGGGACCGGCCACGAGGCGCTCCGGTACGCGGGCGGCGCCGACGCCGTGGAATGGCTCGTGCCGAAGGCGATGTGGCTGGCCCGCCGCGAACCGGAGACCTACCGGCGGGCCGCCCGCATCGTCGAGGCGGTCGACTACCTGACCTGGCGGCTCACCGGGACGTGGACGGCATCGCGGATGAACGCCGTGTGCAAGTCCAACCACGGCCCCGGCGGCTACCCGTCCGACCTCTACGAGCTGCTCGGCGTCCCCGACCTGGCCGCGAAGCTGCCGCCGGCGGTGCTGCCGGTCGGCGCGGCGGCGGGCGAGGTCACCCGCGAGGCCGCCGCCGACCTCGGGATGCGCGGCACGCCCACGGTCGCCGCCGGCGGCATCGACGCCCACCTGTCGCTGCTGGCGACCGGCGGCCTGGAATCCGGCCGGCTGTCGGTCGTCTGCGGGACGTCCAACGCGTTCGTCGCCGAGATCGAGGACCCGGTGTTCACCCCCGCGATCTGGGGCCCGTACCCGGACGCGCTGCGCGGCGGGCACTGGCTCGTGGAGGGCGGGCAGGTCTCGGCGGGCTCGGTGCTGCGCTGGGTCAGCGAGGACATGCTCGGGCTGAGCCGCGAACGGCTCCCGGAACTGTGGGACGAGGCCGCGCGAGTCCGGCCCGGCGAGCACGGCCTCATGGTCCTCGACTACTTCATGGGCAACCGCACGCCGCTGCGCGACCCCGCGCTGCGCGGCGCCGTCCTCGGCCTGACCCTCGGCACCACGCCCGCGCAGCTGTACCGGGCCGCCGTGGAAGGGGTCGCCTACGGCACCCGGCAGGTCCTGGACTCGTTCCTTGAGGCCGGTGTCCCGGTGTCCGACATCTACGTCTCCGGCGGCATCCAGCACAACCCGCTGTGGCTGGAGGTCACCGCCGACGTCCTCGGACGTCCGCTGCGGCTGGTCGGCGCCGGCGACAACCTCACGTTGCGCGCCTGCGCGGTCATCGCCTCCACCGTCACCGGCGCCCATTCCGGGCTGGCCGCCGCCGCGGAGGCGTTCACGCCCGCCACCACCCTGATCGAGCCGTCGGCGACCGCCGGGGACGGCGCCTACGACGACGGATACGCCCTCTACCGGCAGGCCACGGACGCCACCCGTGACGTGGCGCACCGGCTGAGCCGCCCCCGCGGAGAGACCCATGGACGCTGACGACCTCGACTACGAGGACCTGCTGCTGCGGGTCGCCGAGATGTACTACGAGGGCGACCAGACGCAGGAGCAGATCGGCCGCAAGCTGCACCTGACCCGCTGGAAGGTGGGCCGGCTGCTCGCCGAGGCCCGCACCGCCGGCATCGTCCGCATCGAGATCGTCCATCCGCGCCACCGCAGGCACGCCGACGAGCGCGCCGTGATCGAGCGGTACGGGCTGCGCGACGCGGTCGTCGTCCCCGCCGACGGTGTGGACGGCGAGGTCGAGCTGCGCGACCGGGTCGCCGGCGCCGCCGCCCGCTACCTGGCCGATCTCAGCCCGGCGCCCCGTACCCTCGGCGTCTCCTGGGGACGCACGCTCGACGCGGTCGCGGCGCAGGTCCAGCCCGGCTGGGCCCGCGGCGTGCACGTCGTCCAGGTGAACGGCGGGCTGAGCCGCACCCGGCGGCCGACCTCCGCGTCCGACATGGCGAGCCGCCTCGCCCACCACGGCGGCGGCACCGTCACGCTGCTGTCGGCCCCCGCCATCGTGGAGAAGGACACCACGCGCGAGGCGCTGGAGAGCGACCGCTCGGTCGCGGGCGTGCTGGAGCTGGCCCGGCACTGCGGCGCCTTCCTGTTCAGCCCCGGCGCGCTCGCGCACGACTCGGTCCTGGTGGAGTCCGGCTACCTGAGTTCCGCGGACGTCGACGGGATCGCCGGCGCGGGCGGAGTGGGGGACGTCGTCGGACGGTTCATCGACGGCGACGGCGCGGTCGTCCAGGACGAGCTCGACCGCCGCACCCTCGGCGTGACCCTGGACGACCTGCGCGCCGGCCCGTGGTCGATCGCCGTGGTCGCGGGCGCCGCCAAGCACCGCGTGTGCCGGGCCGTCGTGGCGAGCCGGATATGCAACGTCCTGATCACCGACCATCACACCGCCGCGCACCTGCTGGAGGCCTCATGAGCGACGTGAGCGAAAGCCGGCGGACGGCGAGCGGAGGCGACGGCACCGCGCCCCCGCTCCTCCAGATGAAGGGGATCGTCAAGCGCTTCCCCGGCACGGTCGCCTGCGACGGCGCGAACCTGTCGGTCCGCGCGGGGGAGGTGCACTGCCTGCTCGGTGAGAACGGCGCGGGCAAGAGCACGCTGGTGAAGATCCTCGCCGGGTCCTACCGGCCGGACGGGGGCGAGATCGTCCTTGACGGCCGGACGCTGCGCAACAGCGGCCCCCAGGACGGGATCGCCGCCGGAATCAGCGTCATCTACCAGGAACTCGACCTCGCCCCGGATCTCACCGTCGCGCAGAACCTCTTCCTCGGGCACGCGCCCGCACGCGGCCCGATCGTCCGCAAGCGGCAGCGGTCGGCGGCGGCGCGGGAACTGATCGACCGGCTCGGCGGCGCCTTCTCCCCCGAGGACCGGGTCGGCTCGCTGTCCATCGCCGCGCAGCAGCTCACCGCCATCGCCAAGGCGCTGACCAGCGACGCCAAGGTCATCGTCATGGACGAGCCCTCCGCCACCCTCGGCGCACGCGACCTGGAGGTCGTCTTCTCCGTCATCCGGGACCTGGCCGCCGAGGGCCGCGCGATCATCTACATCTCCCACCGGCTGGACGAGGTGTCGGAGGTCGGCGACCGCGCCACCGTCCTGCGCGACGGACGCGACGTCGGCGTGTTCGACCTGGGCGCCACCACCCATGACGAGCTGGTCGGCGCCATGATCGGGAAGGCCCGCGAGCAGGTCCGCCGCACCGACCGCCCCCCGGCGCCGTCCGGCGAGCCCCGGCTCGCCGTGGAACGGGTGCGGGTCGGCCGCATCCTCGACGTCGCCGGGCTGGACGTCCGGGCGGGCGAGATCGTCGGGCTGGCGGGGCTGGGCGGCGCGGGGCGCACCACGCTGCTGAACGCGCTGTTCGGCGCCGTCCGCGGGGAGGTCCGTGCCCGCCTGGACGGGAAGCCGCTGAAGGTGGCGGGCCCCCGCACCGCGGTGCGCAACGGGCTCGCCCTCGTCCCCGAGAGCCGCAAGGAGCAGGGGCTGTTCCTCAGTCTCGGCGTCGCCCGCAACGCCGCGATCGCCGCGCTCGGCTGGGCCGCGCCCCGCTCCCGCGGCAAGCGGATGACCGCACCCGTGCTCAAGGACCTGGGCGTCAAGCACGCCTCCCCGGACCAGCCCGTCGGCCTGCTGTCGGGAGGGAACCAGCAGAAGGTCGTCCTGGCCAAGTGGATCACCCGGGGCATGCGGGTGCTGCTGCTGGACGAGCCCACCCGCGGCCTCGACATCGGAGCCAAGGCCGACCTCTACCGCCAGGTCCGCCGCCTCGCCGACGACGGCGTGGCCGTGCTGCTGGCCAGCAGCGAGCTGCCCGAGCTGACCGCGCACGCCGACACCGTCTGGGTGATGCACGAGGGCCGCAACATCGCCGCCTTCGACCCGCGCACCACCCCCGAGGCCGACATCGCCCACACCGTCATCACTGGAGCCACGCCATGACCCAGACCGGTTCTTTGTGGGGGGACGACCCCCCACGCCCCCCGGAACGGACCGTTTCGGAGTCCCGGCTCGCGGACGCCGGCGACCTGTTCCGGCGACGCGGCCTCGACCTGATCCGCAGCGGGAACCTGCTGGTGGTGTTCCTGCTGCTGTGCGTGGTGGCCGCTCTGCTCGCCCCGGAGTTCCTGACCACCCGCAACATCGCCAACCTGCTCCAGCAGTCCAGTCTCACCGGCATCGTCGCCATCGGCATGACCCTGGTCATCCTCACCGCGGGCATCGACCTGTCGGTCGGCAGCACCGCTGCCTTCGGCGGGATGCTCGTCGCCGTCCTCATGTCGGACGGCGGCTTCAACCCGGTGCTCGCCATCCTCGTGACGCTCGCCGCCGGGGCGGCCGCCGGGGGGATCATGGGCGGGCTGACGGCCTACCTGTCGCTGCCCGCGTTCATGGTCACCCTCGCCGGGCTCACCAGCATCCGCGGGCTCACCTACCTCCTCACCGGGGGGACGCCCGCGGGCGGGGACGCCCCGGACGCCTTCCAGCTGATCGGCGGAGGATTCATCGGACGCGTCCCGATCGTCGGCCTCATCTTCATCGGGGTCACGATCATCGCCGCCCTCATCCTGCGCGGAACGACGTTCGGCGAGTACATCTACGCCACCGGGAGCAACCGGGAGGCGGCCCGCCTGTCCGGCGTCCCCGTGCGCGCCGTCACCATGGCGGTCTTCACCATCTCCGGGCTGCTCGCCGCGCTCGCCGGCATCCTGCTCACCTCGCGCCTCACCATCGGCCAGCCCACCGCGTTCAGCGGGCTGGAGCTGGACGCCATCGCGGCCGTCGTGCTCGGCGGGACCAACCTCTTCGGCGGCAGGGGCAAGGTGTTCGGCACGTTCATCGCCGTGCTGCTGCTCTCGGTGCTGAGCAACCTGTTCAACCTGATGGGCCTGAGCTCGTTCTTCCAGATGCTCGTCACCGGCCTGATCCTGGTGGCGGCCCTCATCCTGAACCGCATCCTCGAGAACAGGGGCGACCGTGCCTGAACCGACCCTCACCCGCGCGTCCCAGGACGTCCCCTCCACCGCCCGCGAGCTGCGCGCGTTCCTGCACGGCCTGCCCGGCGTGGACCAGGTGGGCGCCGAGGAGCGGGCGGCGCGGCTGGCGACGCGTTCGATCAAGACCTCGGCCAAGGCGGAGGCGATCGATCTCGCCGTCTCGATGGTGGACCTGACGACCCTGGAAGGCGCCGACACGCCCGGCAAGGTACGGGCGCTGAGCGCCAAGGCCGCCCACCCGGACCCGTCCGATCCGTCCGTTCCGCAGGTCGCCGCGGTGTGCGTCTACCCGGACATGGTGGACGTCGCCGTGCACGCCCTGGCGGGGACGGGGGTCGGGGTCGCGTCCGTGGCCACGTCCTTCCCGTCCGGCCGGGCGCCGCTGGAGGCGAAGCTGGCCGACACCCGCGCCGCCGTCGAGGCCGGGGCGAGCGAGATCGACATGGTGATCGACCGCGGCGCCTTCCTGGCCGGGGACTACGCCAAGGTGTCCGAGGAGATCGCCGCGGTCAAGGACGCCTGCGGGGACGCGCACCTGAAGGTCATCCTCGAAACCGGCGAGCTGGCCACCTACGACAACGTGCGGCGCGCGTCGTGGCTGGCGATGCGGGCCGGGGCCGACTTCATCAAGACCTCCACCGGCAAGGTCGCGCCGGCCGCCACGCTCCCCGTCACGCTGATCATGCTGGAGGCGGTACGCGACCACCGCGACCGGACGGGCCGCCAGGTCGGAGTCAAACCGGCCGGCGGGATCCGCACCACCAAGGACGCGATCAAGTACCTGGTGCTGGTCAACGAGACCGCCGGGCCGGACTGGCTGACCCCGCGGTGGTTCAGGCTCGGCGCGTCCAGCCTGCTCAACGACCTGCTGATGCAGCGCCGCAAGCTGGCCACCGGCACGTACGCGGGCCCCGACTACTTCACCCTGGACTGAGCCATGGCTTCCGAGAAAACGGTTTTCGAGTACGCCCCGGCGCCCGAATCGCGGGCCATCGCCGATATCCGCGCCTCCTACGGGCTGTTCATCGGCGGCGAGTTCGTCGACGGGCGCGGCGAGCCGTTCAAGACGATCGACCCGTCCAGCGAGGAACCCCTCGCGGAGGTCGCGTGCGCGGACGCCACCGACGTGGACCGCGCGGTCGCGGCCGCCCGCGCCGCCTACGACACGGTGTGGGGCAGGATGCCCGGCCGGGAACGCGCCAAGTACCTGTACCGGATCGCGCGGCTGATCCAGGAACGCTCGCGCGAACTGGCGGTGCTGGAGTCGATCGACAACGGCAAGCCGATCCGCGAGTCCCGCGATGTGGACCTGCCGCAGGTCGCCGCCAACTTCTTCTACTACGCGGGCTGGGCCGACAAGCTCGGCCACGCCGGATTCGGCGCGGACCCCCGCCCGCTCGGGGTCGCGGGGCAGGTGATCCCGTGGAACTTCCCGCTGCTCATGCTGGCGTGGAAGATCGCTCCCGCGCTGGCGTGCGGCAACACCGTCGTCCTCAAGCCCGCCGAGACGACCCCGCTCACCGCGCTGGTCTTCGCCGACATCTGCCGCCAGGCCGACCTGCCGCCCGGCGTGGTGAACATCGTCACCGGCGCGGGCGAGACCGGCCGGGCGCTGGTGGAGCATCCGGGCGTCGACAAGGTCGCCTTCACCGGGTCCACCGAGGTCGGCAGGCAGATCGCCCGCGCGGTGGCGGGCACCCGCAAGAAGCTGACCCTGGAGCTCGGCGGCAAGGCCGCCAACGTCGTCTTCGACGACGCGGCGATGGACCAGGCGGTCGAGGGGATCGTGAACGGGATCTTCTTCAACCAGGGCCACGTGTGCTGCGCGGGGTCGCGGCTCCTGGTCCAGGAATCGGTCGCCGAGCCGCTGCTCGAACGGCTCAGGGCGCGGATGAGCACCCTGCGCGTCGGGGATCCGCTCGACAAGAACACCGACATCGGCGCGATCAACTCGGCCGGGCAGCTCGCCAGGATCACCGAGCTGTCCGAGGTGGGCGAGCGGGAGGGCGCGCAGCGGTGGTCGCCCCCGTGCGACCTGCCGCAGCGCGGATTCTGGTTCGCTCCGACGCTGTTCACCGGTGTGGCGCAGTCGCACCGGATCGCGCGGGAGGAGATCTTCGGGCCCGTGCTGTCGGTGCTGACGTTCCGCACCCCCGCCGAGGCCGTGGAGAAGGCCAACAACACCCCCTACGGCCTGTCCGCCGGCGTCTGGACGGAGAAGGGCTCGCGCATCCTGTGGATGGCCGAGCGGCTCCGCGCGGGCGTCGTCTGGGCCAACACCTTCAACAAGTTCGATCCGGCGTCGCCGTTCGGCGGCTACAAGGAGTCCGGCTTCGGCCGCGAGGGCGGCCGGCACGGTCTGGAGGGCTACCTGCATGTCTGAGTCACGGCTGGCGGTTCGCAAGACCTACAAGCTGTTCATCGGCGGCGCCATGCCGCGCTCGGAGTCCGGCAGGACGGTGGTCGTGAACGACGCTCGGGGCCGATTCGTGGCCAACGCCGCGCGGGCCTCCCGCAAGGACGTGCGGGACGCGGTGGTCGCCGCCCGCGGCGCCTTCGCCGGGTGGGCCGGGCGCACCCCGTACAACCGCGGGCAGATCCTCTACCGCGTCGCGGAGATGCTGGAGGGACGCCACGGCCAGTTCGCCGACGAACTCCGGGCCGCCGGCGCGGGCAAGGCGGCCGCGTCCGCCGAGGTGTCCGCGGCGATCGACCGGTGGGTGTGGTACGCGGGCTGGGCGGACAAGCTCACCGCCGTCGCGGGGTCGGCCAACCCGGTCTCCGGCCCGTTCTTCAACTTCTCCACTCCCGAACCCACCGGCGTCGTGGGCCTCGTGGCCCCCGACTCGCCGCTGCTGGGCCTGGTATCGGTCATCGCCCCGGCGATCGTGACCGGCAACACCTGCGTCGTCGTCGCCTCCGAGCCCGCGCCGCTGCCGGCGGTCACGCTGGCCGAGGTGCTGGCCACCTCCGACCTGCCCGGCGGCGTGGTCAACGTCCTCACCGGCCACCGCGGCGAACTGGCGCCCTGGCTGGCCTCGCACATGGACGTCAACGCCGTCGATCTCGCCGGTGTCCCCGGCGACGACGTGCGGGACCTGGAAGAGGCCGCGGTCGCCAACCTCAAACGCGTGCTGCGCCCGGCGCCCACGGACTGGACCGCCGAGCCCGGAACCGTCCGGATGACCGCCTTCCTCGAGACCAAGACCGTCTGGCATCCCGTGGGCGTCTGAGCAGCGGCCGGCTCAGCCCGTGAAGTGGGTGCCCGTGGCGTGAGTGAAGGTGTGGGTTTCGCCGCGGTCGACGTAGGTGACGTCTCCGGCGAGGCCGCGCCGGTCCAGTTCGCGGCGGAAGTCGTCCAGCGACGAGCTGAAGACGGTGTAGTCGTCGTAGTGGACCGGGACGGCGCTCGCCGGACGGATCGTCTCCAGTAGGTCGGCGCCTTGGGCGGCGTCCATGGTGACGATGAGCCCGCCGGGCAGCTTGGTTCCGCCCAGGTGGAGGATGGCCAGATCGATGTCGCGGTTGCGGCGTGCGATCTGCTGGATTCCGTCGAACATCAGGGTGTCGCCGGTGATGTAGAGGCGGAACTGGACGTCGCCCGTGGCGGGGCCGAACTCCAGCAGGCTGCCCATGACCGGCGGGAGGAGCCTCCGGGCGGGGCCGGGCGCGTGCCGTCCGGGCATCGAGGTGACGCGCAGGAGCGCGCCGTCCTTGACGAACGTGTGCGACTCCCAGGTGCGCAGGCCGACCGCGTGGCGGAAGCGGTGCCAGCCCTGGAGGCGGCGCGCTCCGTGCGGCGTCGTGACGATCGGCAGGCCCCGGTCGAGCTTCGCGCGGGCGACCCGGTCCCAGTGGTCGCCGTGGAGGTGGGACAGGACGACGGCGTCGAGCTGCGGGAGTTCGTCGGCGCGCAGCGCGGGTTCGGTCAGCCGCCGGGAGGTCAGCCCGTTTCCCAGGTACGCGCGCTGCCCGCGGTGCAGGAAGTTGGGGTCGGTCAGCAGCGTGAAGGGCCCACAGCGCAGCAGCGTCGTCGCGTTGCCGATGAACTGCATCGTGAGCTGCCGCAGTGCGAGTTCCGGTGCGGTCTTCATGATCCATCCTCCTTTCCGGCATTCGATGGCCCGGTCATGCCCTAGGAAGGGAAGGTGAATCCTCGTACCAACCCCGTGGGGGCAGTCGGTCAAGTCTGAACCATCGCGGGGAGACCAGACATGTTTCATAATTCGTGCATCACAAGTTGCGGCAACGGAGGCGAGAACGGTGAGCGACATGGAAGAGGCCCCGCCCGGGGTGGACATCACCGTGCCCAGCCCGGCGCGGCTGTACGACTACTACCTCGGTGGCACCGACAATTACGAGGTGGACCGCCAGGCCGCCGAGTCGATCCGCGCCCAGATGCCGGAGTTGGAGGACGCCGCCTGGGCGAACCGCGGCTTCCTCCAGCGTTCGACGCGGTGGCTGGCCGAGCAGGGCATCCGGCAGTTCATCGACATCGGCGCCGGACTGCCGACGATGAACAACACGCACGACGCCGCCCAGGCGGTCGCGCCCGATGCGCGGGTCGTGTACGTCGACAACGATCCGATCGTCCGCGTCCATGCGAACACCCTGCTGGAGGGGTCGTCCGGGACGGCGTTCATCACGGCCGAACTCCGTGATCTGGACGGCGTGCTCGGGCACGAGGAGACCCTGGCGACCCTGGATCTCGGGGAGCCCGTCGGGCTGCTGCTGATGGCGGTGACCCACTTCCTGTCGGACGAGGAGGACCCGTGGGGGCTCGTCCGGCGGTACATGAGCCGGCTCGCGCCCGGCAGCTACCTGGCGATGTCCGCCGCGACCCCCGACCGCCACGCCGAGGGGGCGGTCGACGCGATCAACGACGTGTACGCACGCTCCACGTCCAACGCTTACATGCGGAGCCGCCCGGATGTCGAGCGCTTCTTTGACGGTATGGAGATCGTTCCGCCGTGGAAGGGGGCGGCGCCGAAGGTCTGCTATATCGGGGAGTGGGGTGCCGAGGACCCTGACGCCGCCGATAGTGATGGGTCGCGTTGGGCGTACTGCGCTGTGGCGAGGAGGGCAGAGTGAGGAAGCCGTCGGTGGAAGAACTGGGCATCGACCCGGACACCCTCGACTGGAAGCGCTCAGGGGCGGGCGAGGCCGCCATCGAAGTCGCTTTTGTCGGCGAATGGACCCTTTTGCGTACCTCTGGTGATCTTATCTCGGTGTTCGACGAACATGAGTGGGCCTGCTTCCTTGACGGCGTGAAGAACGGGGAGTTCGACCATGCCGCCTCCGTCCCGCCAGATCTGTGATTCACAAATTCGGAAGGCGTATGATGATGCCGGCCGTATGTCAAGGGAGGTGGCGCCGATGAGTGACGCGTACGGGGCCACAGCCGCCAAGCGGGGGCTGGCACGCCGCCTGCGGGAGCTGCGCGTCGAGGCGGGGTATACGGCCAACCAGGTCTGCGACCGGCTGAACTGGGGACGCGGCAAGGTCGGGCGGTTCGAGGCCAACACCTGGGTGCGTCCCGAGCACAGCGACATCCGCGACCTGGCGCGCATCTACGGCGGCGACACACTCGACGAGCTCGAGGAGCTGGCGGCGCGGGCGCGGCAGCGGGCCTGGTGGCGTGACTACCCGGAGGTCTTCGACAACGAGTTTCCCGGGTTCGAGGGCGACGCGTCGACCATCCGGGTGGTCATGCCGCTGGTGCTGCCGGGGCTGTTACAGACACTGCCGTACATGCAGGCGCTCCTGACGTCCGGATCGAAGCCGCCCGAGTGGCGGGAACGGGCGCTGCGAGCGCGGCTGAGGCGGCAGCAGATCCTGGACCGTGACGACGGGACGGCCCCCGAGGTGGTCGCTCTCATCACCGAGGCGTCGCTGATGTACGAGTGGGGCGACGCGGGAGACCGCCGCGCCCAACTGCGCCACCTGCTGAGCATGGCCGGGCGGCCGAACATCGAGCTGAGGCTGCTGCCCCTCGCGGCCGGCCTGCACCCGGGCATGTCCACGCTGGTCAACATCTTCCGGTTCCCCGGCGACGAGCCGCCCATGGTCTTCCTGGAGAACGATGCCGCCATCGAGCAGATCGACGACCCCGGCAAAGTGGAGGCACATGACCGCATCTTCGAGCAGATCCGCGAGGCGGCACTGAGCACCGCCGACACCGCGGAACACCTGGAGAAAATGATCACGACACTGGAGTAAGTGCTTATGGACCTCTCTCAGGCACGGTGGTTCAAGGCCACCGCGAGTGCGAGCAGCAACGGAGGCTGCGTCGAGGTCGCCGACCTCGAAACGGCCACCGGGCTGCGCGACAGCAGGACACCCGAGGCCGGAGCGCACGTGGTCCCCCGGACCGTCTTCGCCGCGTTCCTCGACGATGTGCGGGCGGGCCGGTACGACCGCTGACCAGGCCCCTCACCAGGTCCGGCCGACCCGCATACAGGTCTGACCGGGCCGCACACCAGGTCCCCCAGGGCTGCACCCCTGGGGGACCTTCGTGTGTGCGGCCCTCTCTCAGGCGCCGTCAACGCTACAGCGCCCGAAGCGGCCGGTCTCGCCTCCGCCGGTACACGTTCAGATCCCCCCGCCGGGTTGTGTTTTGTACTCCTTGTGGGGGATTCATTGAACGTCTCAACGGTGCGCGCAGAACCTTGGTCGTGTAGCGGGTCTTCGCCGCCCGGATGTGCGAAGCTGAGATCTGTGATTCACACATAGCGAGTCGCGAACCATGGAGTCTCATGTCGCGAATGCCTGAATCGTGACTTGGCTCCGCGAACTCTGAGGGTGGCGTCATGATGGAGACCGCACCGGTGCGCGGTATGCGCGGCATTCCCTGGAGGCTGGAGAACGGCGGCTGCGCGGCCCTTCCCCTGCCCGGGGACGAGGTCATCGCCCCGGCGGCGCGGGCCCACGTCGCGAGCCTGCTTCCGGCGCTCGGGCTGTCCGTCCAGGACGTCGACGACATCACCCTCATGGTCAGCGAGCTCGCCACGAACGTGCTCCAGCACGCCGCGTCCGGCGCCGGGTGTTCCGGCGCCGAACTCTGGGTCTACCAGCGCGGCGACGGGCGAGGCCACGACGAGCTGGTCGTCAAGGCGTTCGACACGCTGCGGGAGTGGCGCGGGCGGCCGGACGACCCCGGCGGGATGCGCGAGCACGGCCGGGGCCTGGAGATCATCGACATCCTCACCGAGGGCCGGTGGGGATACCATCCGTCCCGGTCCCGGCTCAGCTCACCGTCCGTCCGCGGCAAGGCCACCTGGTTCGCCCTGCCGATCGCCCGCACCCGCATCGCGCGCCGCCGCCGGCACGGGCGGGTGGCCGACGGGGCGCAGGCGATGCGGGTCCTTCGCTCACTGCTCGTCCAGCGCGGCCTCGACCGCCTTGCGCTGCGCGACGAACCCGGCCACTGCGTCCTGTCCGGCCAGGGCGACCTGGCGGTGTGGTGCGAAGAGGGGGCGTTCCGCTGGCGCGCCCGCTGCGGTGAGGCCGGGGAGCTTCCGGTCACCGACATCACCGAGGTGTGCGAACGCCTCGTCCAGTTCTGCGAGCCGATGGACGACCTCCACGTGGTCTGACCGTACGGGGGGGACGGTCAGACCACGCGGGTCTCCAGCGCTCTCACCCGGTCACGGGTGTCAGCCGGTCACATCCTCCCGGACGCGGCGCGCCGCCACGACCAGGTTCCGCAGCGACGCCTCCGTCTCCGGGTAGGCGCGCGTCTTCAGCCCGCAGTCGGGGTTGACCCACAGCCGCGCCGGCTCGACGGCCCGCAACGCGCGCCGCAGGTTCTCCTCCATCTCGCCCGCCGCGGGGACGCGTGGGGAGTGGATGTCCCACACGCCCGGCCCGATGCCGTTCTCGTACCCGGCGGCGCGCAGATCGCCGACCAGTTCCATGTGCGACCGGGCCGCCTCCACGCTGGTGACGTCGGCGTCCAGTGCCCCGATCGCGCCGATGATCTCGCCGAACTCCGAGTAGCACATGTGCGTGTGGATCTGGGTGGTGTCCGCGACGCCCGACGTGGCGAGGCGGAACGCGCCGACCGCCCAGTCCAGGTAGGCGGGCCGGTCGGCGTCCCGCAGCGGCAGCAGCTCCCGCAGCGCGGGCTCGTCCACCTGGATGACGCGGATCCCGGCCGCCTCCAGGTCGGAGATCTCGTCGCGCAGGGCCAGCGCGACCTGGCGGGCGGTCTCGGCGAGCGGCTGGTCGTCGCGGACGAAGGACCAGGCCAGCATCGTGACCGGGCCCGTCAGCATCCCCTTGACCGGCCTGCTCGTGAGCGACTGCGCGTGCCTCGCCCACTCCACGGTCATCGGCCGGGGCCGCGCGACGTCGCTGTGCAGGATCGGCGGCCGGACGTAGCGCGACCCGTACGACTGCACCCACCCGTGCTCGGTCGCCGCGTACCCGTCGAGCTGCTCGGCGAAGTACTGCACCATGTCGTTGCGCTCGGGCTCGCCGTGGACGAGGACGTCCAGGCCCAGGTCCTCCTGGAGCGCGATGACGCGGGCGATCTCGTCCTTCATCGCCTGCTCGTAGGCGTCCTCGGTGATGCGCCCGGCGCGGCGGTCGGCGCGGGCCCGGCGGATCTCGGGGGTCTGCGGGAACGAGCCGATCGTGGTCGTGGCCAGCTCGGGCAGGCCCAGCGCGTCCCGCTGCGCGGCGAACCGGACGGCGCGGTCGCCCCGGCGCGCGTCGCCGATCGACCCGAGCCGCTCGCGGACGGCCTCGTCGATCCCCGCCTCCGGCGCCTCGGCGGCGGACGCCTCCAGCGCCTCGGCCGCGTCCGGGGCGTCCTCGCGCAGCGCCCGCCCGAGCGCGACGACCTCGTCGACCTTCTGCCGGGCGAACGCGAGCCGTCCCCGGACGTCCGGGGCCAGCGACGTCTCGGCGTCCAGGTCGATCGGGACGTGCAGCAGCGAGCAGGACGTGCCCACCACGAGCCGGTCGACGAGGCCCAGCAGCGCGGCGCAGGTGGCCTTGGCGCGGCGCCGGTCGGCGCGCCACACGTTGCGGCCGTCCACCACGCCCGCCACGAGCGTCTTGCGCGGCAGCCCGCCGACCGAGGCGAGGACGTCGAGGTTGCCGGGACCGGCGACGAAGTCCAGTCCGACCGCCTCGACCCGGCTGCCGGCCAGCGTGCGCAGCGCGCCGGTGCCGATCGTCCCGAAGTACGTGCCGACCATCAGGCGCGGCCTGCTGGTCAGCCGCCCGAGCCGCGCGTAGGCGCGGGCGAGCGCGCCGATCTCCTCGTGGGTCCGGTCCGCGACCAGGGCGGGCTCGTCGAGCTGCACCCACGCGGCCCCGGCCCCGGCCAGCCGCTCCAGCACCTCGGCGTACACGTCCACGAGCCCGTCGAGCAGGTCGAGCGGCCGGAACCCGGGCGTCGAGGGCTTGGCCAGCAGCAGGTACGTGAGCGGCCCGACGAGCACCGGCCGCGTCTCGATCCCGAGCGCCCTGGCCTCGCGGTACTCGGCCAGCGGCTTGGCCGCCGCGCCCTCCGCCAGCCGGAACCTGGTGCCGGGCCCCAGCTCGGGGACGATGTAGTGGTAGTTCGTGTCGAACCACTTGGTCATTTCGAGCGGCGGGAGGTCCTGGACGCCGCGCGCCATCGCGAAGTACCGGTCGAACCCGGTCAGCCCCCGGTACCGGTCCGGGACGGCGTCGACCAGGACGCTCGTGTCGAGCATCTGGTCGTAGAAGGAGAACGTGTTCGACGGGATCGCGTCCAGCCCGGCGTCGCGCAGCTCGTTCCAGACCGTCGCGCGCAGTTCCCGGCCCGTCGCGGCGAGCGCGTCGGCGCCGGCGCGTCCCGCCCAGTGGTCCTCGGTGGCGAACTTCAGCTCCCGGCGTGCCCCGATACGGGGGTATCCGAGGATCGTCGTGCTCATGGCGGCTTCCCTCGCTGTGCCACGGGCGACCCGTGAAAGGGACTGCGCACGGCGGACACCCGCCCGTGCCGCAGACCTTCCCACGAGGCCGCAGACCCACCGCGTACCGGCCGGTACGCGGGCGGAGGCAGGTCTTCGGACTCGCGGGCGCCGCCTCGTCCTCCGAGGCGTCCTACTGGCCGTCGCTTCCCAGGCCGCGGGGCCCAGTGCGTGATGACGGCGGTCGTTCCCGCTCACCGCTGCGGGGCAGTCCCGGACTCGCACCGGGTTCCCTCTTACGACACCCGGACCCGCACAGGCCCGGATGAACCATCCGCACCCCGGAGTCTACCGGGCGGGTCCGGGACGGATCAGAGGGCGATGTTCATAAGGTTCTCCATGAGGGGGTGCGGACGACGGCGATTCGAGGGCCCGTCCCTCGGAAACGCCGGCGGCCTCACGCTTCGGCGCGGTGTCTCGTCGGACGGGTGAGGGCAGCAGCGACCGAGGGAGCCGACGCGATGACCAGCCGACCCGACCATGACCCGCCGCGGGCGGACGGCTCGCCGGACTCGAACCTGAACACGATCATGAGTGAGCGGCGCCAGCTGATCAATCTCGCGTACCGGATGCTCGGCTCGCTCGCCGAGGCGGAAGACGTGGTGCAGGAGACCTATGCCCGCTGGTACGCCATGTCCGGGGAGCAGCGGGAGGAGATCCGCTCACCCGCCGCCTGGATGACGAAGGTCGCGAGCCGCATCTGCTTCGACGTGCTCAGGTCGGCGCGGGCGCGGCGGGAGCGCTACGTCGGGGAGTGGATCCCCGAGCCGCTGCCCGAACCCGCGGAGTGGGACACCGGGCGGCTGGAGACCGACCCGGCCGACCGCGTCACGCTCGACGAGTCGGTCAGCATGGCGTTCCTCGTCGTCCTGGAGTCGATGACCCCGGCCGAGCGGGTCGCGTTCGTCCTCCACGACGTCTTCCGGTACCCCTTCGCCGAGGTGGCCGAGACCGTCGGCCGCAGCCCGGCGGCATGCCGCCAGCTGGCCACGTCCGCCCGCCGCCGCATCCGCGCGTCGCAGGCGTCCGCGACCCCGGCGACCAGGCGGGCCGCGGTCGTCCGCGACTTCAGGAAGGCGTGGGAGGCCAAGGACATCAACGCCCTCATCGCCCTCCTCGACCCCGACGCCACGGTGATCGCCGACGGCGGCGGCGTCGTCTCCGCCCTGCTCCATCCGATCGAAGGCGGCGAGCGGGTCGCGCACGTCTTCGCCGACCTCGCCTCCCGGGCACCGCTGACGATCCTGGAACGCACGGTCAACGGCCAGCCCGGACTGGTGGCCCAACTGAACGGCGTCACCGTCGTGGTGGTGGCCTTCGACCTCGAAGGCGACCGGGTGAAGCGCATCTGGGCCGTCCGGAACCCCGAGAAGCTCCGCCCCTGGACGCGAACCTGACCTTTCAGACCGAGGGGGACCCATGAGCCAGTCCTATGTCGTGACCGGCGGCGGCCGGGGCGTCGGCCGGGCCATCGTCGAACGGCTGGCGGGCGGCGGCACGGTGGTCGTGATCGAACTCGATCCGGCGGCGGTCGAGTGGGCGCGCGACCGTCCGGACGTGATCCCGGTCGTGGGCAGTGCCGCCGACCAGAGCGTCGCGGACCGGGCCGCCGACCTGGCGCAGGAGGCGGGAACCCTCGCGGGCTGGGTCAACAACGCCGCCGTCTTCCGCGACCCGGAGACCACGTCCGCGGACGAACTCCTGGACCTGGTCGCGCTCAACCTCAACCCCGCCGTGGTCGGCTGCATGACCGCCGTCCGCCGCTTCCTGGACGCCGGGACGGGCGGCGCCCTCGTCAACGTCTCCTCCCACCAGGCGCAGCGTCCGGTGCGGGGCTCCCTGCCGTACGCGACGGCGAAGGCGGCGACCGAGGGCCTCACGCGCGCCCTGGCCGTCGACTACGGCCCGCGCGGCATCCGGGCGAACGCCGTGGCGCTCGGCTCGATCACCACGGAACGCTACGAGCACCTCCTCGCCCGCCAGGCTCCCGCCGAGGCCGCGCGCATCGAGAACGAGATGCGGCTGCTGCACCCGGTTGGCAGGGTCGGCCGCCCGGACGAGGTGGCCGCCGCGGTCGCCTACCTGCTCTCGCCCGAGGCGAGCTTGGTCAACGGCGCCGTCCTCCCCGTGGACGGCGGCCGCCACGCCCTCGGCCGCGACCCCGAGGAAGCCTGACCCGCGGTCATGGTCATCACCGCGCACCCTGCCGCCCGCGCACCCTGCCGCCCGCGTGCGCTGGCCGCGGGCGTCCCCGACCCGGCCGAAACTTCGGACGGGATGTTCTGACGGCTCAGCCGATGAGGGCGCCGGCCAGGGTGCGCCACTGCTCGTGCGGGACGGCGTCCGGGGTCGCCGGCTGCACGGAGAGCACGACCTGGTCGGCGCCCGCGTCGAGATGGCGCTTCAGGCGGGCGGCGACGGCGTCGGCGTCGCCCCACGCGACCACGTTGTCGAGCAGGTGGTCGCTCGTCTCCGCGATGTCCTCGTCGGAGAAGCCCATCCGGCGGAGGTTCTGCGGATAGCCGCCGACCTGCGTCAGGAACCCGATGGGCTCGCGGGCGGCGTCCCTCGCCCGCGCCGGATCGCTTTCGAGGACGACGTACTCCATCACGACCAGGGCCGCCTCGTCGCCCAGGGTCTGCCGGGCCTGCGCGGTGAACTCCGGGGTCACCAGCAGAGCGATCGCCCCGGACGCGCGGTCGCGGGACAGCTCCATCATCCGCGGGCCCAGGGCCGACAGCATGCGGGCATCGGCCGGGACCGGCGGGTCGGCGGCGTCGAGGGTGTCGAGATAGTCGTTCATGGTGCGCAGCGGTCGCTCGCCGTGCACACCGCCCAGGCCGGTGATCAGCCGTCCCGGATCGGTCGCCTCGACGTCGCGGCGCAACTCGACCACGTCCCCGGGCCCGTGCACCCGGGCCGGGATGATCGCGCTGCCGACCGGGATCGTCTCGGTCGCGCGGATGACGTCCCGGAGCGGGTCCAGGGTCTTCAACTGGCCGCCGGCGATCCAGATCGCCGAGTAGCCGAGCTTCTCCAGCATGACCGCGTCGTCGAGGTGGCCGCCGTCGGCGCGCACGTCGAGGGTCAGGCCGATGGGTCCCAGGTTGAGCCGTGTCATGTGTCAGCGCCTTCCGTGATGGTCTCCTTCACGGACCGACGCTAATTTCTGAACCTGACTTGAGGTCAACCGGCAGGGCGGGGCACATCGACAGCGTCAGGAGGCGGTGGCGACCTTCCACAGGTAGCCGTCCGGGTCGGCGAAGTAGCCGGAGTATCCGCCCCATTCAGCGGCGGCCGCCGCCTTGACCACGGTGCCGCCGGCGGCCTCCGCGGCCCGCACGACCTCGTCCGCCTCGTCCCTGGAGTCGGTGATGAAGTGCAGCGAGATGCCGCGGAACCCGGAGCCCTCCGAGGAGACGCCGGCGTCCTGCGCCACCGCGTCCCATTCGTAGAGCGCGAGCTTCGACGACCCGTCGCCCAGGCTGAGCCTGACGAAACCGGGGTGGTCCTGGTCGGTCTCGCACCCCAGCCCTTCGACATAGAACCTCTTGGCCCGCTCAACGTCCTTGACGCCGAGCATGATGACGCTTGCCTGCAGTGGCATGGCTTCTCCTTCTGGCTGCTCCTGTGGCCCGCTTCGGGTCGATCCCGCCTTGACCCATGGCCATGCCCGTCAAGCTAGGACGGCCGGTCGATCCGCGCTTCTCGATTCCTGATCGCTCTGGTCACCGGCTGCCCTGAAGGTCTGGTCGGCGATTATCCCTGAGCTGATTCCCTGGGCAGTATTGAGCCATGCGAGTTGAGGTCCTTGGGCCGTTGGTCGTGACGGACCAGGGAACGGACGTCGCGGTCGGCGGGGCGCGGCTGCGGGTGCTGCTGGTCAGGCTGGCGCTGGAGCCGGGGCGGGCGGTCACCGTCGACGCCCTGGCCGAGGCGCTGTGGCCGGAGGGCGGGCCCGGCGACCGGGTGCACGCGTTGCAGGCGCTCGTCTCCCGGTTGCGGCGGTGCCTGCCCGCGGGACGGCTGCGGTCCGTGCCCGGCGGCTACGCGCTGGACGCCGACTCGGTGGACGTCCCGGAGTTCGAACGGCTCGCCGGGGAGGGCGGCAGGGCGCTCCGGGACGGGGACGCGAAGCTCGCGGGCACGCGGCTGCGCGACGCCCTGGCGCTGTGGCGCGGCGACGCCCTGGCGGATGCGGCCGGTACGCCGTTCGCCGACGCGGCGGCCGTCCGGCTGGAGGCGCTGCGGCTGTCGGCGACCGAGGACCGGGTCGCCGCCGAACTTGCCGCCGGTGCCGAGCCCGGACCCCTGGTCGCGGAGCTGGAGGGGCTGGCGGCGCGGCATCCGCTGCGCGAGCGCCTCCGCGCGCTGCTGGTCGAGGCCCTGCACCGGGCGGGGCGGTCCGCCGAGGCGCTCGCGGTGTTCGAGAGGTTCCGGGGCGTCCTCGCCGAGGAGCTCGGGGCCGATCCGGGGCGCGAGCTGCAGGACGCCTACCTGGCCGTGCTCCGGGCCGTCCCCCGGCAGCCGGTGCGCGGGAACCTGCGGGTGCCGCCGACCAGCTTCGTCGGCCGGGAAGGCGAGCGCGCATGGGTGGCGAAGCGGCTCTGGGAAGGGCGGCTCGTGACCTTGACCGGGCCCGGCGGCGCGGGCAAGACGCGGCTCGCGACCACGGTCGGGGCGGAGCTGTCCGGCCGGTTCCCCGGCGGGGTGTGGCTGGTGGAGCTGGCCGCGGCCGGTGACGCCGCCGGGGTGTCCCGGGCGGTCGCGGGCGTGCTCGGGCTGCGGGACGGGACGAGTCATCGCGCCCAGCGCCTGGTCGAGGCGCTGTCCGCCGACGAGACGCTGATCGTCCTGGACAACTGCGAGCACGTCGTCGAGGCGGCGGCGCGGCTCGCGGCCGACCTGCTCGCCACCTGCCCCAGCCTGCGCGTCCTCGCCACCAGCCGGGAGCGTCTCGGCGTGGACGGTGAGGCGCTGTGCCCGGTGCCCCCGCTGGACGTCCCGGACGCGGCCGCGTTGTTCACCGAGCGCGCCGCCGCCGTCCGGCCGGGGTTCACCGGTGCCGACGCCGGGGCGGTCGGCGTGGTCTGCCGCCGGCTGGACGGGCTGCCGCTGGCGATCGAACTGGCGGCGGCGCGGATGCGGTCGATGTCGCTGGAGCAGCTCGCGGCCCGTCTGGACGACCGGTTCCGCCTGCTGAACGGCGGCAACCGCACGGCCCTGTCCCGGCACCGGACGCTGCGCGCCGTCGTCGCGTGGAGCTGGAACCTGCTGGACGACGAGGAGCGCCGGTTCGCGGAGCGGCTCTCGGTGTTCCCCGGCACCATCACTCCGGACACCGCCGTCCGGGTGGCAGGCCGTCCGGACGCCCTCGACGCCCTCGACGCGCTGGCCGACCGGTCGCTGCTCCAGGCCGTCGAAGGGGCCGAGCCGCGCTTCCGCATGCTGGAGACGATCCGGGAGTACGGGCGGGAACGGCTGGCGGAGTCGGGGGAGGCCGATCGGGTCCGGGCCGCGCATCTCGCCTGCTTCCTGGAACTCGCCGAGCGGGCGGAGCCGCACCTGCGCGGAGCCGGGCAGCTCCCATGGATCGCGCTGCTCGCGGCGGAGCGCGACAACATCCTCGCCGCACTCCAGTACGCCGTGGACGGCGGTGACGCCGGATCGGCCGTCCGGCTCGGGGCCGCCATGGCGGTGTTCTGGATGATCCAGGGCGATCACGCCGAGGCGGCGCGGCGGCTGCGGGCCGCGCTCGCCGTGCCGCGGCGCGAACCCGTCCCCGCGGCGGCGGAGGCGGTCGCGCTCGGCGGGTACGCGTTCAACACCGTCCTGTCCGGCGGCGATGCCCGCGACGACCCGCTGATCGGCGCGCGGCACGAGCACGCGGCGCGTCCCCTCGCGGCGCATCCCCTCGCGGTGCTGACCGAGCCCGCCGCGGCGCTGCTCGCCGACGACACCGCGGCGGGGCTGGCCGCGATCGACCGGCGGCTCCCCGTGACCGACCCGTGGACGCGCGCCGCGCTGCATCTGATGCGCGCGATGCTCCACGGGAACCGGGGCGAGATGGACACGGCCCACCAGGACCTCACCGCCGCGCAGGATGGGTTCCGCGAGGCCGGTGAGCGGGCCGGGCTCGCCCTCGCGCTCACCTTCGCGGCCGAGACCCAGACCGTCATCGGACGGTTCGACGGCGCCGTCGCGACGCTGGAGGAGTCGATCACGCTGCTGCGCGAGCTGGGCCAGGACGACGGCGGCATGCAGCGGGTCATGCTCGCCGTCGCCCGCGGCCGCTCCGGCGACGTGCAGCGGGCGCGGGACGAGCTGTCGGCGATGATCGTCCCCGGGGCGGGGACCCCGGCCCGCTCCCTGGTGTCCGTCCGGCTCGCGCTGGGGGACCTTGCGCGTCACGGAGGTTCCGGGGACGAGGCACGCGAGCACTACGACGCGGCCGAGCACGAGCTGGACCGTGTGCCGTCCTACCCGCAGTACCGCTCACTGCTGGAGGCGGCGCGGGGGCAGATGGCGCTCGACCGGGACGACCCGGACGCGGCGCGGCGGCACCTGCGCGACGCGCTCACGCTGGCCGTCGGCGCGCCGGACATCCCGATCGCCGCCGTCGCCGGCTACGCGATCGCCCGGCTGCGCGCCGCCGCCGATCCTGAGGCCGCAGCGGAGGCGCTCGGCGCGGCCTCCGTCCTGCGGGGCGCACCCGACGCGCACAATCCCGATGTCGTGCTCCTGACCCGGCGGTTGCGCCGGGCACTCGGCGAGCGCTCCCGCGGGGCCGCCCACGCACGCGGCGCCCGGCTGGACGTCCCCGGCGCGCTCGCCCTGCTGGAGGATCAGCTCCGGCGCCGGTAGGCGTGGACGGCCAACGGCGCGAACACGGCGAAGAACCCCGCCGACCAGAGCAGCGTCACCGTCGCGGGCTGGGCGACCGGGCCGCCGAGCAGCAGCCCGCGCGAGGCGTCCATGGCCTCGCTGACCGGGTTGATCTCGACCCACGCCTGGAGCCACCCCGGCAGCGTGTCCGTCGGGACGGCCATGTCCGTCCCGAACGCCAGCGGGAAGATCCCGAGGAACGCCACCGTCTGGACGATGGCCTCCTCCTTGATCAGTACCCCGAGGAGGACGTTGAGCCAGCCCAGCGCGAAGCCCAGCACGGCCGCCAGCAGGGCCGCCGCCACCGCCGACAGCGGATCGGTCTGGACGCGGAAGCCCATCAGGTAGCCGGTCGCGAACAGCACGGCCGCCGCGACGACGTAGCGGATCAGATCGCCCAGCACGATGCCGGTCAGCGGCGCGGACCGTCCGATCGGCAGGCTGCGGAACCGGTCGAACACGCCCTTCTTGATGTCGGTGTTGATGCTGAGCCCGATGGACAGCATCCCCACGAGCAGCATGGTCATCACCAGCACGCCCGGGAAGATGTACTGCAGGTAGTCCTGCGTGGACCCGGACACCGCTCCGCCGAACAGGTACACGAACAGCAGCAGGAACAGGATCGGCATGAACAGCGCGTCGGTGAGCATGCCGGGGTTGCGCCGGGTCTTGGTGAGGCTGCGTCCGGCGAGCAGCAGGCTGTGCCGCGCCAGCCGGTAGGGGCGCTTCGGGACCGCCCCGGCACGCGCGACCACGTCGGATTCGAGCACGGCGCCGCTCATGCCGCCTCCTTCTCTTCGGTGCGATGGCCGGTCAGGGTGAAGAAGACCTCGTCGAGGCTGGGCAGCCTCAGCGACAGTTCCGTGGCGGCGATGTCCGCGGCCTCCAGCCGCCGGACGGCCTCGGCGAACGCGCGTTCCGCGTCGCCGCCGACCGGCACGCTGACCACGTCCCGGCGGAGGGTCTCGGCGTGCCGCCCCGACACCGCGTTCAGGATCGCGGCCACCTCGACGAGCCGTCCCGGGTCGCGCGGCCGCACGGTGATCGTCTGGCCGCCCGCGATCCTCTTCAGCTCGGCGGGGGTGCCGTCCGCGATGACCGTCCCGCGGTCGATGACGCTGATCGCGTCCGCGAGCGCGTCGGCCTCCTCCAGGTACTGGGTGGTCAGCAGGACCGTCCCGCCGCCGTCGGTCATCGACCGGATCAACCGCCACGCCTCCTCCCGCTTGCCCGGGTCGAGGCCGGTCGTCGGCTCGTCGAGGTAGATCACGGCCGGCCGTCCGATCATGCTCGCGGCCAGGTCGAGGCGGCGCCGCATCCCGCCCGAATAGGTGGAGACCCGGCGTCCGGCGTCGTCGGTCAGCTCGAACCGCTCCAGCAGCTCCGCGGCCCGCGACCGCGCCTCCGCCTTGCGCAGGTCCAGCAGCCGCCCGATGAGGACGAGGTTCTCGGTGGCGGTGAGATCCTCGTCGACCGACGCGTACTGCCCGGTCAGGCCGATCAGCTCCCGCACCTTCGCCGCCTCCCGGACGACGTCCAGTCCGCAGACCTCGGCCCTGCCCGCGTCGGGCCTCAGCAGCGTCGCGAGTATCCGCACGGCGGTCGTCTTCCCGGCTCCGTTGGGCCCGAGCACGCCGAGCACCGTGCCCGGCCGCGCCGCCAGCTGCACCCCCTCCAGCGCGGTCGTCTTCCCGAATCGTTTGACCAGGCCGTCGGCCTGAAACGCGTAACTCATGCCCCGAAGGCTGCCGCCCCCCGCTCACAAACCCCTCACACGCCCGAACCACCTGCCCGGCGTGCGGGCGCGCCGGACGGCCGCGCGGTCATGCCGGGAAGAAGAGGTGGTAGTGGTGGGCGACGCCGAGAAACGCGATCAGGCCGAGGGCCACGACGGTGAGGTGCGTTCTGGCCGGTACGTTCCACCACCGGTGCCGCCAGCACAGCACCGCGCACGTGAGGGAGACCGCCGCGCCCACGAGGGTGAGGGCCGGCAGCACCAGCCAGGGTCCCGAGGAGGCCCGGCCGGACATCGCCGCCACGCTCGCGGCGATCACGGAACCGACGGCGAGGCATGCCGTGATGGCCGTACTCGTCCGTGCCGCACGCGGCCCCCGTTCGGACCGCGCGGTCGCCGCACGCAGCCGGCGGATCAGCGCCGTGACCGGCCACGCCAGCGTCGTGAGCAAGAGCAGCAGGCCGGCCCCGGCGGTCATCAGATGCAGGGGGAGTGAGTCGTACCAGGCTGTGCGCTCGAAGACGAACACGTAGTAGCCGTATGACGTGGCGACCGAAAAGCCGTTCCCCTCGTCGTTCTCGGTGAAGGCCAGCTGCCGGTGGCCCTCGCGTTCGCGGAACAGGCCGTCACCGATCGGGTCCCAGGTCTGTTCCGCGCCTCCGGGGTCGGTCGAGAATCCCGTCGTCGTGAGGCCGCCCTTGCCGTCCGCCTTCACCCGAAGGTCCGCCGGGGCCGAGAGGAGGGCGAACAGCAGCGCGGGGTCGTCGGCCCCGAACTTGGTCCAGCGGTAGGTTCCGGTGTATCGCCCCAGGTCGCGCTCGGTGATCCGCTTGGCCGCCGTCGCCTCCGCCGGGACGAACCGCTTGAGGAACGCGTCGCGAAGTTCCATCCGCGCCGAGTACGCGCCGCCGAACAAGGGGTTGTCGCCCGTCCCGTCGCCGTTGTAGGTCACGAAGACGCCGATGCCGTGCTCCGGGAGGAGCGTCATCATGCTGTGGCTGCCCGCTCCTTCGCCGGAGTGGCCGATCAGCCGCCTGCCGTCTCAGTGCGCTTCCGTGAACGGAAAGCTCAGGCCGGGGAAACGGAGATCCCGCCCGAACTGCCGCTGCTGCATCAGCCGAACCGTCGACCGCTTCAGGATCCGCGTGTCGCCGACCGCCCCGCCGCCCAGGTGCGCGAGCATGAACCTGCCCATGTCGGTGGCCGTCGAGACGACCCCGACGCTCGGAGCCCGGTTCTCGTAGCCCCGGTCCGCTCTGACCATCCGGCCGTCCTCGACGGAGTAGCCGGCGGCGCGCTCCTGGATCCGGGCGCCCTCCGCCGCCGACGTGGCAAAGCTCGTACCGGACATGCCCAGAGGGGCGAAGACGTGCTTCTCGACGTACTCCTCGAAGGGCATCCCGGCCCGCACCTGCACGAGGTAGCCCGCCAGTTCGAAGCCGTAGTCGGAGTACGAGTGGACCCCGCCGGGAGGCCGCACACGGTCGGGCTGGGCGGCCGCGAGATGGTCGCCGAGGTCCGGCAGATCCGTCGTGGCGCTCCCGATCAGCGGGTCCTCGAATCCGGCGGTGTGGGTGAGCAGGTGCGCGAGCGTGACCGGTCTGCCCGGGTGGGTGTCCCTGATCTTGAACTCGGTCAGGTAGCGGTTGACGTCGGTGTTCAGGTCGAGCCTGTCCTGCTCGACGAGCCGCATGACGGCCGTGGCGGTGATCAGCTTGGACACCGAGTCGATGTGGAACCTCGTCCGGTCGGGCTCGACCGGACGCTTGGCCTCGACGTCGGCTTGGCCGTATCCCTCGGCGAGGACCTGACGGCCGTCCGCCACGACCGACACGGCGGCGCCGGGGATGCGGAAGCCGGTCAGCTGCCGTGGCACCAGGTCGTCCATGAAGGCGCGGACATCGGGCGTCCCCGGCGGTTCGTCCGCGGCGGACGCGGTCGGCGGCAGGCTCGTGAGACCGACCAGGAACACGGCGATCAGTACTGCGACACGGGCTGGTCCCGTCATCGTTCCCCCGGGTACATTGTTATCAACATCGATAACAGTATTATTATCACAGATGAGAATGGTGTCATGGCTTCCACCGAGTCGTCCGTCGCGGACCTGCTGCTGCATCCGGTGCGCTGGCGGATCGTGCAGGTCCTCCAGGGGCGCGAGCTGACCACCGCTCAACTACGGGGTCTGCTCACCGACGTGGCGCCCGCCACGCTCTACAGGCAGATCGCCACGCTGGTGCACGCCGAGCTCGTCCATGTCGTGCGCGAACGCAAAGTCCGGGGCGCGGTGGAGCGCACCTACGCCCTGAGGGACGAGGACGGGTTCATCGGCGAGGAAGAGGCCGGCGGCCTGGACCGCGAGCAGCACCGGCACCTGTTCCGGATGTTCACCGAGCATCTGCGCCTCGACTTCGAGCGCTACCTCGAACGCGCGAACGCCGACCCCGCGGCGGACGCGGTGTCCTACCGGCAGGCCGCCCTGAACCTCAGCGGCGCCGAGTTGTCGGCGCTGGCCGAGGAGATGTCCCGGGTACTGGAGCCGTACCTCGACCTGGAGGCCGCTCCGGACCGCGGCCGCGTCGTCCTGACCACGATCCTGATGCCGGACGACTGACAATGCGGTCAGGCCGCGTCCGGGGTCCGCCGCGCGACGACCGCCAGCGTCGAGTAGCCCATCGTGAAGCGGCCGCCCGCGGCGTCGACGACGGCGCCGATGCCGTCCAGCAGCTCTCGCAGCGCGGCCGCCGGAAACCGGCTGTGCCCGCCGAACGTGGGCACCAGCTCCAGCCACTCGTCCCGGGTGTAGACCCGCTCCCAGGAGACCTGCCACCGCTCCGGGTCCTCGAACCCGCCGGCCTCCCGTATCCCGTCGGACGCCCTCGTGCACATCACCGAGTAGGCGTCCGTCTCGGCCGGGGCCCAGTTGGGCACGGGCGAGTCGGGCACCACCCTCCGGTACACCGCCGAGACGGGTTCCGCGAGTTCGGCCGGAGGACGGAGCGCGTTCCAGAACAGCGCCAGCCGCCCGCCGGACCTGAGCGCCTGCGCCGCCCTGACCGCGCCGGCGACCGGGTCGACCCAATGCCAGGCCTGCCCGGCGACGACCGCGTCGAACGTCCGGCCGGCGGGGTCCCAGTCTTCGAACGGTGCCACCTCCACGTCGAGCCCGCGCTCCCGCGCCCACGCGGCCATGCGCTCGTCGACCTCGACTCCGAGCACCCGGCACCCGGCCGCCTGGAGCTGCCGGGCCAGGATGCCGGTCCCGCAACCGACATCGAGGACGTCGCGCCCGGGGCTGCCTTCGACGACCCGTTCTACGAGGTCGTCGGGGTAGCGGGGCCGGGTCCGGTCGTAGCGTCCGGGGTCCGCGCCGAACGACTCGGCGACTTCTCTGGCCTGATGGGGCTCCCGTTCGGAAGGGCGCTCCGAAGGTATAGTGGGCATGCGCCCACGATAGTGGGCAGGTGCCCACTCTGCAATGCCCGGGGAAGGTGGACATGCCGACAGGGGTCGCCATGCGCGACGTGCGCGACCAGCTCTTCGACGCCGCCGAACGCGTCCTGCTGCGGGACGGGCCGAGCGCGCTGACCAGCCGGGCGGTCACCATGGAGGCGGGCTGCGCGAAGGGCGTCCTGCACCGCCACTTCACCGACTTCGACGCCTTCCTCGCCGAACTCGTCCTGGACCGCATCGCCCGGCTCGACGCCGAGTCGGCCGCCCTCCGGGATTCCGCCGGAACCGGCACGGTCGCCGGCAACCTCACCGGCGCGCTGGCGGACCTGTTCGGCTCGGTCGCCGTGGCGATCGTCAGCCTGATCACCTCGCGCGACGCCCTCCGCACCCGCCTGCGCGAGACCATTCCCACCGGCGTCCCGCTCCTGACCGAGGCCACGGCGATGATCGCGTCCTACCTGACCGCCGAACGCGCCCACGGCCGCATCAGACCCGACGCCGACATAGACACGCTCGCCCCCACCCTGATCGGCGCCGCCCACCTCCTGTTCGCCGACCGCACCGGCCCCCCGCCTCGGCCGGAAACCGTTCACAAGACGGTGTCGACGGCCATAGCCGCCGCCCTGCACCAGCCACCGCATTGACCAACCCGAAATTCGCGGTGCCGCCCGTCCTCGAAAAGCCCCCGGCCGAAAAGATCGGCCGCGCGATCAGCCGGGGAGGGAGAGGTGGCGGGGGTTGGCCACGGTCAGCTTGTCGGTTATCGAGGCTCTCACTGCGGCCACGACCTCGTCCTTCCGGTCGTCGAGGGTGCCCTCGCGGATGGCCTTCGCCAGGTCGGCGTCGGAGTCGCAGCCCAGGGTTTTCAGGCGGGCCTGGTGGGCGGCCTTGTGGGTGTCGCCCAGGAGGAGTTCGCGGCGGGCTATGCGGAGGGCGGACGCGGCTACGCGGGCGTGGAAGCGGAGGCGGTCGTCGGGCTGCTCGGCTTCGAGGAGGAACGCGCCCACGGCGTCGATGAGGGTGGACGCGTCGGGGCGGTCGTGGGGTGGTGCTGGCGCAGCCGATGCGGTCTTCAGGGGGTCTTGGACGGTTGCCGGTTCGGTGAGGCCCAAGGTCAGGAGGAGGTCGTGTTCTTGTTCGCAGACCTTCCGGCCGAGCACGGCGTACTCGATGGAGAGGTCTGAGCCGCTCAGGAAGCGTTCGGCCTGGTGGCGGCACAGGATCGTCCAGCGGAGGGTGCCGTACACCTCCCACCAGTGGAGTGCTTCGAGGGTGGGCGGGGTTCCGCCTGCGGCGGCGTAGCCGTCCAGGAGGTCTTCGCGCGGGCCGAAACCGCCCACGGGATGGGGGGAGCCGAAGCGCCACGCCTTCACGCAGAGCCAGCCGAAATCCTCGGCCGGGTCGCCGGTGTGGGCGAGTTCCCAGTCCAGGACGCCGGTGACGCCGGTCGTGTCGATCATGAGGTTGCCGTTGCGGAAGTCGCCGTGGACGACCGTCCGGCGGCCGGACGCGGGCGGGCGGTGCTCGTGCAGCCAGCGCAGGGCCAGTTCGACGGCGGGGCGGGGCTCGTCGAACTCCGTGTAGTAGGCGGTGATCGCGGTGAGCGGGTCGTCCTCGGGCAGGCCGGGGACCGGCGACATCGTGTGGAGGCGGGCCAGGATGCCGCCCAGGTCACGGGCGAGGCGGGGACGGACGCCGGCGAACCGCTCGTCGCGCAGGAGCCGGCGCGGGATCGTCTCGCCGGACAGCCGCTCCATGATCAGGTAGGGCGCGCCCGCCAGGTCGTCGCCGTGGTCGACCAGGTGCGGGACGGGCACGTCCACGGCGGCGGCGGAGGCCAGGAGGGCGGCCTCGCGGGCCATGGCCTCCGCGTCGGGGGACGCGGGCGGGTCGCGGCGCAGGATCAGCGGGCGGCCGTCCGCCTCGAACGACCACGTCTCGCGGCTGGCGCCGCCCGACAGGCGGTGCAGGTTCGTCACGGCCGCGCCCAGGCGGGCGGCGAGCGCCTGCTCCGGGGCGCTCATGCGCGCGCCGTCCGCTGGGCGGCGGCGAGGTCGCGGAGCGGGTCGCTGCCCCGGGTGTCGGCGTCTCCGGAGGTGATGGCGGCCATGAAACGGTCGGCGAGTTCCACGGGTCTCCTTCTCAGGGGTCAGGCCGGAAGGCCGAGAGCGCGGACGGTGACGGCGTCGAGGGTGTCCAGGAGGCGTTCGGTGTCGGCGTTGTCGTCGCCCTGGACGAGCCACAGGTACAACGAGTGGTCGACCATGGCTGCCAGTGCGCGGGAGGTCATCTCCGCGTCGAGGTCGGACGGGACGACACCGGCGCGCTGCCAGCGTTCGATGGCCTTCACCGAGCGGCCCCAGGCTTCGGCGCGGTGCTTGCGGCGCATCTCCTGGAACTCCTCGTTGAACGTCGAGACCTGCTCGATGATCGCCATCATCTTCGCGTTGCGGCGGTACGCCTCGTAGTAGGCGCGGTTGGCGCGGCGGACGCGGTCGGCGGGGGACGGGCCGGCGGCCGGGACGAGGTCGTGGTGCGTCATGTCCTCGAAGAGCCGGTCGGCGACCTCCAGGAACACCGCCTCCTTGGACGGGAAGTAGGTGTAGAAGGAGCCGTAGGCCACGTTGGCGTGCCGGGTGATGTGCGCGACGCGGGTCTCCAGGAAGCCGCGCTCCTCGAACACCTCGCGCGCGGCGACGACGAGGCGCTCCCGGGTCCGGGCGCCGCGCTCGGTCAGCGGTGCCTGCTGACCTGCTGGATCGCCCCCGCCTCGCATGGCCGCTGATCCCTTCGCCGGGTCTTGACAAACCGATGTTCGCAGGAAGAGTATCCGAGAATCGAGTAAGTTGATATGACTGTCAAGTCAACTTCAGGGGAGGTGCGGGGGCCGGCCATGCTGATCAACGACATCGTCGAGTACGCGGCCCGCAAGCACCCGGAGCGCACGGCCGTCCTGTTCGAGGACGAGGCGATCACCTTCGCCGGGCTGCGGGACCGGGTGCGCCGGACGGCCAACGCGCTGCGGACCCTCGCGGAGCCGGGCGACCGGGTGGCGGTCCTGTCCGGCAACAGGCCCGAGTACCTCGACCTCTACTACGGCGTCCCCGCCGCGGGCATGGCGCTGACCTTCCTCAACCACCGGCTCCACCCGTCCGAGATCGCGGGGCTCGTCGACCACGCGCAGGCGTCGGTGCTGATCGTGAGCGGCGAGTACCGCGAGGCCATGGAGCGGCTGAAGGACGACATGCCCACGGTGAAGGCCGTCCTGGACCTGGACGGCGACTTCCCGGAGCTCGTCGCGCAGGCTCCGGCCACCGAGCCGCCGCGCCCCGGTGAGGACTCCATCGCCTGGCTCGTCTACACCAGCGGGACGACCGGCAGCCCCAAGGGCGTCACGCTGAGCCACCGCAACCTCGTCACCGGGATCATCAGCTCGGTCGCGACCTGGGACATCCCCGACGCGACCCGGTTCCTGTTCTGTTTCCCGATGTGCCACGTCGGCGGCTACACGGTGCTCGTGTTCCACATGCGGGCCGCGACCGTGGGCATCGTCCGGTCCTACGACAACGACACGTTCCTGCGCCTGGTCTCCGAATGGAAGATCACCCAGACCGGGCTGGCGCCCACGATGATCGCGTTCCTGCTGTCGCACCCCGGGATCGAGGACCGCGACCTCGGCACGCTGGAGGCCATCGGGTACGGCGCGTCCGCCATCCCCGCCGAGGTGCTGCGCCGCGGGATGGACGTCCTCGGCTGCGACTTCTACCAGGGCATGGGGATGAGCGAGCTGGGCGGCAACATCCTGCACTTCGGGATCGAGGAGCACCGCCGCGCCGCCGCCGGGGAGACGCACCTGCTCGCCGCCGCCGGCCGCGTCATGGACCTCGCCGACATCCGGATCGTGGACGCCGACCTCAACGACGTCCCGCCCGGTGAGCCGGGGGAGATGATCGTCCGCTGCGACCAGGTGATGCGCGGCTACTGGCGCGAGCCGGAGCTGACCGAGTTGGCGTTCGCGGACGGCTGGTTCCGCACCGGCGACGTCGTCCGGCAGGATGAAGAGGGAATGGTCTACATCGTCGACCGGATCAAAGACATGATCATCACGGGCGGGGAGAACGTCGCGTCCCGGGAGGTCGAGCAGGTCCTCTACCGGCATCCCGCGGTCGCCGACGCCGCCGTGTTCGGCGTCCCGGACCCGCGCTGGGGCGAGTCGGTCCGCGCCGCCGTCGTGCTGAAGCGGGACGCCGCCGCCGAGGACGCCACCCCCGAGGACGCCACCCCCGAGCAGATCATCGCCTTCGCCCGCGAGCACCTCGGCGGCTACAAGGTCCCGCGCCGCGTCGACATCGTCTCCGAACTCCCCAGAAACGTCGCAGGAAAGGTCCTGAAACGCGACCTTCGCACCCTCTACAGGGAGGTCTCATGACCACCGGAAACACCGAGTTCGAGCTCGGTGGCATCAACCACCTGGCGCTGGTGTCGTCCGACATGAAGCGCACCATCGACTTCTACTCCGGCGTCCTCGGAATGCCGCTCATCAAGACCCTGGACCTGCCCGGCGGCATGGGCCAGCACTTCTTCTTCGACTGCGGCGGCGGCGACTGCGTGGCGTTCTTCTGGTTCCCGGACGCGCCGGACCCCGTCCCGGGCATCTCCGCGCCGAAGGGCCGTCCCGAAGAGGGCGAGCTGCTCAGCGCGGTCGGGTCGATGAACCACGTCGCGTTCCACGTCCCCGTCGAGAAGTTCGAGGACTACCGCCGCAGGCTGAAGGAGAAGGGCGTCAAGGTCAGCCCGATCCTCAACCACGATGACAGCCCGATGGGCATCGCCAGGGACTTCGACGAGGGCGTGTTCGTCCGGTCGTTCTACTTCCAGGACCCGGACGGGATCCTCCTCGAATTCGCCTGCTGGACCCGCACGTTCGACGAGTCCGACGTTTCCCACGAGCCCAAGACCGAAGCCGACCGCACCGTTTCCAAGGACAAGCATGCCGCGACTGCGTGAGGTCCGCCGCGCCGAGGTCACCGACGAGCGCATCCTCTTCTTCTACGACCACCTGTTCGCACCCGACCGCGACCCGGCCGTCGACCACGGCACCGCGACCGGGTCACCGGGCGACTGGTGGACGGTCTTCGCGCAGTCCCCGGACGTGTTCCGGCACGCCGTCCGCGGCTTCGCGCTGTACCGGAACGCCGAACTGGACCCCGTACTCCGCGAACTCGGCCAGTGCCGGGCCGGGTGGGCGCGCGGCAGCCAGTTCGTGTTCTCACAGCACTGCAAGCAGATGCGGGCGCTCGGCATGCCCGAGGAGAAGATCGAGGCGATCCCGCACTGGCAGACGGCCGACTGCTACTCCCCGCTCGAACGCGCCGTCCTCGCCTACACCGACGGGCTCGTCCTGGACGGCGGCCGGGTGGCCGACGCGATCTTCGACGTCCTCAAGGAGCACCTCTCCGACAAGGAGATCCTCCAGCTCACCTACATCACCTGCATGTACGACATGCACGCGGTGATGTCGCGGGCGCTGCGGCTGGAGTTCGACGACCGCCCGGAACCGATCGTCGAGGTCGCCGCGCCCGAGGGCTACGGCGACCGCGACATCTCCGCCGACCTGACCGGCGGGTGAGGCCGATGCTGTTCTCCGTGCCGGACCGCGTCCGGGACGTCCGCGACGCGGTCCACACGTTCATGACCGAGCGCGTCGAGCCCGCCGAGCCCGCCCTCAACGGCGGCGACCTGGAGAAACTCCGGCAACTCCAGCGGGAGGCCAAGGACGCCGGCCTCTGGGCGCTCGGTCACCCCGCCGAACTGGGCGGCGGCGGCCTCCCCTTCCTCGACTACGTCTACGTCAACGAGGTACAGGGACGCTCCGAATGGGGACAGATCGCCCTCGGCACGTTCACGCTCCAGGACTCGCTCATGCTGCACAAGTACGCGAGCCCCCGCTGGCGTGAGCGCTACCTGGCCCCGCTGGTCGCGGGCGAGGTGTCGCCGAGCTTCGCGATGACCGAGCCCGACGCCGCCGGCTCCGACCCGACCCAGCTGCGGACGAAGGCCGTCCTGGACGGCGACCACTGGGTCATCAGCGGCCGCAAGTGGTTCACGACGAACGCCGCCAACGCGGCCTACACCACGGTCATGTGCCGCACCGAACCCGAGGACACGGCCCCCCACCGCGCCTTCAGCATGATCGTCGTCCCCACGGACACGCCCGGCTACCGCATCGTCCGGGAGACGCCCGTCCTCGGTATCGACGGCGGCCACTACGAGGTCGCCTACGACGACGTGCGCGTCCCGGCGGACAACCTGCTGGGCCCGCGCGGGCACGGCTTCGTCATCGCCCAGGACCGCCTCGGCCCCGGCCGGATCTTCCACTGCATGCGGTGGCTCGGCCAGGCCCAACGCGCGTTCGAGCTGATGTGCGCCCGCCTCGGCACCCGCGTCGCCTTCGGCGAGCCGCTCTCGGCCAAGCAGCTCATGCAGCAGCACGTCTTCGACTCCTACACCGAGATCCAGGCGTCCCGGCTGCTGACCCTCCAGGCGGCCGAGCAGATCGACGCCGGGAGCCAAGCCCGCATCGAGATCGGCGCGATCAAGGTCGTCGGCGCCCGCATGCTGCACAACGTCGTCGACCGCGCCATCCAGGTCCACGGCGCCATGGGCCTCACCGACGACACGCCGCTGTCGCGGATGTACCGCCACGCCCGCGAGGCCCGCGTCTACGACGGCCCGGACGAGGTGCACATCCAGAGCACCGCCCGCCGGATCCTGCGGGCGATGGAATGACGCTCACCCGCAGAGGGCTGCTCGGCGGGCTCGGGGCCGCCGCCGTCCTCGGCACCACGGCCGCCGGCCGCCCGCGAAAGGGGAGGAAATTGAAGATCACCAAGCTGGCCGACGGCCTGATGTTCCCGGAGGGCCCGACCGTCCTTCCCAACGGCGACGTCCTGGTCGTGGAGCTGCACCGCGGCACCCTCACCCGCGTCAGGCCGGACGGCACCACGTCCGTCGCCGCCGAGACGGGCGGCGGCCCCAACGGCTCGGCGCTCGGCCGGACGGCCGCGTCTACATCGCCAACTCCGGCGGCCTGAACCGCTTCGAAGTCGGCGGCTTCGTCTTCGCCGGCGGCATCCCCGACGACTACACCACGGGCAGCATCCAGGCCGTCGACCTGTCGGACGGCTCCGTCGAGACCCTCTACAGCGAGGGCCTGCGCGGCCCGAACGACCTGGTCGTCGACGCCCACGGCGGCATCTACTTCACCGACTACGGCAAGAGCGACGGCGTCACCGGCGACAAGGGCCGCCTCTTCTACGCGAAGGCCGACGGCTCGTCCATCGAGATGATCGCCGGCGGAATGGAGGGCCCCAACGGCATCGGCCTCTCCCCGGACGGCACCCGCCTGTACGTCAGCGAGACCTACACGGCCCGGGTCTGGTGGTGGGACGTCACCGGCCCCGGCGAGATCAAGGGCGGCAGGTCCCTCGGCGGCTCCGGCGGCGGCAACTTCCTCTACACCGCCCCCGACTACACCAACTTCGACTCCCTCGGCGTGGACGGCCACGGCAACATCTGCGTCGCCTCCATGATCCACGCGGGCATCTCGATCGTCAGCCCCAAGGGCGACCTCGTCCGGTTCGTCGACATCAACGTCGACGACGACCCGGGCATCACCAACATCACCTGGGGCGGTCCCGACATGCGCACCGCCTACGTGACCGCCTCCAGCACCGGCCAACTGATCAAGATCGAGAACTGGCCCCACCCCGGCCT
>NZ_SMKH01000469.1 GCF_004348515.1 Actinomadura sp. KC345 | reverse complement strand
CCTCCCGCCCGCGGCCCCGCCGCCGGCGCCGCGTCCCGCCTACACCGGGCCTCCCACCGTTCCGGCCGGCTCTCCGAGCACCGGCCGTCCCTGGCTCGTCGCCGCCCTCGTCGGGGCCGTGGCGACGCTGATGGTCATCGCGACGGTGGTGGTCATCGCCACCCGGAACACGGCCGAGCCGCCATCGGCGGCGTCCACGACGACGCCCGAAGCGACGCCGTCCACTCGGACGCCCGAACCGGCCCGTTTCGCGGCCGCGCCCTCGCCCTGCGGTCTCATCAGCGCCGAGCAGGCGGGCGAGCTGGTGCGCACCTTCCACGTGTCCGGTTTCGAGAGCCCCGACTCCGCCACGGGACGGCCGCGCAAGTACTGCGTCTGGCAGACCTCCGCGACCGCGGAGGGGGACGAGCAGCTCAGGCTCACGCTCCGCACCACGGCGAGCACGGCCGCGGCACGCCGTCTGCTCACGCAGGAGCGGGAAGACGCCGTCGAGCGGGTCACGCCCCTCACGGGCCTCGGAGAGGCCGCCTTCGCCACCGCCGGCCCGGACGGCGACTCCGTGCTCCGCTTCCGCGTCGGAAACCTGGTCGCCGAGATCCAGTACGGCACCGGACGGGACCGGCAGGACGAACGCGCCCGCGAGGCGGCCCGATGGGCCCGCACGGCGCTCGAAGCCTCCTGACACTCCGCGGCCGGCGAAGGCATACGGGTGGTTTGTGGCTGTTTGAACGTGGATGCTGGGGCAGCTCGATTTTCGGCTGGTCTGTCCCGTGTGGGATCGTCACCTCGCACCCGTGACCGCGCCCCCGAGGAGACCAATGGTGCAGCATGACGATGCACCAGAGCTCGGCCCGACCGAGGCCGGACATCTGAAGAGCGACGAGATGGCGGGCCGGTACGGCGGCCGCGTGCTCATGCCCGGCGACGTCCTGGACGCCATCGAACGGCGGGAGCCGCCGACCCGGCCGGAGCGGGGCCTGGAGGTCCGGCGCGACCCCAGCGTCTACGGCGACCTCGGCACCGCCGACCGTCCCGGCGAGGAGGGCGAGGAGATCGGCGGGGCCGCGCAGGCGGCGCCGTCGGTGGCACGGTCCAGCGTCGTGATGGCGATCGGGACGGTCGTGTCCCGCGCGACCGGGTTCGTCCGGACCGCGGCGATCGTCGCCGCGCTCGGCACGGGGCTGCTCGGCGACGCCTACCAGACGGCCAACATGGTGCCGTTCGCCGTGTACGACCTGCTCATCGGCGGTCTGCTGGCGAGCGTCTTCGTGCCCTTCCTCGTGAAGCGGCGGCAGCACGACCCGGACGGCGGCCTGGCGACCGAGCAGCGGTTCATGACGGTCACGCTGCTCGCCCTGGCCGCCATCACCGTCGCCGCGGTGCTCGGCGCGCAGCTCCTCATCTCCGTCTACGCGGGCGAGTGGACGGGCAACCAGCGCGAGGTCGCCGTCACCCTGGCGCGCTTCCTGCTGCTGCAGATCTTCTTCGTCGGGGCGAGCGGCGTCATCAGCTCCATGCTGAACAGCCGCCAGCGCTTCGGGGCGCCGATGTGGGCGCCGGTCGTCAACAACCTGTCGATCATCACGACGGCGCTGCTGTTCCTGTGGATCGCCGGGCCCGGCCGGACGCCGGACGACATCACCGACGGCCAGGTCGCGCTCATCGGGCTGGGCGCGACGGCCGGCCAGATCGTCCAGGCGCTCGTCCTGACGTGGGCGCTGTGGCGGGCCGGGTTCCGGTGGCGTCCCCGGCTGGACCTGCGCGGGTCCGGTTTCGGCGAGGCGATGCGGAACGCGGGCTGGATGATGGTGTACGCCGTCGTCGCGCAGGTCAGCCTGCTGGTCAGCACGAACGTCGCGACCCGCGCCGGCGCCCGGGTGGCCGAGGCCGGGCTGGAGGCCGGGGCGGGCATCACCGCCTACAAGAACGCCTTCGTCATCTTCCAGCTCCCGTACGCCATCATCGCGGTGTCGGTCATCACGGCGCTGCTGCCGAAGATGAGCCGCCATGTCGCGGAAGGCCGCAAAGATCTCGTCCGTCTGGACTTCTCCCGCGGACTGCGGCTGGCGTCGGTCCTGCTCGTTCCTTCGTCGGTCGCGATGGTCGTCTTCGCGGTGCCGCTGTCGGTGCTCCTGTACGCGCGGGGCAGCGCCTCGGTGGACGACGCGCACGTCATCGGCTACGTGCTGATGATGTTCGCGGTGTCGCTGATTCCGTTCACGCTGTTCCAGTTGATGCTGCGGGTCTTCTACTCGCTGGGCGACGCCCGGACGCCGGGGCTCATCGCGCTCGCCCCCGTCGCCGTTCACGGGGTCTCCGGCTTCGCGGTCCTGTACCTGGCGCCGCCGGAGCACATCGTCATCTACCTGCCCATCGGGCACGGCCTCTACTACGTGGCCGGCTTCCTGATCGCGGGCCAGATCCTGCGGAAGCGCCTGCACGGCCTGGACGGCCGCCGCATCTTCCGCACCCTCCTGCTGCTCCACGCGGCGGCGGTTCCGGGCGCGGCGGCGGGCGGCGCGGCGGCCTGGCTGCTCGGCGGCTTCACCGGAGGCGCCGGCGCCGCGCTGGTCTCCCTGGCGGGGGGCTGCGCCGCCGGCGGCGCCGTGTTCGTCGTCGCGGCGTACGCGCTGCGCATCGACGAGTTCCGGGTCTTCCTGGAGACGGCGCGCTCGAAGGTGCTGCGGCGCTAGCACCTGTCCGGCCGCGCTTTCCCGTGCGTGGTTAGGTTAGAGGGAATGGACACCCAACCACCGCTGCTGCTCGCGCTGGACCTGACCGGCACGTTCGCCTTCGGGCTGAACGGGGCGCTGACGGCCGTGCGCGCGACGCAGCTGGACGTGGTCGGCGTCGTGGGGCTCGGGATGATCACGGCGCTGGGCGGCGGGGTGATCCGGGACGTCCTCATCGGGACGCTTCCGCCCGCCACCTTCGTCGACTGGCGGTACTTCGCGCTCGCCGCGGGCGGTGGGCTGCTCGCGTTCGTCGGCAGCCGGTTCCTGGACCGGCTGGGAACGCCGATCACGGTGCTGGACGCCGTCGGGTTGAGCACGTTCGCGGTCATCGGGGCGAGCAAGGCGCTGAACCACGGGCTGGGGATCGGGCCCGCGCTGGTGCTGGGCGTCATCACCGGGGTGGGCGGCGGCACGATACGGGACGCGCTCGTCGGGCAGGTCCCCTCCGTCCTGCGCAGCGACCTGTACGCGATCCCGGCCCTGATCGCGGCCGCGATCACGGTCGTGGCCGTCAAGGCGGACTTCTACGGCCTGGCGGCCGCGCTGATCGCCGCGGCGGTCTGCTTCGTCATCCGGATGGTCGGCGTGCGCCTCGCGCTCAACGCCCCGCGCCCGCCGTGGACGGGCCCCTCCGGCTCGGGCCCCTCAAGCACGGGCCCCGCCGACCGCGAGTGAGTCAGCGGGCCCGTCGTCGGCCGCGTCATCGAAGGGAGGCCACGGCCCTGCGGGCCAGGTCCTCGATCGGGGGAGTGAAACGCTGGGCAACGGCATCTTCCACCTCCCGCTCGGGGATCGGCGCATCGGACTCCCGGACGACCGGGCGTCCCTTCGCCCGGATCTCGGCTTCGAGCACCGTGTTGCCGGCACGGATCCTGGCGACGCTGCTCACGGTGCCGGTTTCCAGCCATTGGTCCACCTCGAACCGGCGGCGATCATCGTCATCGTCGAAATCGGGCTCGCGGGTGGTGGTGTCGTTCCCGTCGTCCCATTTCGCCGGCCGACAGTTCGGGCTTCAGCGTCCGTTCCAGCTCGGTGCAGGGCTCGTCGGCCAGTTCCTTGCCTCCGCGCTCGTCGAAGACACCGCGCTCGTGCTCGGGGGTCTCCCATTGCGACAACAGCAGCACGACGAACAGGACTGCGACGAGGACGACCGCGCCCAGCAGCGAGAAGCAAACGATCAAGCAGCCCTTGCCCGTGTTGCGG
>NZ_SMKH01000468.1 GCF_004348515.1 Actinomadura sp. KC345 | reverse complement strand
GCGTGGGGTGGGCGGGGAGTTCGCCGTGGACGGCGGTGAACGCGGCGTCCAGGTCCTGTTCGGCGGGTTCGGTGAACAGGGCGGGGTCGTAGCCCGCGGCGGTGCCGGCCGGGACGATGCGCAGGACGCGCTGCAACGCCGTCGTGAGCCGCTCGAATCGCGGCGAGCCGAGCAGCTCCGCCAGGTCGGCCGCGGCATCCGCGGCGCGGGCGGGCGCGCCCGCGTGCGGGAGGACGGCCCGGACGATGTGCACGGGGCGGCCCTCGTCCAGGAGGTTCTGTTCCAGGCGGCGCGCGACGAACCGCTCCGCCTCGCCGAGGGCTTCAGGGGCGACGTCCACCGGCTGATGCCGGGCGGCGATCGCGAGGCCGTCCCCGACCGTGACCGGCGCCAGGCGCGGGACGTCCCGCAGGATCGCGGTCAGCGCGAGGGCGGCGCGGCGGAGGCCGAACGGGTCGGAGCCGCCGGTCGGGGCGGACCCGACGGCGAACAGGCCCGCGAGGAGGTCGAGCCGGTCGGCGGCGGCCAGGACCGCGCCCGCGGTCGTCGCGGGCAGGGCGTCCCCGGCCGAGCGGGGCAGTTCCATGTCGTGGAGGGCCTCCGCGACGGCGTCGTCCTCGCCGGAGCGGCGGGCGTACTCGCGGGCCATCGTCCCCGCGAGGCTCGACAGCTCGATGACCATGGAGGAGGCGAGGTCGAACTTGGCCAGCGCGGCGGCGCGGCGTGCCGCCGCCCGCTCCGCCGGGGCCAGGTCGAGGCGGTCCGCCAGGTCGGCGGCGATCGCGGCGATGCGGGACGAGCGGTCGGCCATCGAGCCGAGGCGCTCGGTGAACGTGAGCCTGCCGAGCCCCTCCTTGATCTGCTCCGGAGTGCTCCGGAGGTCCTGCTGGTAGAAGAACGAGGCGTCCTCGTAGCGCGCGCGGAGCACGGCCTCGTTCCCGGCCCGGACGGCGCCGTGGTCGCAATCGCCGTTGGCGACCGTGACGAAGTACGGCATGAGGCGCCCCGCGGACGCCCGCACCGGCAGGTAGCGCTGGTGCTTGCGCATGACCGTCGTGAGGATCTCCTCCGGCAGCTCCAGGTACTTCTCGTCGAACGCTCCCAGGATGGCGACCGGCTCCTCGACGAGGTCGACGATCTCCTCCACGAGTGCCTGCTCGCCGTCGAAGTCGATGGCGCCGCCGTGGCGGCGGGCGAGCGCTCCGGCGTCCTCGATGACGCGGGTGCGGCGGCGGGCCGGGTCGGGCTCGATTCCGTGCTCGCGGAGCGTCGTGATCAGTGACGACGCGTCCGGGACCTCGATGACCGGCGCGGCGGCCGTGCGGTGGACGCGGGTGGAGCGGCCCGCCGTCAGGCCGGAGACGGTGAACGGGATCTCGTGGCCGTCCAGGAGCGCGAGCAGCGTGCGGACGGGCCGGGCGAACGACAGGCCGGGCGCGCTCCAGCGCATGTTCTTCCCGGCGCGCAGCCCGGTGACGATCTCCGGGAGCAGCCCCGCCAGGACCTCGGCGGCCGGGCGCCCCGGCACCTCGCGGACGAACCCGGCGTACTCCCCGCCGCCGACCGCGACCTTCCGGACCTCGGAGACGCCGATCCCCTGCCCGCGCGCGAACCCCCGCAGCGCCCGCGTCGGCTCCCCGGAGGCGTCGTAGGCCGCGGTGAGGCGCGGTCCCTTCACGATCTGCTCGGTGTCCGGCTCCCGCGGCTCCAGGTCGCGGACGAGCACGATGATCCGGCGGGGCGTCGCGTAGGCGTCGAGCGAGGAGGCGTCGGTGACCAGGCCGGTCTCCTCCAGCCCGCGCAGCAGCCGTTCCGCCGCGTCGTCCGCCGTGCGGGCGACCTCCTGCGGCGGCAGTTCCTCGACGCCGATCTCCAGCGCGAGCGAGCCGGGCGCGTCCGGGGCGGGCGGCGTGACCGGCTCGGGGACGGCGGCGGGACGGGTCGCGGCGTCGCCCAGCGGGTGGCCCAGTTCGGCGCGGCGCTCCACCCACAGGGCGGCGGCCTCATGGGCGAGGTTCCGCATCCGGGCGAACGCGCGGGCCCGCTCGGTGGCGCCGACCGCGCCGCGCGCGTCCAGGACGTTGAACGCGTGCGAGCATTTCAGCACGTAGGAGTGGGCGGGGACGGGCAGCCGGGCGTCCAGCATCCGCCGCGCCTCCGCCGCGTACGCCTCGAACAGGTCCCGGTTCGTCCCGATGTCCGCGTCGTCGAGGTAGTAGCGGCTCATCTCGTACTCGGCCTGCCCGAACGCCTCCCCGTAGGAGATGCCGGGCGCGTAGGCGATGTCCTTGAAGTGGGAGACGCCCTGGAGTGCCATGAGGATGCGTTCCATCCCGTAGGTGATCTCGACCGACACCGGGTCGAGGGCCAGCCCGCCGGACTGCTGGAAGTACGTGAACTGGGTGATCTCCAGGCCGTCCAGCCAGACCTCCCAGCCGAGCCCCCACGCGCCGAGCGCGGGCGAGGCCCAGTCGTCCTCGACGAACCGGACGTCGTGGGCGCGCAGGTCGACGCCCAGCGCGGCGAGGCTGCCGAGGTAGAGCTCCTGCGCGTCGCCCGGCTCCGGCTTGAGGATCACCTGGAACTGCGTGTGGGTCTGCAGCCGGTTGGGGTTGTCGCCGTACCGGGAGTCGTCGGGGCGCACGCTCGGCTCGGTGTAGGCGACCCGCCACGGCTCCGGCCCGAGGACCCGCAGCGCGGTGGCCGGGTTGAGCGTGCCCGCGCCGACCTCGGTGTTCATCGGCTGCGCGACGAGGCAGCCGCGCCCCGCCCAGTAGCCGGTGAGCCCGATCAGGGCGTCCTGCATGGTCAGCACGGGAATCTCCAAGACGACGGAAGCGACAAGCCTAGACCGTGTTCCACGGCGGACGACGCGAGCCGGGCCTGCGATGAATGGGGCCGGACCTGCGATGGATCACGTACGACCTCGCTCGATCGCGATCCGGACCGGGGACCCTTCCGGGAGCGGTCCGGACGGGAGGAGCGGCGGCTGGGCCATGAAGCGCGGCGCGGTCCCGCGGTGCGGCTGCGCGGCGTGCACGAGGAAGGGGTGGCACAGGTAGACGTCCCCGGCGCGCCCGGTGGCGAGCGCGACCGGGCGGTGCTCGGACGCGGGGACCGCCTTGCCCGCGAGGTCCATGAACGAGAGTCCCCCGTCCCCCGCCGGATCCAGGATCGGCGGGACGTCCAGATGGGAGCCGGCCCGGACCCGGGTGGGCGCGTCGTCCTCTGCCACGTCGGAGAACAGGAACAGCCCCAGGAGCGCGCGGCCCTTCGACTCCGCGTTCACCCGGGCGTCCATGAAGTCGGACGGGTCGTCGCCGGGGAAGCTCGCGTCGATGTGCCAGCCGTCGTCGCCGGGAGCCTCGTCGCTGGGGAACCGCACGGGGAACGTTCCGAGGCCGCCGGGCGGCTCCCAGGCGCCCGCTCCGACGATCGCGTCGAACGCCCGGTGCAGGCGCGGGGTGTTGGCGGCGGCCCGGAACGGCTCCTGCGCGTAGCCGCCGAGCCGGACGACGGGCCGCGTCCATGTCGAGCGGTCGTCGGGGTCGCAGCCGGTGTCGCGCCAGAGGATCTCCCGGCACTCGGCCGCCAGTTCCCGGGAGAAGGCCTCCTCGACCCGGACGAACCCGTCGGCGATGAAGGCGTCAACGTCGATCACGGCCTCACCGTCCCAGACCCGTCTCCGCGGACGCGAACGATTTACCGGCGGACGATGTTCAGTTCCACGCCGCCGACGATGCGGCCGCGGAGCAGTTCGGCGAGGCGGTCGGAGACGCGCTGCACGGTGCGGCGCTCGTCGTGGCCGGGGACGACGGCGAACCGGACGGCCAGCTCCGCCGACGTGCCCTCGGTGACACGGACCCCGCTGACCGACTGGTCGGACCCGAACGCGGCCTCGACGGCGGCGAGGACGTCGGGGTCCTCGTGCGGGGGCGGGACGGGGCGGCCCTCGGCGAGCAGGTGC
>NZ_SMKH01000467.1 GCF_004348515.1 Actinomadura sp. KC345 | reverse complement strand
CCCGCCAAGGTCAACAGCGGGGCCTGGACACCAGGATCCACCGGTCTTCATCAGGCACTGCAGTGCAGGAGCGGGGAAGGCGTGCTCCCAGAGTCCGGGCCTCGCTGCGGCTTACGCGCCCATTAGTTTGCTGCGGGGCCGCCCGGTCGTTGGATCGTGACGCTCAAGAGCGGCTCGCAGGTTGAGATCTGGGCGGACGGCTACAGCGAAGAAGGCGACCACTACCTGTTCAATGCGTTTGTGCGTGCCTCTGTTGAGGAGCAGCGCCACGTCGAGGTGACGAGCCGTAGCCCCGCGAGCGTCGAGAAAGTTCTCATCGTGATCGCCCGAGTCCCCACGGCCGACGTCGAATCCCTGTTCGGCGGGCCGGTCGGCCCGGACGAGAGCCCAGAGGGACGCTGATCTCGCGGGACGCCTTTCGAGGCTCGTAGTCGGGTTCCGGGTCAGTGGCGGCGGGGCGTGGAGTCGGGAATGAGGTGTTTGAGGACGGGCGTGCCCACGTTGAGCACCGTCCGGCCGAGCATGCCGTTGATCAGGCCCGCGGCGGACGCGTACCAGGCGCAGATGGCGGTCAGGATGCCGAGGTAGCCGCCGATCTTGATGGTGACCTCGCTGGTGGCGAGGTTGCCGATGAGCAGGATGATCAGCGTGGCCTCCAGGGTTACGAAGACGGCGAGGACGGCTTGGTTGATCTGCGTGCTCCACAGCAGCATGTACGCGTTGAAGATCGCGAACGCCAGCAGGATCCAGCCGATGTCGTTGGCCTGCTGTGCGGGGGTCGTCGCGCCGGCGAGCAGGACGACGTAGAGGCCGAGGCCGAGCCAGAAGCCGCCGAAGGACGCGAAGGCCGTGGCCCAGAAGACGTTCCGGTTGCGGAACTCCCACATGCCCGCCAGGAGTTGGACGAGGCCGCCGTAGGCGAGGGCGTAGCCCAGCCAGGCGTCGGTGCCGTTGGTCCAGCCGGCGTTCTTGGCGGAGAAGAGGAAGATGGTCAGCGCCAGGGCCGCGAGCCCCAGCGGGGCCGGGTCGGCGACCGCGGGCTGCGTCCGCGGTGTGGACTCTTGCTCGACTTGGGTCATGGTGCCTCCTGGTGGAGTCCCATCGCCGTGTCTCGTCTGGTCCGCGTGCGGGCCGGGCGGGAATGGACGAAGCGGACGTCACGTATGCCGCACCGGCGGGACGTTGCCCGTACTATCCGACCTCGCCGTCTTGCCAGGCATCCGGCGCGACCAGGACCGGTCTGGAATTGTCGGACGTGCCGGTCCCTATTGCCAGGTTAGCTCTGGCGGAGTTTCGGTTCGTTGTCCGCTTCGCGAAATATTTCCAGTGTTTGGTCCTTGCTTTATCTCGTGTGGGCCTGTGCGTGGTGATGTGTTTGTGGGTATATCGCTTGATATAGCGGTAGTTGGGGGAAAGATTTGGATTAATCTTTTTGAGGGTCGCGGGTTGCCGTTCTGGCGGCGGTGTCGGCGGGCGGGAGTCGGGCGAACTGTCGTAGGGGACGGCTAGCGTTCCGGGGTGGTCGAGTTGGGGAGGGTGATGCGGACGATCGTTCCCCTGGAAGGTGCGGAGCGCAGTTCGGCGCGGCCGCCATGGGCGGCGGCTATCGCGGCGACGATCGGAAGTCCGAGGCCCGTTCCGGCGGTGCCGTGCTCGGCGCGGTGAAAGCGCTCGAAGGCGCGCTCGGCATCGGCGGCGGACATGCCGGGTCCCTCGTCGGCCACCTCGATAACGCCCGGTTCGAGGCGGACGGTCGCCGCTGTACCAGGAGGTGTATGGGCGCGAATATTTGCCAGAAGATTCACGAACACCTGGCGGATGCGTGATTCGTCGACGGTTGCGATCAGCGTGTCAGGGGCGTCCAGCCGGAGTGGACGATCCGGGTCGGCGGCCGCCGCGTCGGCGATGGCGTCCTGGGCGAGGACGACCAGATCGGCGGCGACCGGCCGCAGCGACACCTCGCGGTCCAGGCGGGCCAGCTCCAGGAGGTCTGTGACCAGTTTGTTCATACGGCGCGCCTCGTCCTCGATGCGGCGCATCGCGTCCGGCAGTTCGTCGGGGCCGAGCGCGCCGTGCCGGTAGAGCTCCGCATAGCCCTGGACGGTCGTCAGCGGTGTGCGCAGCTCGTGCGAGGCGTCGGCGGCGAACTCGCGGACGCGGGCCTCGGAGCGGCTGCGTGCCCAGAAGGCCTGCTCGATCCGCTCCAGCATCACGTTGATGGCAGCGGCGAGCCGGGCCGCCTCGGTGCGTTCGCCCGAGCCCGGCATCCGGGCGCGCAGGTCGCCGCCCGCGGTGATGGCGTCGGCGGTGGCGGCCATCCGGTCCAGCGGGCGCAGGCCGCGGCCGATCAGCCTGCGCCCGAGCAGCGCCAGCAGCGCGAGGAGGACGACGGCCGTCGCGATCTCGGCGAGCACGAGGTTGCGGACGGCCAGGTGGATCTCGTCGAGTGGGGAGGCCACGACGATGACGCCGTTGCGCCAGGGACGGGCCACCGCGCGCAGTCCCGGGAGGGAGAACGGTTCGCGTGTGCTTGCGTGCGCGGCGAGCTCGGCCTCGCTGAGCTTCTCCACTTCGGCGACGGCCCGCCCGGGGTCCGGTGTGTCGCCGCTGAGGACGTGCACCTGGTTCGCGGGGCCGACCGCCAGCACGACGAACCGGGCCGGGGCGACGCCCTGTCCGGGGAACCCGGGACGCAGAAGCCGTGCCACGGCGTGGCCCGGGGTGGCCTGGAGGTCATCGTCGACGCGGTGCATCAGGTACCCGTTCAGCACGAACGCGCTGACCACGCCCATGATCGTCAGCCCTGCGACGGCGATGGCGAGCAGGCCGGTGAGCAGCCGGGCGTTGAGCGTCATGGCCGCAGCGCGTAGCCCACCCCGCGCTGGGTGTGGATGAGCGGTGTGCCCAGCGGGTCCAGCTTGCGGCGCAGGTAGCTGACGTAGGTCTCCACGACCTGCGGGTTCCCGTGGTCCCAGCCCCACACGCCCGCGAGAAGCTGGCTGCGCGACAGCACCATGCCCGCGTTCCGCATCAGGTACGCCAGAAGGCGGAACTCGGTCGGTGAGAGGTCCACGACGACGCCGCCGCGCCGGACCGTCCACTGCGCCTCGTCCAGTTCGAGGTCGCCCACGCGCAGGACGTCGTCGGGCGCGGCCGGTGCCGCCCGCCGCAGCACGGCCCGCACCCGCGCGATCAGGGCCTCGATGGAGAACGGCTTGGGGACGTAGTCGTCGCCGCCGAGGGTGAGCCCGGTGACGGTGTCGGACGGGGTGTCCCGCGCGGTCAGGAAGATCACCGGGACCTGGTTCCCGTCCGCGCGCAGCCGCCGGCAGACCTCGAAGCCGTCCACGTCGGGCAGCATGACGTCCAGCAGTACGAGGTCGGGGCGTTTCCGGTCGGCCAGGCGCAGGGCCTTCTCGCCGGTCTCCGCGGTCACGGTCGCGAACCCGTGAAAGCGCAGCGCGACCTCGATCAGGTCACGGATGTTGGCCTCGTCCTCCACGACGAGAATTCGCCTGCTCTCGCTCATCGGCCCCTGCGCTCATCGACTCCCACAGATCGTCCCATCCCACGGGGGCGGCCTGGTGGTCAGTTGGGGAGGGGTGTGCGGACGAACTTGGCGGTGCGGGTGTTGCCGGTGCGTTCGCCTGCGATGAGGATCTCGTCGCCCTTGGCGAGGTCCTTGAGGGCGGCGTCGTCGCGGTCCTTGCGAATGCGGGTGTCGTCGTTGGTCGTCCATGTCCAGGTGGCGCCGTCCTCGCTCTGGACGGTCAGCGTCGTCGGCGAGACGGCGGTGATCTTGCCGCGTTGCCAGGTGACGAGGCGGAAGGCGTCGTCGTCCTGGACGGTGGCCTCGCCGTGGACGCCGTGGCCGCGCGAGCCGAAGCCGAAGCCGGGGCCGCGCGGGCCGTGGTGCCACCTGTGGGGGTGGTCCTTGCCCCGGTCGTCCGGCCGGGCCGTGGGGGAC
>NZ_SMKH01000466.1 GCF_004348515.1 Actinomadura sp. KC345 | reverse complement strand
CCCGCGGGCCGCTGTCACGGACCGTCGCGCGGGCCCTGGCCGCCGGCCCCCCGCCCGGCCCCGCGCAGCACGCCACCGGGCACGCGGCGGGCGAGGCCGTGCGGCGGGCGCGGGCGGCCGACCCCTACGGCGAGGACCTGCAGCTGGCCCTGCACACCTGCTACGAGCTGCACTACCGCGGGTTCACCGGCGTGGACCCGGACTGGGAGTGGGACCCGGCGCTGCTGCGGCTGCGCGCGGCGATGGAGGAGGCGTTCCTGGCGGCGCTGCGCCGCGACGTCCCGGGCGGGACCGACGTGGAGGGCGCCCTGGGGGAGCTGCTGACCGAGCCGGTCGACGCGTCCGGCGTCACCCATCACCTGCGCGACGAGGGCGAGTGGTGGCAGCTGCTGGAGCACGCGGCGCTGCGGTCGGTGTACCACTTGAAGGAGGCCGACCCGCACGCCTGGGTCGTGCCGAGGCTGCGGGGCCGCGCCAAGACGGCGCTGGTGGCGGTCGAGCACGACGAGTTCGGCGGCGGCCGCCCGGAGATGATCCACCAGGGCCTGTACGCCGGCCTGCTGGACGACCTGGGCCTGGACGCCTCCTACGGCGCCCACGTGGACGCGGCGCCGGCGGTGATGCTGGCGACGGTGAACATGATGTCGCTGTTCGGGCTGCGGCGCTCGCTGCGGGGCGCGCTGGTCGGCCATTTCGCGGCGGCGGAGATCACCACCGCGCCGTCCGCGCGGCGGATGGCGCGGGCGCTGGAGCGGCTGGGCGCCGGGCCCCGCGCGGTGCTGTTCTACACCGAGCACATCGAGGCCGACGCCGTCCACGAGCAGGTGCTGCGCCACGACGTGATCGGCGGCCTGCTGGAGGACGAGCCGGGCCTGGCGGCGGACGTGGTCCTGGGCGTGCAGGCGACGGGGCTGCTGGAGGACCGGCTGGCGGCGCATCTGCTGGGAAGCTGGCGCGCCCGGCCGCCGCGCTCGTCCCTGCGCGCACCCGTCGCGGCCCCGGCTGCGGCGGCCGGTCCGGTGACGGGCGAGTAAGGGGGAAACGGGATGCTGCTGCTGAGAACCCCGGGCGTGTACCGCCCGCAGTCCGACACCCGCCTGCTCCTCGGGGCGCTGAGCGCGGCGGGCGTGCCGCGGGGCGCGCGGGTGCTGGAACTCGGCACCGGGACCGGTGCGGTGGCGATGGCCGCCGCGCGCGGCGGCTGCCGCGTCGTCGCCGTCGACCTGTCGGCGCAGGCGGTGCTGGCGGCGCGGCTGAACGCGCTGGTCCGGGGCCTGCCGGTCCGGGTCCTGCGCGGCGACCTGTTCGCGCCGGTGACGGGCGAGCTGTTCGACGTGATCGTCGCCAACCCCCCGTACGTGGCGGGCGACGCCGACCCGGCCGCGGTGCGCGGCCGGGCCCGCGCGTGGGAGGCGGGGCCGGGCGGCCGGGTCCTGCTGGACCGGATCTGCGGGCAGGCGCCGCGGCATCTGGCGCCGTCGGGGACGCTGCTGCTGGTGCACTCGGCCCTGAACGGCGTGGCGGCCACGCTGGTGGCGCTGCGGCGGGCGGGGATGCGGGCCTCGGTGGTGGCGCGCCGCCGCGAGCCGCTGGGCCCGGTGATGCGGGCCCGCGCCGCCGAGCTGCGGGCGCGCGGCCTCCTGGAACCGGGGCAGGCGCACGAGGACCTCGTCGTCGTCCGCGCCGACCGTGCGGGAACCGAAGCCGAGGCCGCCGCCGGAAACGCCGGCGCGGGTCGGGCGGGTGAGGCCCGTGGACGCCGCGCCGCGTGAGCCCGCCGGCCCGCAGGGACCGGATGCGCGCGGATCCGCCGCGCATGGATCCGCTGCGCCGGACGACGCCGCCGAGCCGGATGCGCGGCGGGTGCGGGTGGTCCCGGGCGGGCCGGTCCTGGTGGAGGGGCCGGTCGACGTGGTCCTGGAGGACGGGCGCACCGTGCGGTCGGATCGCTTCCTGGTGGCGCTGTGCGCGTGCCGCCGCAGCCGCTCCTACCCGTTCTGCGACACCAGCCACCGCCGCCGCGTCCGCACCGACGCCCGCGACGCCGATGCCCGCGACGCCGATGCCCGCGACGCCGACACCGGCACCCGGGCGGGGAGAGCGGCTGACCGCTCCCCGGATCACCGGCCGGGGCCGGTGTTCAGGGGCCGGTGATCAGCTGCCGAGGCTTTCCAGGGCGACGTCCAGCCGCTGGGCGAGGCGCTCGATCTGCTCCTCGTTGGCGCCGGTGTCGAGTTCGGCGATCACCGCGTCCCGCGTGGTGATGACCAGCGCCTCCTCGGGGCCGCCGCGGGACGGGTCGCCGGGGACGACGCTGGCCCGTCCGGCGACGACGACGAGCGCGGCGTCGCGGTCGGTGGAGGCCAGCAGGGCGTGCAGGTGGTCGGGAGTGATCGTCGGCATGGTGACCTCCAGGTCGAGGGCGTGCGGCGAGGCGGCGCCGGGGATGCGGGTGCGGTCAGGGTCTGCGGCCGATGCCGGTGGCGAACTCGCGGACGCGGCCCGGCCCGCCGGTCCCGGGGGACAGCGGCGGGGTGTCGCGCCCGGCGCCGGCGCGCAGCCCCTCCAGGAACTCCTCGATGGCCTCGCGGGCGGTGTGCCGGGGCCTCCAGCCGAGCTCGCCGCGGGCCCGCGCGACGTCCATGATCGGGACTTCGAGGGCCAGGTCGAACAGGCCCGGGGAGGCGGGCACCAGGTGCAGCGTCCAGGCGGCGGCGAGCGCGGCCCGCACGCCCCGCGCCGGGACCCGCACGGTGCGGGCGCCGAGGATGCCGGCGAGCTCGGCGGGGTCCAGGACGGGGTCGGCGGCGATGTTGAACGCGCCGCGGGCCTCGCCGGTCACCGCGAGCCGGAACGCCTCACCGGCGTCGGCGGAGTGCAGGGCCTGCAGCCGCAGGCGGGGCAGGTCCGGGACGGCGGGGATCAGGTCGGGGCGGGCGAGCCGGCCGGGCAGCAGCGGCCCGGCGAACAGCCGCCGCTGCTCGGACGCGCTCTGCCGCTCGAAGATGAACCCCGGCCTGATCCGCACGACGCGGCAGCCGGGACGGTTCGCCTCGAACAGGTCCAGGAGCCGCTCGACGTAGGCCTTCTCGCGGCTGTAGGCGGCGCCGGGCCACCCGTGCGTCGGCCACGACTCGTCCACCGCCCGGTCCTTGGGGCCGGGGGAGTAGGCCCCGACGGACGAGGAGTACACCAGGGCGGGCACTCCGGCCTCGGCGGCGGCCTCGAACACCCGTGCGCTCCCGACGACGTTGGCGTCCCAGGTCACCGCCGGGCGGTGGGTGGGCTGGAACAGCCACGCCAGGTGCACCACGGCGTCGGCGCCGCGCATCAGCGGCACCAGGTCGCTGTCGGTGACGTCGGCCTCGGCCCACGCGACCTTGCCGCCGTCGCCCAGGTCGAGGCCGGGGCCGGGCTCACGGCGGGCCAGGCCGGTGATGGCGGTGACGTCAGGGTCCGCGGCGAGCGCGCGGATCGTGCTGGTTCCGATGTTGCCGGTGGCGCCGGTGACGACGACGCGCATGGCGGCCTCCCCCTTGTCGGCGTCCCCGGCGGGGCCGTTCCCGCAGGTGGACGGGACGGCCCCATTCCCGTCTCACGCCGATGTATGCCGCCCGCCCCGGGCCCGGTGTCCCCGCGCCGTGCGGTCAGGCGGGCCGCGGGTCCGCGGGGCGGCAGTGCAGGCACGGCCGGTACCCCGCGGCCCGCGCGGCGGCCAGGTCGCCGAACCCGCGCCGGTGCCCGGGCACGATCCGCCGCGCGTCGCCGCAGGTGGGGTAGCACACGATCCCGGTGGTGTCGCTGCCGACCAGCCGCACGCCGCGCCGCGCCAGCTCGGCGACCTCGTCGACGTCGACGTCCTCGGCGCGCAGCAGCCGCTCCTTGGCCGCCGCGCCGAACACGTAGTCGCCGAGCGCACCGTCCGAGCGGGTGACGCGGTGGCAGGGGATCAGCAGCGGGACGGGGTTGCGGCCCAGCGCCGACCCCGCCGCCCGGAC
>NZ_SMKH01000465.1 GCF_004348515.1 Actinomadura sp. KC345 | reverse complement strand
CAGCCACCGCCGCCCCCGCCCCTCCCGGTGCCGTCGCAGGACACCGCCCGGGGCGTGCTGTGGGCGTTCGTGCCGTTCGTCACCCTCGGCTACGGGACGCCGTTCTCGTTCTTCTACGCGGCCGCCCGGCGCGGGTCGTGGGGCCTGGGCGTCACCGCCGCCGGGTACGGCGTGGGCACGGGCGCCGTCGTGACCCTGATGGGGCTCGGCGACCCGGTCTTCGCCGTTCTCGGAACGTTCATGGCGATCCTGCTGTGGATCGCCGGCACCGGGCACGCGTTCGCCATCCGGTCGTCCGTCTTCCCCCGCGAGGGCCCGCGCAACCGCCGCAACCAGCACGCCATCGAGGTCGCCAAGTACCGGCGGTCGCTGCGCGAGGAGGCCAGGGCGCTCGCCGCCGAGGACCCGGCCCTCGCCCACGAGCTGCGGATCGGCCGTCCCGACGTGCCCCGCACCTACGACGACGGCGGCCTCGTGGACGTCAACCACGCGCCCGAGGAGATCCTCGCCGCCCTGCCCGGCATGACACCCGAGATGGTGGAACGCATCGTCCGGCGCCGGGAGGAGACGGGCGGGTTCGTGTCCGCCGAGGAGATGGCGGTAGACGCCGACATCCCGCCCGACGTCCTTCCCCAGATGGCCGACTTCACGATCTTCCTGCACTGACTCCCGGCCGCGACCCCGCGGTCAGAGCGCGACCTTCAGGACGCCCGTCAGTGCGAGCTGGGCGAGGGACAGCGGGACGAGCCAGGCCCAGGCGAGCTTCTGCAACTGGTCCTCGCGCATGCGCGGGTAGCTGACCCGCAGCCAGATGACGCAGAACGCCAGCGCCGCCCCCTTGAGCAGCGTCCAGAGCCAGCCCAGCTCGGTGTCCAGGAACGGGCCCTTCCAGCCGCCGAGGAACAGCACGGTCGTCAGCGCGCACAGCACCACGATCCCGGCGTACTCGGCCAGGATGAACAGCGCGAAACGCAGCCCGCCGTACTCGGTGTACGGGCCGAAGATGATCTCGGAGTCGGCGACCGGCATGTCGAACGGCGGGCGGCGCAGCTCGGCGAGGCCCGCGACGAAGAACACCACGGCGCCGACCGCCTGCCAGGGCAGCCACCACCAGCGCCACTCCTCCACGATGCCCGACAGCGACAGCGTGCCCGCGGCCATCGCCACCGACGACGCGGCGAACACGATCGGCAGCTCGTAGGACATCAGCTGCGCCGCGACCCGCATCCCGCCGATCAGCGAGTACTTGTTCGCGCTCGCCCAGCCCGCCATGATCGCGCCGATCACCCCGACGCCCATCACGGCGAGCGCGAAGAAGAGCCCGAGGTCGAGTTCGAGCGCGACCTGCCCGTCCGGCCCGACCGGGATCACGAGCAGGACCAGCAGGTACGGCACGATCGCCACGCCGGGGGCCAGCTTGAACACCCAGCGGTCGGCGTCCCGCGGGACCACGTCCTCCTTCTGCGCGAACTTCACCCCGTCGGCGACGAGCTGCGCCCAGCCGTGGAAGGCGCCCGCGTACATGGGTCCGAGGCGGCCCTGCATGTGCGCCATCACCTTGTGCTCGGCCTGGCCCACGAGGAGGGGCAGCAGCGCGAACGCGGCGGCGACCAGGGCCAGCTTGACGACGATCTCAAGCATTCGGGCCCCAATCGTCCGGCACCCCGGGCGGGCGCACGCGGCGGCGGCTCGGCGCGCCGTGGCCCGATTCGCCCGGTTCCTTGGCACCCGGCCAGGGCTTGGCGACCCGGGAGGCGAGCACGAAGTCCTTGCGGAGGGGATGCCCCTCGAAGCCGTCCGGCAGCAGCAGCGGGACGAGGTTCGGGTGGCCCTCGAACAGGACGCCGAACATCTCCGCCGTCTCCCGCTCGTGCCACGCGGCTCCCCGGTACACGGCCGTGGCCGTCGCCAGGACCGGGGCCCGTTTCGGGACGCGGGTACGGATCAGAAGGTGGTGGCGGCGTTCCAGCGAGTACACGTGGACGACGACGGCGAAGCCCTCGTCCAGTTCGTCCACGCCGGTCAGCCAGTCGAAGAACCCGCAGGACAGGTCGTCGCGCGCGAACGTCAGCGCGGCCACCCAGTGCTCGGGCGGGACCCCGACGGCGAGCCCGCCGGGCGTCTCCTCGGTGCTGATCTCGTCGCCGAAGCGGGCGGTCCAGGCGTCGGCCAGGTCCCCGCCGGGGGCGGGCTCGCCGCTCACCGGTCGCGCCCGATCTCGTCGTCGTGCCCGTCGTCGGTCAGGCCCGGGATGATCGACGGATCGTGCTCGTCGGACGGCGCCGGCTCGTCCTCCACGATCGGAACGGGACCGGTGGGCTCCTCGTCCTCCACGACCGGGACGGGCCCCGTGGGCTGCTCGTCCTCGACGATCGGAACGGGACCGGTAGGAAGCTCGTCTTCCACGGTCGGGACGGGGAGAGTGACGTCGTCCGCGGGGTGCGTCGCGGCCGGCTCCTCCGCCACCGGAACGGGACGCGTCTCGTCCTCGTCCGGCCGGACGGACGGCGGCGGCGCCTCGGGCTCGGCGGGAGGCGGGGCCGCGGGTTCCGGCATGTCTCCCAGGTGCTGGACGGGCATGGTCTCGTCCTCCGCCCCCGCCCCTTGAACGGGCTCGGCGGCCGGGGCCTCCGCGTTCTCGCCCGTCTCCTCCGCCATCACGTCCCAGTGCTCGAACGTCTCGTCGTCCCCGTTCTCGGGGGGAGGCGGCAGGAGGGGGCGGCGCAGGACCGTCGCCTCCATCGGCCGGGGCGGAGGCGGCGGCGTGACGGGTTCGGCGCCGCTGTAGCGGTCGCCCAGCGACTCCGCCGCGATCTTCTCCTGCAGGTGGACGATGCCGTGCAGCAGCGCCTCGGGCCGGGGCGGGCAGCCGGGGACGTACACGTCCACCGGGACGATCTGGTCGACGCCCTTGGTCACGCAGTAGGAGTCCCAGTACGGCCCGCCGCAGTTGGAGCAGGCGCCGAACGAGATGACGTACTTCGGCTCGGGCATCTGCTCGTACAGGCGGCGCACCGCGGGCGCCATCTTGTCGCTGACGGTTCCGGAAACGACCATGAGGTCGGCCTGCCGGGGACCGGGCGCGAACGGGATCACGCCGAGCCGGATGAAGTCGTGCCTGGCCATCGACGTCGCGATGAACTCGATGGCGCAGCAGGCCAGGCCGAAGTTGAAGACCCACAGCGAGTAGCGGCGGCCCCAGTTGAGCACGAACTTGATCGGCTTGGGCGCCAGCCGCGACAGCGGTCCGACGGTCGGCGGTGGTAGATCGATAGTGCCCACGGGTGCATTGTTACAGTCCGCCGGTGTCCGGCCAGAGGTTCGGACCGGCGATCGACCCCGCAGACCCCGCGGCCGCGGGGGTCAGACCCAGGAGAGGACGCCCTTCTTGGCCGCGTACACGAGGCCGGTGGCGAGGAACCCGAGGAACACGAACATCTCGCCGAGCGTCGTCGTCCCATAGCCGGGGGATGAGAAGATCGTTGCCCAAGGGAACAGGAATACGGCGTCCACGGCGAACACCACGTACAGGTAGGCGAAGACGTAATACCGCACGTACGAGTGCGCCCAGCCTTCCCCGACAGGGTCGACACCGCACTCGTAGGTGGTCAGTTTCTCCGCGGTGGGACGGCTCGGACGCAGCATCCGGTTCGCGGCGAGCCCGCCGCCGACGATCCCCGCGCCCACGAGGAGCAGTACGACCACGACGACATATGTGTCGAAATAGTTATGCACAAAAGTCTCCTCGCGTGCGTCTCATCCAGTATCCCCTCCACAGGGACCGAGGGGAGTGTGGCCTTGTACCTCCACACCCGGAGGCTCACGATGTCATGGTTTTACTGCACACTAGGCTTGCATTGCGGTCAGTTGACCTGGAAGGACGTGACCAGATGAGCAACCCCCCGCCTCCTCCGGGCTGGGAAGCCCCGGGCGGCTCCTCCTGGCCTCCTCCGCCGCCGCCCGCTGGTCCGGGCGGACCGGGTCCGGGAGGTCCAGGTGGCCCCGGCCCCGGCCCAGGCGGACCCGGCGGCCCGCCTCCCC
>NZ_SMKH01000464.1 GCF_004348515.1 Actinomadura sp. KC345 | reverse complement strand
GTATCCCGCGCAGGAAGAGGCGCTCATCGAGGTCGTGTCGGGCGCGAACGTGATCCTCTCGACTCCGACGGGGTCGGGGAAGAGCCTGGTGGCGGCCGGGGCGCTGTTCGCGGCGCTGGGCCGGGACCGGGTGGGCTTCTACACGGCGCCGATCAAGGCGCTGGTGTCGGAGAAGTTCTTCGACCTGTGCGAGATGTTCGGGCGCGAGAACGTCGGGATGATGACCGGCGACGCGAGCGTGAACGCGGACGCGCCGATCGTGTGCTGCACGGCGGAGGTCCTCGCCAACATCGCGCTCCGGGACGGGGCCGACGCCGACATCGGCGTCGTGGTGATGGACGAGTTCCACTTCTACGCCGAGCCCGAGCGGGGGTGGGCCTGGCAGATCCCGCTGCTGGAGCTGCCGCAGACCCAGTTCCTGCTGATGTCGGCGACGCTGGGGGACGTCTCGTTCTTCCAGAAGGACCTGGCCCGGCGGACGGGGCGGCAGACCGCGGTGGTGACGTCGGCGGAGCGGCCCGTCCCGCTGATCTACGACTACCGGGTGACGCCGCTGCACGAGACGATCGAGGAGCTGCTGGCCGAGCAGAAGGCGCCGGTGTACCTGGTGCACTTCACGCAGGCGGCGGCGATCGAGCGGGCGCAGTCGCTGATGAGCATCAACGTGTGCACGAAGGCGGAGAAGGCCCGGATCGCGGAGCTGATCGGCAACTTCCGGTTCACCACGAAGTTCGGGCGGAACCTGTCGCGGTTCGTCCGGCACGGGATCGGGGTGCACCACGCGGGCATGCTGCCGAAGTACCGGCGGCTGGTGGAGAAGCTCGCGCAGGCCGGGCTGCTGAAGGTCATCTGCGGGACCGACACCCTGGGCGTGGGCGTCAACGTGCCGATCAGGACCGTGGTCTTCACGGCGCTGAGCAAGTACGACGGGCAGCGGGTGCGGCGGCTGCGGGCGCGGGAGTTCCACCAGATCGCCGGGCGGGCCGGCCGTGCCGGGTTCGACACGGTCGGGTTCGTCGTCGCGCAGGCGCCCGAGCACGTGGTGGAGAACGAGAAGGCCCTGGCCAAGGCGGGGGACGACCCGAAGAAGCGGCGGAAGGTCCAGCGCAAGAAGGCGCCCGAGGGGTTCGTCGGGTGGGACGAGGACGTCTTCGCCAAGCTGCAGGAGGCCGAGCCGGAGATGCTCCGGTCGCGGTTCCAGGTCAGCCACGCGATGCTGCTGTCGGTGATCGCGCGTCCGGGCAACGCGTTCCAGGCGATGAAGCGGCTGCTGACCGACAACCACGAGGAGCCCGCCGCGCGGCGCAGGCACATCTCCCGGGCGATCGCGATCTACCGGTCGCTGCTGGCGGGCGGCGTGGTCGAGGTCCTGCCCGAGCCCGACGACATGGGGCGGTACGCGCGGGTCACCGTGGACCTCCAGGAGGACTTCGCGCTCAACCAGGCGCTGTCGACGTTCGCGCTGGCCACGTTCGAGATCCTGGACCCGGCGTCGCCGTCGTACGCGCTGGACGTCCTGTCGGTCATCGAGGCGACGCTGGAGGACCCGCGGCAGATCATCGCCGCGCAGATCAACAGGGCGCGCGGCGAGGCCGTCGCGGAGATGAAGGCCGAGGGCATCGAGTACGAGGAGCGCATGGAGCTGCTCCAGGACGTCGACCACCCCAAGCCCCTGGAGGAGGAGCTCGACGCCGCGTACGAGATCTACCGGGCCGGGCACCCGTGGGTGGGGGACCATCCGCTGCGCCCCAAGTCGGTCGTGCGCGACATGTACGAGCGCGCGATGACGTTCACCGAGTACATCGCGTTCTACGAGCTGGCCCGGGGCGAGGGCCTCGTCCTGCGGTACCTGTCGGGGGCCTACAAGGCGCTGCAGCAGACCGTCCCGGAGTCGATCAAGACCGATGACCTGATCGACCTCATCGAGTGGCTGGGGGAGCTGGTCCGGCAGGTCGACTCCAGCCTGCTGGACGAGTGGGAGCAGCTCGCGAACCCGTCCGACGAGGAGGTGGACGAGCCGATCGAGGAGCGGGTCACGAAGGTGACCGCGAACACGCGGGCGTTCCGCGTCCTGGTGCGCAACGCCATGTTCCGCCGCGTGGAGCTGGCCGCGCTGGAGAAGTACGGCGAGCTGGGCGAGTTGGACCCGGACTTCGGTGCCGCCGCGTGGTCCGAGGCCATGGACGGGTACTTCGCCGAGCACGACGAGCTGTTCACCGGGGCCGACGCGCGCGGTCCGAAGCTGCTCCAGATCGAGGAGGTCCCGCAGGACGCGCTGTGGCGGGTCCGGCAGGTCTTCGACGATCCTGAGGGGCATCACGACTGGGGCGTCAGCGCCGAGGTCGACCTGGCGGGATCGGACCAGGAGGGCGAGGCGGTCATCCGCGTGACCGGCGTCGACCGGATGTGACACAGGGAGGAACGGCATGGTGCACATCGCTGTGGCGCAGTTCGCGCCCGGGGTGAACAAGGACGAGAACCTGGCGGCCATCGGCAAGCTCACCGGCGAGGCGGCCGGGCGCGGCGCGAAGGTCGTCGTGTTCCCCGAGTTCGCCATGTTCACCGCGCCGAAGATGGACGAGCGGTTCGTCGACTCCGCCGAGCCCCTCGACGGCCCGTTCGCCGGCGGGCTCGCGGAGCTGGCGCGGCGGCACGGCGTCCACGTCGTCGCGGGCCTGAACGAGCGGCTCGACGAGCCGGGCCGCATCTCCAACACGCTCGTCGCCCTGGGACCGGGTGGCGACACTCTCGCCGAGTACCGCAAGATCCACCTGTACGACGCGTTCGGGTACAAGGAGTCGGCGCTGGTCCGGCACGGCGAGATCGCGGACCCGGAGACGTTCACCGTCGAGGGCGTCACGTTCGGCATGCAGACCTGCTACGACGTCCGCTTCCCCGAGGTGACGCGGCGGATCGTGGACGCGGGGGCCGACGTCCTCGCCCTGCCCGCCGCCTGGGTGCCGGGGCCGCTGAAGGAGGACCACTGGCGGACGCTGGCCCGCGCCCGCGCCATCGAGAACACGATCTACGTGGCCGCGGCCGGGCAGTGCGCCCCGACCGGCGCCGGGAACAGCATGATCATCGACCCCATGGGCGTGGTCGTCTCCGGCCTGGGGGAGAGCCCCGGCGTCGTGCCGGGGGAGGTCTCGCCCGAGCGCGTCGCCGAGGTCCGCGAGAAGAACCCGGCGCTCGGGCTGCGCCGCTTCGGGATCACCGTCGCCGAGTAGCGGTTGTATCGAGGTGGCAACGGTCGGCGCGATTCTCCGTGTCGAGGCGGGCGCTTAGCGTGACGATCGGGGGGTGCGCCTTTCCTCCCACCTCCCGCCGTCCGGGTTCACCCGCGGGGAGCCGATCCCGCCCGCCCGCCTGCGCCGGTTCCGGCCGTCCCGCCTGGCCGTCGCCGCCGGCCTCGCCGTCGCCGGGCTGGCCTTCGCCGCCGGCTACGCGACGCTGCCCGCGGCTCCGGCCCGGACGGTGACGCCCGACGCCGCCACGCCGTCCGCCGAAACGTCCGCCGAAACGTCCGCCATGCCGTCCGCCGCGCCGTCCGCCACCCGGTCCGCGCCGCCGCCCGTCACGACGCCTCCACGGGAACGGCAGGACGACGCGGCACCCGCGAGCCGCCATGTGACGCGCAAGGAGCCGTCCCGCCGGGGGCGGGCCGTCGCCCCGCGCACGCACAGGCCGCGGACGCCCCGTCCCGGCCCGGCGACCCGGCCGCGGGCCCCGCGCCACACGCGCCCGGCGGCCCCGTCGTGGATCACCGCGGAGTGCCGCCGCCGCTTCCCGGACGACCCGCGCCGCAGGTCGGCCTGTGCCGCGGCCCTCGCCGACGCGTTCGGGAGCTGATCGGCATCGGTGCGAACTCCCGGGCCTCACCGGGAGTCGTACACGATCATGAACGCGAATACCGACATCGTAGGCATGGCCCTCATAGACGCCTTCGCGCAGCGGGGGTACCAGGCCCGGCTGACCGCTCCCGGTGCCCTCGCCGTGACCCTCAGGGACGGCTCGCAGGCGCAGGCGGACATCACCGAATGGCGGCAGCACGCCGGGCGGAACGCGCGTGCCGCGCTTCCCGGCATCGCCGCCCAGTACGCCGACCAGGCTGTCTCTTA
>NZ_SMKH01000463.1 GCF_004348515.1 Actinomadura sp. KC345 | reverse complement strand
GCGCCCCACCCTCCCATGACCCCGCCCGGCCCGTCCCCAGGGGAGATTGATCAATGGCATTGGGTTCGCTGCTTCCCGACCTCCTGCCCGGAGGTTCCGGCCGCACCCCGCTGATCGAACGGGTCGCGCGGTGGGCGGAGGAGAAGCCGGACGCTCCGGCCTACACCTTCGTCGACTACTCGACCGACCCGTCCGGTGCCCACATCACGTTGACCTGGGCCGGAACGGACCGGCGCGCACGGGCGACGGCCTCGACGCTCCGGCAGGTCAGCGGGCCGGGGGAACGGGCCGCGCTGCTGCTGCCGCAGACCCTCGACTACATGATGACCATGCTCGGCGCCATGTACGCCCACGTCATCGCGGTGCCGCTGTTCTCGCCCGACCTCCCCGGCCACGCCGACCGGCTGATCGGCGCCTACACCGACGCGGAGCCCGCGGTCATCGTCACGACGCGCGACGCACTCCCGCACGTGGAGAAGTTCCTGGCCGACCACGACGTCCCGCAGCCGAAGGAGATCGTGTTCGCCGAGGAGGTCGACCTCTCCCTGGCCGAACGCTGGGAGGACGAGCCGATCGCGTTCGACGACCTCGCCTACCTCCAGTACACGTCGGGCTCTACCCGCCGCCCAGCCGGAGTGGAGATCACCCACGGGAACGTGACGGCGAACGCCGCGCAGCTCTGGGCCGGATGGGCCCCGAAGAAGCCCGATCCAGAGCTGGTCAGCTGGCTGCCCCTGTTCCATGACATGGGCCTCATCTCGACGATGGCCCTGCCCTTGGTGCACGGTGACCACGCCATCTACACCGACCCCGTCTCGTTCATCATGAATCCGATGCGGTGGCTCCGGCTCATCTCGGAACGTCCTGGCAAGAACGTCTACACGGCGGGGCCGAACTTCGCCTACGAGTACGCCGCGTCACAGGCGACACCGGAGAAGATCGCCGACCTGGACCTGTCCGGGCTGACGACATGCCTGAACGGCGCGGAACCGATCCGCACGTCCACGCTGTCGATGTTCGCGGACGCGTTCGCGGCGGCGGGGCTGCGTCCGGGCGCGCAGGCGCCCGGGTACGGGCTGGCGGAGGCGACCGTGTTCGTCACCGCGGCGGCCGAGGACACCCCGCCGAAGGTCGTCCACGGTGACCGGGACATGCTCACCAAGGGCGAGCTACGGCTGTGCGACGAGGATTTCGAGCGGGCCAGCGCCCTGGTCTCGTGCGGCCGGCCCAGCGGGCAGATCGTCGCGATCGTCGACCCGGACACGCACACCGAGCGGCCGGACGGCATGGTCGGTGAAATCTGGGTCCACGGACCGAACACCGCCTCCGGCTACTGGCGCAACTCTGAACGCAGCCAGGACACCTTCGGAGGCGAACTGTCCGGGGCCACGGATCTGCCGTCAGGGCCTTGGATGAAGACCGGTGACTACGGTGTCGTCCACGAGGGCGAGCTGTACGTGACAGGTCGCATCAAGGATCTCATCATCGTGGACGGCCGCAACCACTACCCACAGGACATCGAAGTCACCGCGCAGGGGGCGCACCCGGCGATCCGCCCCGATCACGTCGCCGCGTTCGCGCTGTCTGGCGAGGAGACCGAGCGACTGGTGGTCGTCGCCGAGCGCAACCGCCGGGTTCCGCTCGGACGGCTGGACCCGCACGAGGTGGAGTCGGCCGTTAGAGGCGCCATCAATGTCGAGCACGAGATGAGCGTCCACGAGTTCGTGTTGATCGAACCGGGTGGCGTGTCCCGTACGTCCAGCGGAAAGATCGCACGCGCGGCCACCCGGCAGCGTTACCTTGACGGCGGCCTGCCAACGACAGACGCTCGTCTGGCGTCTCGTAAGTAGCGCTTGACGGTCACCCGTCCTCCGATGGACGAGCGCGGTGACGAAACAGGAGGAACATGCTTTCGGGGCTGGGTCGTCTCATTGACCGGCGACGCTGGACCAGCCTTGCTCTGATCGTGCTCATGACGTGCGTGGCGGGCGTCTGGGGCCTCGGCGTGTTCTCCAAGTTCAAGGAGGGCGGCTTCGAGGACCCGAACGCGTCCTCCACCCTCGTCGCCAAGCTCGGCGCCACCTACTTCGGCAGCACCAACCCCGACGTCCTCGTCCTCTACAGCAGCGACACCATGACGGTGGACGATCCGCGCTACCAGGCGAACGTCGTCACGACCATCGCGCGGCTGCCCAAGGCCCAGGTCGAGGAGATCGTCTCCTACTGGTCGTTCAACGGTAAGGCCGCGGACTCGTTCGCGTCCCACGACAGGCGCTCGACGTTCGTCGCGGTGAAACTCCATGGCGACGACGGCGCGACCCAGATAGAGAACTACCACGCCATCAAGGAGCGTCTGGCCGCGCCTGGGCTGAAGGTCCAGTACGGCGGAGCCATTCCCCTCGGCGAAGAGTTCGGCCAGCAGGTCGTCAACGACATCATCCGCGCCGAGCTCATCACCGCGCTGCCCCTGCTCATCCTGCTCGTCATCCTGTTCGGCGCGCTCACCGCCTCGTTCCTGCCGCTCATCGTGGCCCTGTTCTCGATGATCGGCGGCCTGGCCGTCCTGCACGTGGTCACCTACACCACCGACGTGACGTCCTTCGCCCTGGAAGTCGTCACGATGATGGGCGTCGGCCTATCCATCGACTACTCGCTGTTCATCATCAGTCGCTTCCGCGAGGAACTCCAGCGCGACATGACCGCGCAGGGGATCGTGGCGGACAAACCCTGGAAACGAGAACGCGACAGGAAGTCTCGCAAGGCCGCGAAGAAGGCGTACAGGGCGGCGTTGCGTCCACTGCGGCAGCGCGCCCTGTCCGCCACCATGGCGACCGCAGGCCGCACCATCGTGGTCAGCGGCATCACCGTGTCGGCCGCCCTCGCGGGGCTTCTGCTCTTCCCGCAGATGTTCCTCCGGACGATCGGCCTGGCGGGCATCGCCACCGTCATGGTCGCCGTCTTCGGCGCCACCGTCCTGCTGCCCACGCTCTTGGCGCTCCTAGGCCCGCGCGTCGAATTCGGCAGGATGCCATGGCGGCGACCCACGTCCAAGCGCGCGCAGCGGGATCCCGACAGCGGCTTCTGGTACCGCCTCGGCCACAGCGTGATGAAGCATCCGCTGCCGTACTTCGCGATCGTCCTCGTCATCCTGGGCGTCATGTTCGGGCCCTTCCTGAACGTTCAGTTCGGCAGCGTGGACGCCCGCGTCCTGCCCAAGGACAGCCCCACACGGACCGTGGTGGAGACCGTCAAGCAGAACTTCCCCAACGGGTCCGCCGAACCCATCGACGTCGTCGTCTCCGGTGACCTCATCCCGCGTAACTGGACGCCGGAGGGCGACGAACCCATCCCGCCCTACCTGGAAGAGTTCAGGAAGAAGCTGGGATCGCTTCCCGGCGTGTCCGAATCGCAGTTCACCGGATACTCCGGCACGTACGGCGGTGTGCGAATCTCCGTCACGCACCAGTACGAGCCCATGGACCAGCGTGCCCAGGACCTCGTCACGGACATCCGCGGCATGCACCTGGCCAAGGACGGCTACCCGCTGCACATCGACGTCGGCGGCAGCACGGCCGCGCAGATGGACCTGATGTCCAGCCTGATGGAGACCCTGCCCAAGATGGCGCTCGTCGTCGGGATCGCCACGTTCATCCTGCTGTTCATGTTCTTCGGCTCGATCGTGCTGCCGCTGAAGGCCATCGCGATGAACGTCCTGTCGATCGGCGCCTCGTTCGGCGCGATCGTGTGGGGCTTCCAGTACGGCCACCTCGCGGGCATCCTCGACTTCACCCCCACCGGCGGCGTCGAGGCCACCAGCATGATCCTCATCCTCGCGGTCGTGTTCGGCCTGTCCATGGACTACGAGGTCTTCCTGCTCAGCCGCATCCGCGAGGAATGGGACCTCACCCACGACAACCGCGCCGCGGTCGCGCGCGGCATGCAGCACACCGGCGGCATCATCACCAGCGCCGCCCTGCTCTTCCTCGTCGTCATCGGCGCGTTCAGCACGGCCGGTATCACCGTCGTCAAGCTCATCGGCGTCGGCATGTTCGTCGCCGTCGTCGTGGACGCCCTGCTCGTCCGCTCCCTCCTCGTCCCGGCCACGATGCGCTTCATGGGCGCCGCCAACTGGTGGCTCCCGGGCTTCCTCTCCGGCCTGCACGCCCGGATGGACCTACGCGAACGCAGCACCGCCTTGACCCCGTCC
>NZ_SMKH01000462.1 GCF_004348515.1 Actinomadura sp. KC345 | reverse complement strand
CTTCACTTGGAAAGTGCTCCAGAACTTGGTGCGGACAGGACCTTCAGCAAGCCCTATCCTCCCAGTTCAGGAGCACTTTTCTCATGTCAACGGCCAGTCGGAATCAACCCGCCATGAAAGCGGGAGGCTAGAGGACATTTTGCCCGTCTCCGCCGACTTGCCGAGAGTGCCCATGATCCGAACTGGTTCGACGTCTTCACGGACTATGAACGCCAGGCGTCAATGATCAGCCCCTACTCGGCGCTCGTCGTGCCGGGTCTGCTCCAGACACCGGACTACGCACGCGCTCTGCTGGTAGGAGCACGGGTCGTCGACAACGTGGAGGAGGTGCTAGAGCGCCGCCTCGCACGGCAACAGGTGCTCAGTGGGCACCAGCCTGCGGAGTTGTGGACATTGATCAAGGAATCCGCCCTGCTCGACCCGATCGGCGGGCCGGAGGTCATGCGAGCACAACTCGCGCACCTGCTGGAGATGAGCGAACGCCCCAACGTCGTCGTCCGTGTGGTGCCTCGGGAGATCGGCGCGCATCCGGGCATTGACGGGTCGTTCACGCTGCTCGTCACACCGGCTGGAGACGTCGCGCGCTCCGATGCCGTCGGCGGCGGTCGTGTCGTGACCGACCCAGCCAAGGTGCGCGGCTACCGGGTACGGTATGACCGCATAGGCGCCGATTCACTATCCCGAGGTTCGTCCCGGAGCCTCATAGCTCAAGTCATGGAGGCCATGAAGTGAGTGAGCCCGTCGTCTGGCGCAAGTCGAGCCGCTCCGGCTCTGGCGGTGATGGCGGTGAGGAGTGCGTAGAGATCGCCGCCCTCGCCGAAGAGCGCGGTATCAGGGACAGCAAGGCGCCCGACGCCGGACATCTCACGCTCTCCTCCGAGAGCTTCACCCGGCTCGTCACCCGCGTTAAGCGGGGAGAGCTGCACCAGTAACTCCCTACGAGTACCGCAACGGCCTCGCCCTCTGGCGGGGCCGCTCGCATGTCGTGCGGTGTATCGCCGCACACCGGAACGCGCCGCACACCGGAACGCGCCGCACACCGGAACGCGCCGCACACCGGAACGCGCCGCACACCGGAACGCGCCGCACACCGGAACGCGCCGCACACCGGAACGCGCCGCACACCGGAACGCGCCGCACACCGGAACGCGTTGTCGACCGTGGCCCGGAGGGGTAGATGCGTGCGGACCGCGTCCCCCTCGCCTGGCTTCCGGACGCAACGCATCGCGCGTCGGCCGGTGCTGCGAATGGGCGCATGGGAGTGAGCTGGACGGCGGGTCCCGCCGAGATGCCCGGGGCGGTGCGGTACACGTTGGCGGCCGGAGACGGACCCGCCGACCGGTGGCATGTCTCGGTGGCCCTGCCGTCGGGGGCGGCCGGGCCGTTCCTGGTGCTGTATCTGCTCGACGGCTTCCGGACGTTCCTGTCCACGGCGCAGATCGCGCAGACGACGCTGGCCTACTCCCTGGGACAGCTGCGTCCCGTCGCCGTCGTCGGCATCTCGCCCGCCACTGACGATCCCGGACGGTTGAGCGCCCAGCGTGTGCGGGACCTGACGCCGACCAGTGCCACGTCCAGGTACCTGTTCCGCGAGCCTGTCTACGGGACGGGCGGCGCCGGGGCGATGCTCGACCTGATCCGGCAGGTGATCGCGCCCCACGCGGAGTCCGCCCACCCGCTCGACCCGACCGATCGGGGACTCGCGGGCTTCTCCCTGGGCGGCCTGATGACCTGCTGGACGCTGGTGCGCCGCCCGGAGGGCTTCCGCCGCTTTCTGGCGGTCAGCCCGTCCTTGTGGTGGGACGGCGGTCTCCTGCTCGATCCCCTCCGGGCGCCCTTCGCCGACCACGGCACCGGCGACGTCTACCTCGCCGTGGGCGAGCGCGAGAACAGCCCGGACCGAAGCTGGCCCGTGATGACCGAGACGAGATGCGCGAGACCCTGTCCGACCTCGACATGGTCGCCGACCTGGCCGCCTTCACCGAACGACTGCGGGCCCGGCCGAAGCTCGACGTCCACAGCGAAGTGATCGCCGACGAACAGCACGCGACGGTATGGCCCGCCGCCGTGACCCGCGCCCTGGTCCACCTCTACCGCACCGACCGCAGTCAGGCTTGACATCCGGCCGCGTGAGCACGGGCAGGCGCGGGGCGCGGCGGACGCGGCGCGGCCACGGCCGGTGGTGAATGACAGCCGCGGGTGAATGACAGCCGCGGGTGAATGACCAGGGTGCGGTGACGGATCTCGGCTCGGGGGCGGACGGGCCGCAGCCGTTCGCGCATCTCGGGGCGCCGAACGCGGCGCTTCTACCGGGAGGTGCTGCTGTCGTTCACGCGGGCCAAGAGAGCGGTTCGTCGTCCACCTGCGTCCCGAGGACGTGGCCGCCGAATTGCGCCGCGCCAGCGACGAGCAGCTCGCCCGGGTGTGTTGGCAATCGGTGGCGCTCACCGACATCGCCGGGCATCTCGCCGCCCTGTCGGCGTCGGCGGGCGTGGACGACCCGAGACCACCTCGGCCGGGGAGTCAGCGTTCGCTCCGCTGGACGGGCCTCTCACCCCCCACCAGACTGGCAGAGCGGCGCGCCAGGCCAAGCGGCGCGCCAGGCCGACGTGACCGGCCTCGTCCGGCGTCTGACCTCCGGCCCGGCCGAAGCCGCCGAGGTCCGCCGCCTCGCCACCGTGGTGCGCCGTCTGCCGTCCCTCGACATCCCTCGGCCAGTTCGCCCCGAAACCTGTGGGCAACGCCCACGCGCTCAACGAAGGCCCGCTCGCCACCGCCATGCGGGCCGGCCTCGTCCGCATCTGTGAGAACCCCGTGTCAGCCCGTCATGGATTGTGGCGCTCTCCTTTGACGGGTTATGGCCTGTGTGTCCAAGGCCTGACGCATTCGGACAGATCATCTTTGGCAGGAGAGCCGCTGGGCTGGTTTGACCGCCGTAGTCCTTGCAGGGCACTGCCGAGTGGGTACTGTCCTGAGAGATGGCTCGTCACAAGGGTGAGTCATCCGACCAAAGGAGAGTCATGAAGCTTCCGATGCTCCTCGCCATGGGCAACGGCGAACTGGCGACCAAGACGCACACCGGGTTCGACCTCATCGGGGCCTTCACGGGGTGGGTTCAGGCGCTCCCGCCCTGGGTTCTGCTTCTGCTGGGAGGCGGCTCCCTCACCGTCGCTGCCGGTACGGGCCTCCTGGCCCTTATCCTGCACACGGTGAGAGACGATCACGCCTGGATCCTGACCCTCGGCGCACTGATCTTCGGTGGTGTCGGGCTGTTCCTCCTGCTCTCGATTCCGTTCTGAGCGGAACGGCTCACATCACTCAGGTATCTGCCCCGGTCCGTTCCACGGATCGGGGCATCTCCTGTCACGGCGATCGCCGACGAGCAGCACGCGACGGTAGGGCCGCCGCCGTGACCCGCACCCTGGTCCACGTGTACCGCACCGATCCCGCCTAGCCGGTGAGGGTGAGGGAGTCGAGGTCGCGGGCGTGGTGGGCGTGGCGGGTGGTCATGGTGCGGAACATCTCGTCGCCGCGGGGGGTGCGTTCGACGATCATGGAGGCGCCGATGGACATGACGATGCCGTGGAAGGCGTGGCGGCGGTAGGCGTCCCAGCAGTCGTCCCAGGCGAGGGTGACGCCGCGGGCGGTCAGGGCCTTGTGGTAGCGCTCCACCAGGGCGCGTTCGTGGGTGCGGCGGGAGTCGGTGGGGAGGCTGGAGCCGAGGAAGTAGGCCAGGTCGGCGGAGCCGGGGGCGTAGGCGCAGGTCTGCCAGTCCAGGACGGCTGTGCGCGGGCCGCCGAACAGGAGGTTGTCGGCGCGGAAGTCGCCGTGGAAGAGGGTGGACGGGCCTTCGCGGTCGGCGAGGTACGCGCCGATCGTGGGGAGGAAGTCCTCGATCAGGGTGAGGACGCCGGGTTCCAGGTCGGCGGCGTAGCGGTCCTTGAAGCCGTCGTAGAGGCCGGTGACCATCGCGGCGGTGAAGGCGGCCGAGTCGGCGTCGTGCCGGTTGAGCCAGGGCAGGGCGGCGAGGTCCGCGTCGTCCCAGCCGGCGGCGTGCAGGGCGGCCATCTCGTCGATCGCGGCGGCGGCGTCCTGCGGGGCGATGCCGGCGAGCTGGTCGCCCGGGAGCGCGGGCGCGAGGTCCTCCAGGAGGACGGTGTACTCGTCGGGTTCGGGGTCGTGAGCGGCGAAGTAGCAGGTGGGGACGCCCGCGTCGAGGCGGCCGGCGAGCTGGGCGTAGAAGCC
>NZ_SMKH01000461.1 GCF_004348515.1 Actinomadura sp. KC345 | reverse complement strand
CAACGCGGTCGGGCCCGGTGTCGTGGCGGACGTGAGCCGGCACCTGAACCGGGTCCTGGAGATCGACCCGGACGCGGGGACGGCGCTGGTCGAGCCGGGGATCGTGCAGGCGCGGCTGCACGAGGCGGCGGCGGAGCACGGGCTGCGGTTCGGGCCGGACCCGTCCACGCGGACGCGGGCGACGCTCGGCGGGATGATCGGCAACAACGCCTGCGGGTCGCGGGCGCTCGGGTACGGGCGGACGAGCGACAACGTGCTCGGACTGGACGTCGTGACCGGCTCCGGGGAGCGGCTGCGCCTCGGGGACGTCCCCGGAGGCGGCGGGGAGTCCGTGCTGCTTGAGCGGCTGCGGGCGCTGGTGGGCGAGAACCTCGCCCTGGTGCGGACGGAGTTCGGGCGGTTCGGGCGGCAGGTCTCCGGCTACTCGCTGGAGCATCTGCTGCCGGAGAGGGGGTTCGACGTCGTGCGGGCGCTGGTGGGCAGCGAGGGGACGCTCGCGCTGACGCTGGCGGCGCGGGTGCGGATGGTGCGCGAACCCGGGTGCCGCGTGCTGGCCGTCCTCGGGTTCGGGTCGATGGCGGAGGCCGCCGACGCCGTCCCGGCGATCCTGCCGCACGGGCCCGTCGCGTGCGAGGGGCTGGACTCGCGCATCACGGGGGTCGTGCGGGAGCGGCGGGGGGCCGATGCCGTTCCGCCGCTGCCGGACGGGTCGGGCTGGCTGCTCGTAGAGCTCGCCGGACCGGAGGCCGGGGCGCTGCGGAGCACCGCCCGGAAGGCCGTCGACGACTCCGGGTGCGTCGACTCGATGCTGGTCGAGGACATGGCGCTCGCCGACGCGCTGTGGAGGATCCGTGAGGACGGGTCCGGCCTCGTGGCGCGCACGCCCGAGGGTGAGCAGGCGCACGCCGGGTGGGAGGACGCGGCGGTGCCGCCCGAGCGGCTCGGCGTGTACCTGCGGGAGTTCGAGGCGCTGCTGGGCGAGTACGGGCTGTTCGGCGTCCCGTACGGGCATTTCGGGGACGGCTGCATCCACGTCCGCATCGACTTCCCGCTCGGGCGAGCGGACGGCAAGGGCGTCTTCCGCGACTTCCTGAACGAGGCGGCGGCGCTCGCGGCGCGGCACGGCGGCACGATGTCCGGCGAGCACGGGGACGGGAGGGCGCGAGGCGAGCTGCTGCCGCACATGTACTCGGCCGAGGCGCTGGCGCTGTGCTCGGCGGTCAAGGACGTCTTCGATCCCGATGACCTGCTCAATCCGGGGATCATCGTCCGCCCGGCGCCCGTGGACGACGATCTTCGCGCGGCGCAGGCCGTCCCGTTCGAGCGCGGCCTCGCACTCGCCTACCGGGACGACCGCGGCGACCTGTCGCGGGCCGTGCACCGGTGCACGGGGGTCGGCAAGTGCCGCGCCGACAACACCGCGGCCGGCGGCGTCATGTGCCCCTCGTACCTGGCGACCCGGGAGGAGAAGGACTCCACGCGCGGGCGGTCCCGGGTGCTGCAGGAGGTCGTCAGCGGGAAGCTCGGGCCGGACGGCTGGAAGTCCGGCGCGCTGCACGACGTGCTCGACCTGTGCCTCTCGTGCAAGGGCTGCGCGTCGGACTGCCCGACCGGCATCGACATGGCGTCCTACAAGGCCGAGGCCCTGCATCAGCGGTACCGGCGCAGGATCAGGCCGCGGGCCCACTACGCGCTGGGGCGGCTGCCCCGCTGGACGCGGCTGCTCGCCAGGGCGCCCGCCATGATCAAGGTCGCCAACGCGGGGATGCGGTCGTCGCTGATGAGGCCCCTGGTCGCGTGGGGTGCGGGCATCGACCGGCGGCGCACCCTGCCCGCGTTCGCCCCGGTGACGTTCCGACGCTGGTTCGCGTCGCATGAAAGCGCGGAAGGCCGCAACGGAGACGTCGTCCTGTTCGTGGACAGCTTCACCGACGCGTTTTCGCCCGATGTCGGCAAGGCGACCGTGAAGGTGCTGGAGCACGCCGGATACCGCGTCACGGTGACCGAACGTTCCGTGTGCTGCGGGATCACCTGGATCTCGACCGGTCAGCTGGACGGGGCGCGCGCGCAGGCCCGGCGCACCGTCCACGCGCTGCTCCCCCACGTCCGGCGCGGCGCGAAGGTCGTCGGGATGGAGCCGTCCTGCACGGGCGTGCTGCGGTCGGACGCGGAGGAGCTGCTGGCAGGGGTGGACGCCGCGGCGGCGCGCGAGGTGGCCGCCGCGACCCGCACGCTCGCCGAGCTGCTCGCCGAGACCGCGGACTGGACGCCGCCCGACCTGTCGGACGTCACCGGGATCGCGCAGCCGCACTGCCACCACCACGCCGTCATGGGCTGGACGAAGGACGCGGCGCTGCTGACGAAGGCGGGCGCCGAGGTCGGCAGGCTCGGCAACTGCTGCGGGCTCGCGGGCAACTTCGGCGTCGAGAAGGGGCACCACGACGTGTCGGTCGCGGTCGCCGAGTACCAGCTGCTCCCAGCCGTCCGGAGGACCGGCGAGGGGGACGTCGTCCTGGCCGACGGGTTCAGCTGCCGCACCCAGCTGCGCGAGCTGGCGGGCCGCGACGGCGAGCACCTCGCGCAGCTCCTGGCCCGGCACCTGCCCTAGCGGGACCGCTGCCGCTGGCCGAGGGTGCGCGACAGCGTGAGGGCGGCGGTGTGGACGGCGGGGGCGACGACGGCCGGGCGCATCCGGTTCGACCACCCCGACACCGACAGCGCCCCGACGGCCAGGCCGTCGGGGCCGAGGACGGGGCTGGCCGCGCAGACGATGCCGCGGCCGGACTCCTCGCGGTCGTAGGCGACGCCATCGCGGTGGATCGTCTCCAGCTCCCGGGCGAGGAGGCCCGGCGCGGTGACGCTGCGCTCGCTGGCCTTGACCAGCCCCGCGTCCAGGACGGCCTTGACCACGTCCGGCGGGGAGAACGCCAGGATCGCCTTGCCGACGCCGGTGACGTGCGCGGGCAGCCGGCCGCCCACCTGGGACGGCAGCCGCGGCGCGCCGGTGGAGCCGAGGATCTCCACGTAGACGACCTCGCCGCCCTCCAGGACCGCGAGGTGGACGGTCTGCCGGGTCGCCTCCCGCAGGTCCGACATGTACGGGACGGCCGCGTCCCGCAGGACCCGCTGGCGCGGTACCCGCTGCCCGATCTCGAACAGCTTCAGCCCGAGCCGGACGCGGGTGCCCTGGCGTTCCAGCAGCCCGGCCTCGACGAGGTCCAGCGCGATCCGGTGCGCCGTCGACCTGGGCAGGCCGCTGCGGCGGGCGAGCTCGGCGGAGCCGAGCCCGTCGTCGTCCGCGCGGAACGCGGTCAGCACCGAGACGGCGCGGCGCAGGAAGGTGTCGTCGGACGCCATGACCCCAATGTAGAAGAGGTGTCCCACCACGCGGGACGGCGGCGTTGCCCGCGGCGACCGGGGCGGGGGAGGCTCGGACCTGCGCGGACGGCGCAGACGAGGAAAGGACAGCCCATGGACCCGGGTTCGGTGGAGAAGGCCGCGGCAGCGCTGCTCGACGCCTACGCGACCGGCACTCCCATCTCGCCGCTGACGGCGAATCATCCGGACATGTCGGTCGCCGACGCGTACGCGGTCCAGCTCGCGCAGGTGGAGTCCTGGACCGGCGCGGGGGCGCGGATCAAGGGCCACAAGGTCGGGCTGACGTCGGCGGCGATGCAGCGGCAGATGGGCGTGGACCAGCCGGACTTCGGCGTGCTGCTGGACTCGATGTTCTTCCAGGACAGCGCCCCGGTCGACACCGGCCGGTTCCTGCAGCCCCGGATCGAGCCGGAGATCGCGTTCGTGCTCGGCCGCCCGCTGGCCGGTCCCGGCGCGACCGCCGCCGACGCGGTCGCCGCCGTCGAGTACGTGCTCCCGGCGCTGGAGGTGATCGACTCCCGGATCGCGGACTGGAAGATCACTCTCCCGGACACGATCGCCGACAACGCCTCCAGCGGCGGTGTCGTGCTCGGCACCCGCCCGGTCCGGCTGGACGGCCTGGACCTGTCGCTGATGGGCTGCCTGCTGCACCGCGACGGCGACCTGATCGACACAGGCGCGGGCGGCGCGGTACTGGGCTCGCCGATCAACGCGCTGGTCTGGCTCGCCAACGTCCTCGGCGAGCGCGGGGTGGAGCTGGAGGCGGGACACGTGGTGCTGCCCGGTTCGATCACCGCCGCCGTGCCGGTCGCGCCGGGAGAGACCCTCACCGCCACGTTCGCCGGGATCGGCTCGGTGACGGCTCGTTTCGGAAAGGAGTCACAGGCATGAGCGAAGCGATCCGGGG
>NZ_SMKH01000460.1 GCF_004348515.1 Actinomadura sp. KC345 | reverse complement strand
GCCACCGGCAACCGCACCCACAACGCCCTGCAACGCTCCCTACGCTGCCTCGGCGAACGCGGCTTCGCACTCCTCACCCAACGGTGGACCGCCCTCCAGCACACCACCCTCAGCCCCAGCAGAATCGGCGACCTCGTCCGCTCCGCCCACGTCCTCACCCTTTTCGAGCACCGCAGGATCAGCTGAAAGTCGGCGAGAAAACCTCAGTGTCGCAGTGATGACCTCCGCAGCAGCCAACCACCCAGTGACGTCATCGTCGCTTTTGTGATCGTTCAACGGCACTGTGTCGAGCTCCAACATGCCGTTGTCGTAGGCAGTGAGTTTCAGGGTAAGCGTCAGTCCCTTGTTCCGAGGAGTGGGCTCGACGTCCATGGCCTCGCGGATTCGCTTCAGGCTGGCCGGCACTGGAGCCTCCCAATGGTCGCTTAGCTACTGGTGTCAGCATAAGGGCATCTGGCTACAAGCAAGATCAGATCCGTCCAGAGATGTCCCGACACATCTCCTGACCAGGGCCGCGACCTCCCGCGCGTCCACACTTGTCCAAGGTCATCCGACCCCGTTGTTAGCACCGCCGTTAGCATCCGGAGCAGGAAACTGGGCGACGTACCGCAGAGCCCGCTCCCATGGATCGAAAGCGAAGAGCGCCCGGGGGCGATGGTGGTGGCGCACGCAGAACGTGCCGAGATCCGTGTGGATCGGACGCGCCCGAAGGTCGCTCAGCGGTTCGGCGGCGCTTGCGCCGCTCAGGAGTTCGGTCTGCAAGGTCCATCCGTCGTGATCGAATGCCCAGGTACCGTCCGTGACATAGACATGGCAGGCGTCCCTTGCCCCTCGTGGCCAGAGCCCTACGGGTTGAAACCCGGCATCCGGATAGGTCTCCATGAACGCGTACGCGAGGATGTGGCAAGCTCCAGCGGCGAAGAACGCCACGTCATCCCGGTCCCACGAGAGCAGCTGATCCTGCCGTTCGGCATTGGTACGTCTGAAGCATGCGCTCGGACGGTACATTCCTGGAAGCCTACCGGTGCTGCCCGTGCCGTCGCGCACACGTTCGATCTGACAGCAGGCAGAGCACCACCTGCTTACAAGAAACCGGCCACCGCAAGATCGCCACTCCCGCTGCAGGTAGACCCGTGTGCGCATAATCGCAGATGTCCTTGGGGTACATGCGACAATGCGTCAGCGTGACGCATCCGTGCCATCCGATATGACAAGGGACGTCGCTTGCCCGCTGTTATCCTCCGGTACGGGATCAACGGCCCTGGACAATACGCGTGCCTCCAACTCCGCCCGCCCTGAGGCAGCCGGGTCGACGGTTCCTGTGAAGGTGACGGTCCTGGTGTCACCGGGCGCCACCGGCCCGCCAGCCACATCGCAGATGATCTCCGGTCTCCCTATGGGTCCCCCGCAAAAGCCCGAAACTCCCGTCAGGCCGCTCGGTGGAAGTCGGAAATTGCGGGAACATGTGGCAGCCACTCCGGCGCTCTGGACGGCGTCAGCGCCATGGTTCCAGATTGTCATCTGATAAGTGGCACTCCCGCCTGGAACAACGGATGCGGGACCAGTGACACTCACCTTGAGATCGGCGGTCGTCTCGACTTCGGCCATCGCGTGTGCGGCGGGACCGTACGAGCAACTGCGCGATCACAAGCCAGACGCGATGCTCACCGCGGCCACTACAGCGCTGCACCTGGCCCAGACCGGCGCGTTCACCCTGAACCTTCTCCGGTGGCAAAAGAGAAACAGCCCTGGCAGTGCCAGGGCTGTTGTGTAGCTTTTGCGTCGGCTTGTTAGGCCTCGCCTTTTCCGGTTCAGTTACCGGCGGCGGCGTTGTTGTCGCCTCCGGCGTTGTTGTTGTCGCCTCCGGCGTTGTTGTTGTCGCCTCCGGCGTTGTTGTCGCGGTTGACGACGACGCCATCGACGACGACCTCGTCGCCGTCGATGACGATCCTCTCCCCGCTGATCTGATTTCCGAAAACCTTTTGGCCGGACCTGTTGAATGTGGCCATTGCAAGCTCCCCTGTTTGTGGGTTTCACGCCTCCGCTCTACCGGAGGCCTCAGCAAAGACTGTCCAGAGCTTGTGAGAATGCGCATCACGCCACCCTGCGGTCGCACGTCATCGCCGCCGGGTAGCGGGTAGCGCCAATGATGCCCCCCGGCCCGGAAGCCCTGCCGGGGCAACCTTCGCAGGCTCGCCCTTCCCCGCCGCTGCCTCCGGCGCCGCGTCTTTCGGCACCGTGCGCCTGGTCGCCTCGGTGGGTGATGTAGCCGTCCTGCCATCCGGCGGCGGGGCATCCTTGGGTGGCCTGGACGTAGTCGTTCAGGGGTGGGTGTTGGCCGAGGAGGGCACCCAGGTGGTCACGGGTCAACGACATGACGGCGTCCTTGCCCTCAATGTCCCACACGAGGCCATCGGTGGCCGAGTTCTCCGAGCCGTCCGGATGTTCCTAGGTGGCGGTGCAGCCGCCGAGGTCGATGTGGTGTTGCCGCACGTTGATCTCGTAGTGCCGGCAGTAGCGCAGGGGCATCGAGGACGTTGAGCCGCCTCCGCCTTGACGACCTCGGGCACGCTCACGCGACGACTCTCTCTTCCTAACGGGCGTCCCCGTCCACGTGGTGCCCGCCCGGCTCGGGCGCGCTGACTCGGCCATCACGCTGCAGGTCTACGCCCACGTGGTCAACGAGGAACTGTCCTTCCTCGGTTGATGCTTGACACTCCGGCATCGGTTGATACTTGACGCCCTGTCGGCTGGCTTGGCTTTCGCGTGATCGTTGGATCGGTTGCGCGGGAGGTCGGGTTGGCGCTGGTGGAGCTGAGCGTCATGGAGCAGCGGCATCGCGCTGTGCTGGAAGTAGAAGGCGGGCTGCCCGGTGACCGAGGTCGCCGGGCGGTATGGAGTGTCGCGACAGAGCGTGCATGCCTGGCTGGGCCGGTATCGGTCCGGTGGGCTGGCCTGGACGATCCGCATCGGTGCCGGCGGGTGACCGGTGGCATGCATTCGTGTTCCGCCCAGCTCGGGACGGTAGATCCCGAATCGAGTCGCGCGTACCTACGCGTGCCACAAACCAGGGCGTTATCCAATGAAGAAGTCCAACTTCATCCGCCGTGCTGTCTTCAACCGCAGTGCCGCCTTCCCGACGTGCTGTCATCGGCGTTCTCTTAGTCATCGCGGGTGCCCTCATCGCTGGCGTGTGCTCCACCATCATGGGTAACCGCGAGTTGGGGAGCCCCTTCAGCTTCTGGGACGTCGTCGCCCTCGTCGTCGCCCCCGTCGTCTGCGCTGTCGTGGGCGCCGGAATCGTTGTCGTTGTCAACGGCATCGTCAACGTGGTCAACGGCTTCAGCTTCGGCCTGCCCTATGCGCTCGCCCACCAGGACGTCTGCGTCGCGATCGTCCTCAACCTTGTGGTCGGGGGCATCGTCGGGGGCTTCTGTGCTTTTGCGGTCGTCGACCGCATCTTCGCGAGCGATCTCTTCGTCGGCACCTACACCAGCTGTCTGCTCGGCGTCGCTTGTGCCAGCGCCATGGGCTTAGGCGGCCTCTCTGCCTGGTCACGGGGCAACCGCTAGACACCGGACCGACCGCTAGACACTCGCAAGGATCCGGCGGTACGCCGCCGGGTCCTTGATCTCCTTTTCGAGGGCCCACGTGACTTTCGGCAACGTGTCCGCACAGATCACCAGGTCTGTGCGCTGTTAGGAGACTGAGTCTGGGGGGCCTGGCCAATGCGACACCGACTCGCGTACCGGCGGTCGCCTCCTGTGGACGTTGATGGACCGAGCGACCCCGTAACGTCGGCCATGTTTACCTAGAGCACTGTCAAGAGTCCGGCCCGGTGGAGTCGCGCAGCGTCAGTCGGACCTTTATGCCGCTGCCGGGGTCGAGGTCATCGGGTGCACGACACCCGGCACACGTGCGACAAGCTCCTGGCCGCGCTGGACGTCCATCCTCGGGCGGCGATGCGGATCCCCCGGCACAGCAAGACCAGCCTGACCATGGAGATCTACACCGAGGCTCCGACCGAGCAGACCAGGGGCAGCGCACAACGGCTCGGGAACCATCTGCGGCAGCCCGGCGACGGCAGCGGAAAGGCGTCCACGTAGCTGTACTTCGCTGCTGTACCTGTTAGCAATGAGGCCCCTCTCCGGATGCGGAGGGGGCCCTTGAGCTGGGAGCCGGCGAGGGGACTTGAACCCCTAACCTTCTGTTTACAAGACAGATGCTCTGCCAATTGAGCTACGCCGGCGTGGGCTCGTCCCGCATGGTAGTCGACTTGGTGGGGGTGCACGAAGTTTTTCGAGTGTGGTGGGGGGAGAGCGTTCGGG
>NZ_SMKH01000045.1 GCF_004348515.1 Actinomadura sp. KC345 | reverse complement strand
GGTCCGGGCGGCGTCCGCGAGGCCGGCCCGGCCGTCGCGGCTGCCGAGCGCCGACGCGGCGGCGCGGGCGACCGCCGGGAGCGGGCGGCGCAGCCACGCGGTCAGGAGCCGGTTGCGCGCCTCCCGGCGGCGGCGCGCCGCCGGGTCGCGGCCCGCCTCGGACGGATGGTGGTGGACGACGAGCTCGGGCACGTAGGCGAGGCCCCATCCGGCGGCGGCCAGGTCGAGCGCGAGCAGTTCCTCCTCCCCGCCGAAGTGCAGGACGTCGGAGAAGCCGCCGACGCCGAGGAACGCCTCGCGCCGGACGATGACGGAGCACGCGAGGAAGCCGAGGACGGCCGGGCCGGGCAGCCCGTCCGGCCGCCCGAGGGGCGAGCGGGCCATCTGCTCCGACACCGGCTCCAGCCGCTCCTCGGCGCCGACGAGCACCCGGGCCGCGAGCAGCGCCGTCCGCGGATGGGAGTCCAGGATCTCCACGGCGCGGTCCAGCGATCCGGGCGCCCACCACGAGTCGTCGTCGGCGAAGGCGACGTAGCGGGTCGAGGCGCGCTCGGCGGCGACGGTGCGGGCCGCGGCGCCGCGGTTGCGCGGCAGCCGCAGCACGGTGGCGCCGGCCTCCTCGGCGGCGGCCGCGGTGCCGTCGGCGGAGGCGTTGTCGGCCACGATCACCGGGGCGTCGTGGTGCGCGAGGCTGCGGCGCAGCTCCGGGGCGCGGTCGCGGGTCGCGACGAGGATCGTCACACCGGGCCTGGTCCGGTCAGGCAAGGTCTGGTCGGGCCTCGTCTCGTCGGGCCTCGTCTCGTCGGGCCTCGTCTCGTCGGGCATGGGCCGCTCCTCAGCTCACGTAACGGCGGGCCGTGGACTCCCGCTGGGAGGTCTCCAGGCGCCGGAGCCGGTCTTCGACGTCCGGCGGCAGCGTCCGGCGTTCGCGGGCCACCCAGGCCAGCCCGGCGGCGGCCTCGGCGAGCGCGCCCGCGGTGACGCGGTCGCGCGGCAGCGTGCGCAGCAGGCCGGCCGTGCGCCGCACGGCGGCGGGCAGCGGGCGGCGCAGCCAGGTGAACCACAGCGTGTTGCGGATGCCGTGGCGGCGCCTGAGGTGCGCCTCGCGGAGCCCGGACGGCGCGTGGTGCACGACGACGTCCTCGGCGAAGCACAGCTGCCAGCCGAGCGCCATCAGGTCGGCGCTGAGCAGTTCCTCCTCGCCGCCCAGCCAGAGCCGCGCGGAGAACCCTCCTGCCTCGCGGAACGCGTCCGTCCTGACCATGGACGCCCCGGCCAGGAACGACCCGAGCGCGGGGCCGGGCAGCCACGGCGGCCCGGGGACCGGCGACTCCCGCAGCTCGGGCACGATCGGGTCCTCGCGCCCGCCGGGCTCGACCAGGATCCGCCCGGTGACGACCGCGAGGCGCGGGTGCGCGTCGAGCAGGGCCGCGGCGCGGGACGGCGCGTCCGGCTCCCACCATGTGTCGTCGTCGCAGAACGCCACGTACGGAGTGCGGACGTGGTCGACCGCGACGTTGCGGGCGACCGCCCCGAGGTTGCGCGGAGAACGGATCAGCCGGATCTCCGGGAATTCCTCCGCGACGGCGTCGGCGGTGCCGTCTTTCGAGGCGTTGTCCACCACGATGACCGTGGGGAGTTCCGCGATTTGACGCGTGCGCGCGAGCGTCGCGGCAAGGGAGTGCCGCCGGTCTTTGGTGATGACGACGACGGTATAGCGCATGAAGCCGCCAGTACCCACCGTCCTCGGCCCTATGTACCGTCATGCCGCCTACCTGGCATTTCGCTCACCAGCGACTTTTCTGACTTCAGCGTTTAGAGCCGACGTTATCGGCAATGTCGAATCACCTATAGGGGATTTGCTCCCGGCGAGACCGCCAAGAGCCGGTGACTACGACGACGCCACCGGCACATCAGCCAACGCAGCGCCGAAACGGGGCCTATATGCGCGTGCTCGGAATCAATGCGATCTTTCACGACCCGGCAGCCGCACTGGTGTCCGGCGGAGCCGTCGTCGCGGCGGCGGAGGAGGAGCGCTTCAGCCGCCGCAAGCACGGCAAGCGGCCGGTGCCGTTCTCCGGCTGGGAACTGCCGGAGCAGGCGGCCCGGTGGTGCCTTGAGGAGGCCGGGCTGGAGCCCGGCGACCTCGACGCCGTCGCCTACTCCTACGATCCGGGGCTCGTCGAGCCCGGCCTCGGCGGGCACGACGAGCAGTGGGAGCGGCTGCGCACCCTGTACGCGCGCCGGGCCCCGAACTTCCTGTCGACGGCGCTGCCGGGGCTCGACCCCGGAATCGTCCGGTACGTGCCGCACCATGTGGCGCACGCCGCGTCCGCCGCGCTCGCCGCGCCCGGACCCGGCGACGGCGACGTCCTGGTCCTGGACGGGCGCGGCGAGTCGCACTCGCACCTGGCCGGGACCTACGAGGGCGGCGCCCTGACCCCGCTCCACGCCCAGCGCCTGCCGCACTCGCTCGGGCTGATGTACGAGGACCTGACCGAGCACCTCGGCTTCCTGCGCTCCAGCGACGAGTACAAGGTCATGGCGCTCGCGTCCTACGGGGAGCCGCGCTTCCTCGGAGAGCTGCGCGAGCACATCCACGCCACCGGTGACGGCGGTTTCGCCGTCACCGGAATCGACTGGGGCGCGCTGGCGAAGGCCCGCACGTCCGGCGGCGAATGGACCCGCGACCACGCCGACCTCGCCGCGAGCGTCCAGGCCCGCCTCGAAGAGGTGCTGCTGGACCTGGCGACCTGGCTGCACGGCCGCACCGGTTCCCGCAGGCTGATGCTCGCCGGCGGCGTCGCCCTCAACTGCGTCGCCAACTCCCGTCTCGCCGAGGACGGCCCGTACGACGACATCTGGGTGCAGCCCGCCGCCGGAGACGCCGGGACGGCGCTCGGCGCGGCGCTGCACGTCGCGCGGGCGGGAGGCGACCCGCCGGCGGCCATGCCCGGCGCGGACCTCGGCCGCCGGTGGGACGACCGCGAGATCGCCGAGCGCCTCGACGTCGCCGGGATTTCGTACGAGCGGCCCGGCGACCTGGCCGCCGCGGTGGCCGAAGCGCTCGCGCGCAACGAGATCGTCGCCTGGTTCCAGGGCCGCTCCGAGTTCGGCCCGCGCGCTCTGGGGCACCGCTCGCTGCTCGCCCACCCCGGTCACGAGGGCAACGTGGAGCGCCTCAACGACGTCAAGGGCCGCGAGCAGTTCCGGCCGATCGCGCCGATGGTCGCGCTGGAGCACGCGCCGGAGATCTTCGACGGGCCGCTGCCGAGCCCGTACATGCTGTTCGTCCACCGGGTCCGCCCCGGCTGGCGCGAGCGGATCCCCGCGGTCGTCCACGTGGACGGCACCGCCCGGATCCAGACGGTCGCCGCCGGGGACGAGCCGCTGGTCGCACGGCTCCTGGAGGAGTTCCGCCGCCGGACCGGCCTTCCCGTCGTCGTCAACACCAGCCTGAACACCGCCGGCCGCCCCATGGTCGACGACCCGCGCGACGCGCTGGAGTGCTTCGGCTCCGCCCCGGTGGACCTGCTGGCCATCGGGCCGTACGTGGTCCGCCGCCGGGAGGTGCACGCCCGATGAGCCGCTCCGCCGACCACACGGTCGTCATCCCGACGATCGGCCGGGAGAGCCTGCGCGCCACGCTGCACGCGCTGGCGGGCCCCGGCACCGGGGCGGACGCGCTCCGCGAGATCATCGTCGTGGACGACCGTCCCGCGCCCGGCGCGCCGCTCCCCCTGCCGGTGTCCGGCGGCCCGGAGATCCGGGTGATCCGCTCCGGCGGCCGCGGGCCCGCCGCGGCCCGGAACGCGGGCTGGCGCGCGGCCGGCACCGAGTGGGTCGCCTTCCTGGACGACGACGTCGTGCCCGAGCCCGACTGGCCCGCCAGGCTGGCCGCCGACCTCGCGGACCTGCCGCCCGAGGTGGGCGGCTCCCAGGGCCGGGTCACGGTCCCGCTGCCGTGGGACCGGCGCCCGACGGACTGGGAGCGCAACACGGCGGCGCTCGCGGGCGCGGACTGGATCACCGCCGACATGGCCTACCGCCGCGGCGTCCTCGCGGCGCTCGGCGGCTTCGACGAGCGCTTCCGCCGCGCCTACCGGGAGGACGCCGACCTCGCGCTGCGCGCCATGGACGCCGGGCACGGCCTGGTCCTGGGCGCGCGGAGGCTGACGCACCCCGTCCGGCCGGCCGGCTTCTGGGCCTCGGTGAAGGCGCAGGCGGGCAACGCCGACGACATCCTCATGTGGCGGGTGCACGGCCCCTCGTGGCGCGACCGGGCCGGCGAGGGACGCGGCCTGCTCCGCCGCCACCTGCTCACCACCACCGCCGGTCTTCTGGCCGCGGCGGCCCCCGTGGCGCTCGGCGGCCGGCGCGGCGCGGCCGCCGCCCTGGCCGCCGGAGCCGTCTGGGGCGCGCTGACCGCCCGGTTCGCCTACGAGCGGATCCGGCCGGGGCCGCGCACGCCGGACGAGGTCGCGAGGATGGCGGTGACCAGCGCCGCCATCCCGCCCGCCGCGGTGTGGCACCGGGTGCGGGGCCTCATCGCCCACCGGAGCGCCCGGCCCTGGGGCGGCCCCTGGGTCGTGCTGTTCGACCGCGACGACACGCTCATCCGGGACGTCCCCTACAACGGGGACCCGGCGCGGGTGGAGCCGATGCCGGGCGCGCGGCGCGCCCTGGACCGGCTGCGGCGGCACGGCGTCCGGATCGGGGTCGTGTCCAACCAGTCGGGCGTGGCCAAGGGGCGCATCACCGCCGATGACGTGCGGCGCGTCAACGCGCGGGTCGAGCGGCTCCTCGGGCCCGTCGACGTGTGGGAGTTCTGCCCGCACGAGGGCGGCGACGGCTGCGGGTGCCGCAAGCCGCGTCCGGGGCTGATCGAGCGGGCGGCGCGGCGCCTCGGGGCACGGCCGTCCGACTGCGCCGTGATCGGCGACATCGGCGGCGACGTCGAGGCCGCCGCCGCCGCGGGCGCGCGGGGCATCCTCGTCCCGACCGGGCGCACCCGGCCGGTGGAGATCGCGCAGGCGGCCGAGACGGCGCCGACGCTGCGGGCGGCCGTCGATCTCGTCCTCGGCGGAAGGCGGCGCCGATGAGGGTCCTCGTCTCCCGCCAGGACAACCTCGGCGACGTGCTGCTCGCCGGCCCCGCCGTGCGGGCGGTGGCCGAGCGCGCCGACGAGGTCGTGCTGCTGTGCGGGCCGCGCGGCCGCGCCGCCGCCGACATGCTGCCGGGCGTCGACTCCGTCATCGAGTGGTGCGCCCCCTGGATCGACCCGGACGGCGTGCCCGTCGAGCGGTCGGAGATCGACGCGCTGACGCGCCGGCTCCAGGGGTTCGACCGGGCCCTCATCCTGACCTCGTTCCACCAGTCGCCGCTGCCGCTGGCGCTGCTGCTGCGGCTGGCCGGGACGCCCTGGATCGGCGGCATCAGCGAGGACTACCCCGGTTCGCTGCTCGACCTGCGGCACCTGCCGGGCGAGGACGTGCCCGAGCCGCTGCGGATGCTCGCGCTGGCGGAGGACGCGGGGTTCCCGTCCCCGGCCGACACCCGGCTGCGGGTCCGGGGGCCGCTCCCCGACACCGATCACCTCACCGGCGGCCGCGGGTACGTCGTGGTGCACCCGGGCACCTCGGTGCCCGCGCGGGCGTGGCCGCCGGAGCGCTGCGCCGAGGCCGTCCGCCTGCTGGACGCGGCGGGCCACCGCGTCGTCGTCACCGGGCACGGCGACGAGAAGGAGCTGACCGCGTCCGTCGCCGGGCAGGACGGCCTGGACCTCGGCGGCCGGACGACGCTGCCGGAGCTGGCGTCGGTGCTGGAGGGCGCGTGCGCCGTCGTCGCCGGCAACACCGGCCCCGCGCATCTGGCGGCCGCCGTCGGCACGCCGGTCGTGTCGCTGTTCGCGCCGACCGTGCCCGCGGCCCGGTGGGCGCCGTTCGGCGTCCCGATGGCGCTGCTGGGCGACCAGGGGGCGCCGTGCCGGGACAGCCGCGCCCGCGAATGCCCGGTCGCCGGGCATCCGTGCCTGTCCTCGGTCGGCGCCGAGGAGGTCGCGGCGGCCGTGGAGATCGTGAGGACCGCGGAGGAGGTGCCCGCACGGTGAGAGTCCTGATGTGGCACGTCCACGGGTCGTGGGCGACCTCGTTCGTGCACGGCCCGCAGACCACGCTCGTCCCCGTCACCCCGGACCGGGGCCCGGACGGCAAGGGGCGGCCCGACACGTTCCACTGGCCCGGCCGCGCGGTCGAGGTGCCGCCGGAGCGGCTGCGCGGCGAGGACGTGGACGCCGTCGTCCTGCAACGCCCCCACGAGCTGCGGCTGGCGGAGGAATGGCTCGGCCGCCGCCCGGGACGCGACGTCCCCGCCGTCTACGTCGAGCACGACACGCCCCGCCGGACGCCCTCCGACATCGGCGTCCCCGAAGAGGTCGTCCCGGACAGCCGGCACTTCCTGCACGACCGCTCCGACATCCCCGTCGTGCACGTCACGCACTTCAACCGGCTGTTCTGGAACTGCGGCCGCGCCCCCACCACGGTCATCGAGCACGGCGTCGTCGACCCCGGCCACCGGTACACCGGGGACATGCCGCGCGCGGGCGTGGTCGTCAACGACCCGCTGCGCCGCGGGCGCGTCGCCGGGACCGACCTGCTGGCCGAGCTGGCGGCGGCCGTCCCCCTCGACCTGTTCGGGATGAACGTCGCCGGCGTCCCCGGCCGGCTCGGGATCGCCCCCGAATCCCTCTGGACCTTCGAAGACCTGCCGCAGGCGAGGATGCACGAGGAACTCGCCCGGCGCCGCGTCTACGTCCACCCCTACCGGTGGACCTCGCTGGGCCTCGCGCTGATCGAGGCCATGATGCTCGGCCTGCCGGTGGTGGCGCTCGCCACCACCGAGGCGGTCGAGGCGGTGCCGCCGGAGGCCGGGGTGCTGTCCACGCGCGTCGCCACGCTGGCGGACGCCGCGCGGACCCTGGCCGCCGACCCGCCGCGCGCCCGCCAGATGGGCAAGGAGGCGCGGGCCCACGCCGCCGAGCGGTACGGGCTGACGCGGTTCCTCCGCGACTGGCGGCGAACTCTCCAGGAGGTAACGCGATGAGGATAGCCATGATCTCCGAGCACGCCAGCCCGCTGGCCGTCCGGGGCGGGCCCGCGGGCAAGGGGCTGGGCGGGGCGGACGGCGGCGGGCAGAACGTGTTCGTCGCGGAGCTGGCCGCCGAACTCGGCAGGCAGGGGCACTACGTCACCGTCTACACGCGGCGGGACGCGCCCGTCCCGTCCGGCCGGGTGAGGTTCGCCCCCGGCGTGAGCGTCGAGCACGTCCCGGCCGGGCCGCCCGAGCGGATCGCCAAGGACGACCTGCTGCCGTGGATGCACGACTTCGGGCGCTACCTGGAACAGCGCTGGGCCGCCGACCCGCCCGACGTCGCGCACGCCCACTTCTGGATGAGCGGCCTGGCGGCGATCCAGGCCGCGCAGCCGGCGGGGTCGCGGCGGGTGCCGGTGGTGCAGACCTACCACGCGCTCGGCACCGTCAAGCGCCGCCACCAGGGCGACAAGGACACCAGCCCGGCCTCCCGGGTGCGGCTGGAACGCGCGGTCGGGCGGGCCGCCGACACCGTCATCGCCACCTGCTCGGACGAGATCGCCGAACTGAGCGCGATGGGCGTCCCCCGCGACCACGTCCGGGTGGTGCCGTGCGGCGTCGACCTGAGCCTGTTCGCGCCCGGCGGCGGCCCCGCCGGCCGACCCGCCGGGCCGCCCGCGGGCCGGCACCGGCTCGTGGTGCTGTCGCGGCTCGTCGAGCGCAAGGGCGTCGACACCGCCATCCGGGCCCTGGCCCACCTCCCCGACGCCGAACTGGCCGTCGCGGGCGGGCCGCCGCGCGGCGACCTCGGCGGCGAACCCGAGGTGCGCCGGCTGCGCAGGGTGGCGCGGGACGCGGGCGTCGCCGACCGCGTGGAGTTCCTCGGGCGGCTCGGCCGCGACGAGGTCCCCGCCCTGCTGCGCTCGGCGAGCCTGGTGCTCACCCTGCCCTGGTACGAGCCGTTCGGCATGGTGCCGCTGGAGGCGATGGCCTGCGGCGTGCCCGTGGTGGCCAGCGCCGTCGGCGGCCACCTCGACACGGTCGTGGACGGCGTCACCGGGACGCTGGTCCCCCCGCGCGACCCGGAGGCCGCCGCCGGGGCGGTCCGGGCGCTGCTGGACGACCCGGCCGGGCGGGCCGCGATGGGCGCGGCGGGCGGCGACCGGGCGCGCGGCCGGTACTCGTGGGCCCGCGTCGCGGAAGGCACCGCCGAGGTCTACCGGCACGCCGCCGCGCTGAGCGAGGTGGCGGCATGACGGCCCCGGCCGCGCAGACCAGGACCGCGACCGCGCAGGACCGGCGGCTGGAGGCCCTCGCCGAGGCCGCGCTGCGGTTCCGCGAGCACGTCCCCGCGATCGAGGAGTGGGGTCGCCACCTCGCCGGCGTGCTGCGCGGCGGCGGGCGGCTGCTGGCGTGCGGGAACGGGGGCAGCGCCGCCGAGGCGCAGCACCTGACCGCCGAGCTCGTCGGCCGGTTCGAGGACGAGCGGCGCCCGCTGTCGGCGATCCCGCTGCACGCCGACACCTCGTCGGTGACCGCGATCGGCAACGATTACGGCCCGGTCAACGTGTTCGCGCGGCAGGTGCAGGCGCACGGGCGGCCCGGCGACGTGCTGGTGTGCCTGTCGACCAGCGGCCGCAGCCCGAACGTGATCGCCGCGGCGCACCGCGCCCGGCAGCTCGGCATCACCGCGTGGGCCGTCACCGGGCCGGGGCCCAACGCCCTCGCCGGCGCGTGCGACGACGCGATCACCGTGCAGGCCCCCGCCACCGCGACCGTCCAGGAGATCCACCTCGCCGCGGTCCACCTGCTGTGCGGCGTGGTCGACGAGGCCCTGGGGGTGAGACCATGACCGGCCCGCTGGTGGTCGCCGGCGACGTCCTGCTCGACATCGACATCGTCGGCAGCAGCAGCCGGCTCTGCCCGGACGCGCCCGTGCCCGTCGTCGAGCAGGCCGAGGAGCGGCCCCGCCCCGGCGGCGCGGGCCTGGCGGCGCTGCTGGCCGCCGCCGCCGGGCGCGAGGTGGTGCTGGTCACCGCGCTCGCCGACGACGAACGCGGCCGGCGGCTGCGCGCGATGCTGGAGGAGCACGTCGAGGTCGCCGCGTTCCACCTGCACGGCGGCACCCCCTGCAAGCTGCGCATCCGGTCCGGAGGGCAGTCGGTGGCGCGGCTGGACGCCGGGGAGGGGCAGGCCCTCGACGGGCCCGTCGGCCCGCGCGTCACCGACGCGATCGCGGGGGCCGGCGCGGTGCTGGTCGCCGACTACGGCCGCGGCGTCACCCGGCACCGCGCCGTCCGGTCCCTGCTGGGCGAGCTGCCCCCGGGCGTCCCCGTCGTGTGGGATCCGCATCCGCGCGGCGAGCCGCCCGTCCCCGGCGTCCGGCTACTCACCCCGAACGCGGAGGAGGCGGCCCGGCTCGCCGCCGCCGACGGCGCCGAGATCGGCGGGACCGGGCTGTCGGCCGCCGGGCGGCGCGGCCGGCACCTCGGCCGCGCCTGGGGCATCGACGGCGTCGCGGTCACGCTCGGCCCCGAGGGCGCGCTGCTCTGCGACGGGTCGGACGCGCCGTTCCTGGCGCCCGCCCGGCCCGCCAGGGGCGACTCGTGCGGCGCGGGCGACAGCTTCGCCGCCGGGGCCGTCGGCGCGCTCGCCGACGGCGGGTCGCTCGCCGCCGCGGTCACCGAGGGCGTCCACCGCGCGTCGGAGTTCGTCCGCGCCGGAGCCGCCGCGGCCCTCGCCGCGCAGCTCGCCGAGTCCGGCACCGCCCGGCTCGTCCCCGAGCGCGGCGAGGACGCCTGGGACGTCGTCGACCGCACGAGACGGGCGGGCGGGACGGTCGTGGCGACCGGCGGCTGCTTCGACCTGCTGCACGCGGGCCACGTCAGCATGCTGCAGCAGGCGCGGCGGCTCGGCGACTGCCTGATCGTCTGCGTCAACTCCGACGCCTCCGTGCGGCGCCGCAAGGGGCCGGCCCGCCCGGTCACGCCCGCCGCCGACCGCGTCCGGGTGCTGGAGGCGCTCAGCGACGTCGACGCCGCGCTGGTGTTCGACGACGACACGCCGGCCCCGCTGCTGCAGCGCCTGCGCCCGGACGTCTGGGTGAAGGGCGCCGACTACGCCGGGACCGCGCTGCCCGAGGCCGAGACGGTCCGGGCCCACAACGGCGAGGTGGTCCTGCTGCCCCTGCTGGAAGGGCGCTCCACCACGCGCCTGCTGTCGACCACGAAGGGAAACGCGTCATGAACGTCCTCATCACCGGCGGATCCTCCGGACTCGGCGCGGCCGTCGCGCGCAAGGTGGCCGACGACGGCGGGCGCCCGCTCGTCCTCGACCGGCACCCGCCCAAGGACGACTTCGAGCACATGCAGGCCGACCTGGCCGACCGCAGGTGCGCCGAGCGCGCCGTCCACGGGCTGGCCCGCTCCGCGGGCGGGCTGAACGCCGTCGTCACCGCCGCCGGCATCGACTCCTGCGGGACGCTGTGCGACGTCCCCGCCGAGGACTGGGAGCGGGTCGTCCAGGTGAACCTGCTGGGCACCGCCGCCGTCGTCCGCGCCGCGCTCCCCTACCTGGAGAACGAGCCGGCCGGACGCGTCGTGACCGTCGCGTCCACGCTGGGGTTCCGGGCGGTGAGCGACGCCACCGCGTACTGCGCGTCCAAGTTCGGCGTCGTCGGGTTCACCCGGGCCCTCGCCGCCGAGATGGCCGGGCGGGTCGCCGTCACCATGGTCGTGCCCGGCGGTATGGACACCGCGTTCTTCGACGACCGCCCCGAGCAGTACAAGCCGGGCGCGGACGCCAAGCTCAACCGCCCCGAGGACGTGGCGGCGACCGTCGCGTTCGTGCTCTCCCAGCCCGCCGGGTGCGAGGTGCGGGAGATGGTCGTCTGCCCGTCGCAGGAGACGTCGTGGCCGTGACGGCGCCCGAGGCGGGCCGCCGGGTCCTGGTGCTGCGCGCGCTGGGCCTCGGCGACCTGCTGACCGCCGTCCCGGCGCTGCGCGCCCTGCGGCGCGGGACGCCCGGCGCCCGCGTCACACTCGCCGCGCCGGCCGCGCTGGATTTCCTCGCCCGCTCCACGGGGGCGGTGGACGACGTCTTACCGGTGGAAGGGCTGCGGCAACTGCCGCCCGCCGACGGGGTCGGCGTGGCCGTCAACCTGCACGGCAGCGGCCCGCGGAGCCACCGGATCCTCGCCGCGCTGCGGCCCGGCCGGCTTCTGGCGTTCGCCTGCCCCGAGGCGGGCCACACCGGAGGGCCCGGCTGGGACTCCGGCGAGCACGAGGTGGCACGCTGGTGCCGGCTGGTGTCGGCGTACGGGTTCGGCGCCGACCCCGGCGACCTCGACCTGCCCGCGCCCTCGCTCCCCTCCCCCGCGCCGGGCGCCGCCGTCGTCCATCCGGGCGCGGCGTTCCCGGCGCGCCGCTGGCCCGCCGAGCGGTTCGCGGCCGTCGCGGCGGCGCTGCGGGACCGCGGCGAGCGCGTCGTCGTCACCGGCGGCGAGGCGGAGGCGCCGATCGCGCGCCGCGTCGCCGCACTCGCCGGGCTGGACGAGGGGGCCGACCTGTCGGGCCGCACCCGCCTCCCGGACCTGGCCGCGCTCGTCGCGCGGGCGCGGCTCGTGGTGTGCGGCGACACCGGCGTCGCCCACCTCGCGACCGCGTACCGGACGCCGTCCGTGCTGCTGTTCGGCCCGACGCCGCCCGGCCGGTGGGGGCCGCCCGACCGCGCCGAGCACCTGGTCCTGTGGGCGGGGCGGCGGGGCGACCCGCACGGCCGCGAACCCGACCCGGGCCTGCTGGAGATCTCCGCCGACCAGGCCGTGGAAGCCGCCGGGAAGACGCTCACCGCAACAAGGGGGACAAGATGAGACATCCGCGCGCCGTCGTCACCGGAGGGTCCGGATTCCTCGGCTCGCACCTGTGCGAGGCGCTGCTGGCCAAGGGCGTCTCCGTGGTGTGCCTGGACAACCTCCTCACCGGGACGTCCCGCAACATCGCGCACCTGACCGAACGGCGGGACTTCCGGTTCCTCAGACGCGACCTCACCGAGCCGGTGAACGTCCCCGGCGAGGTCGGATACGTCTTCCACCTGGCCTCGGCCGCCTCCCCCGCCGACTACCTGCGATTCCCCATCCAGACCCTCGAAGTCGGCAGCCAGGGCACCCGCAACGCTCTCGACCTCGCCGAGACCAAGGGCGCCCGGTTCGTGCTCGCGTCCACCTCCGAGGTCTACGGGGACCCCCTGGTGCACCCGCAGCCCGAGTCGTACTGGGGCAACGTGAACCCGGTCGGGCCGCGCAGCGTGTACGACGAGGCCAAGCGGTTCGGCGAGGCGCTGACGTCGGCGTTCCGGCACTCCCGCGGACTCGGCACCGCGATCGTGCGGATCTTCAACACCTACGGGCCGCGGATGCGCCCCGACGACGGCCGCGCCATCCCGACGTTCCTGCGCCAGGCCTTGACCGGCGAGAACCTCACCGTCACCGGCGACGGCTCCCAGACCCGCTCGATCTGCCACGTGGACGACACCGTCCGGGGCATCATCGCCCTCGCGATGTCCGATCACCCGGGACCGGTCAACATCGGCAGCCCGTACGAGGTGTCCATGGCCGGCCTCGCCGAACTGATCATCGAGCTGACCGGCTCGAGGTCGAGGGTCCGCTTCGTCGACCGCCCGGTGGACGACCCGCGCGTCCGGCGGCCCGACACCGGGCTGGCCGAGGAGGTGCTCGGCTGGCGTCCGCGCATCCCGGTCGAGGACGGGCTGCGCGGCACGATCGAATGGTTCGCCCGGGAGCTGGTCGTCGCCCGTCCGGCCTGACCGGCCCGCGCGGCGCCGTCCTCAGCGGGCGCCGAGGACGTCCATCAGCTCACCGATCATGGCGCCGTCGGCCGGCAGCGCGGGGGCGCGTCCCGCGCCCTCGGGCGACAGGCACCAGTCCCACCACCGGTCCAGCTCCCGCTCGTCCAGCAGCGGGCCCTCCCGTGCCGGTTCCCGTTCCGGGACGGTCACCACGGCGGGCCACGACCAGGCCCGGCCCTGCGCGGTGACCTTCGCGCCGCCGCCCACCGGGTCCACCGCCAGCGCGGGGACCCCGTTCTTCAGGGCCAGGACCAGCCCGTGCAGCCGCGTCGTGACGACCAGGTCGAGCCTGCGCAGCGCCGACTCCAGCTCCGCCGCCGTCGTGAACAGGCGCCAGTCGCGCGGATCGAGCCGCGTGTCGAGGGGCACCCGCGCGCACTCGCGCGAGGCGAGCCAGCCCGTCAGCTCCTCCTCGATCCGGTCGTGCCGCCGCCGCATTCCGTACTCGGCCTGCCCGGGCGCCAGCACGACCCCGGCGACGGGCACGGAAGGCGTCGCCGGCAGCGCGGCCAGGTCGTGCCGCGGCGCCTCCGCCGGGGTGTCGCGCGCGAGGACGGCGTCGAACCCGGTGACCGCGGGGTCGTCCGGGTCGATGACCGAGACCCCGACCGCGACGCGGATGCAGCGCGCGTACCGGCGGTGCAGGTCCTCGATCTGCCGGCCGTGCAGCGGACCGCAGGCGAACACCAGGTGGGTGTAGCGGCCGGGGTCGGCGCCGCCGAGGTCCAGCCCGCCCGGCCGGAAGACCGGGCTCCACGCGAGGTCGCAGCCGACACCGGCGCCGGCCAGCCCGCGCCGCACCGCCTCCATCGCCAGGACGTCGCCCGCCGTGGCCTCACCGTGCAGGAAGCTCGGCCACCCCGTCACCAGGACGCGCATCTGCCCGTGCCGTGACACTTGAGACACCTACCGGTTTACCGAAACGACCGTCTGGGCAGAGTCACGGAGCGGCCCACTCGCGAGCTCGGAGCCAGGTGCTCGGATCAGCGAGCCTGGGCCGCACCAGCGTTCATGCGGCCTTTACCCGCTCACGCGCCCGTCAACCGGTGACGCGCGGCGCGGCGGACGTACCGCGGAAGGGCCGGCGCGGTCAGGGCGCGGGCCGGTCCACCCTGCCGCGCCAGCCGCCGCTCTGGACGCCGCGGGCCTCGATGAAGGACTTGAAGCGCTGCAGGTCGCCCTTGACGCGGTGGCCGAGGGCGCCGAGCCTGTCGCCGGCCTTCTCCGCGAGGCCCTCCGGATCGAACTCCATCTGGGCGGTGACGCGCGTGGTGGTCTCGTCCAGCCGGTGGAAGGTCACCACCCCGGCGTGCGTCGGCCCCTCCAGGGACTTCCAGGCGACGCGCTCGTCGGGCAGCTGCTCGGTGATCCTGGCGTCGAACTCGCGGACGACCCCGGCCATCCGCGTCCGCCAGCGCAGCGTGGTGTCGTCGAGCTGGCGGATCTCCTCGACACCGTCCATGAACTGCGGGAACGTCTCGAACTGCGTCCACTGGTCGTAGGCGGTGCGGATCGGGACGGTGACGTTGACCGACTCGGTGATCGTGCTCACGGCTCTCCCCCTCAGGCGTCACCCGGCCGGTACCCGAGGGGACGTCCTTTATCCCGGGCCCCGGTGGCCGGCGGCCCGGCACGCGCCGCCCGGGTCGCCCGATTCCCCCGCTCCATGGGCCTTTCGGTGTGATCTGCATTCTGCCGGGTAGTGGACGAGCACCGAGCGATCGCCCCTGCCTCGCCGGCCTCCGCCCAGAAGGGAGACGACACGCATGACGTCGGCGCAGCCCACCACGACCCGGTTCAACGACGGACAGACGGAACTCCTGCTGGCGGAGATGAACGGGCTCGCCGAGGACGATCCCCAGCGGGAACGGCTGCGGGCGCGGATCGTCGACATGCACGCCGCGCTGGTCCGCGGCGTGGCGCGCCGGTACGCCAACCGCGGCGAACCCATCGACGACCTCCAGCAGGTGGCCTACCTGGGCCTGGTCAAGGCCATCAACCGGTTCGACCCGGGGATCGGGGACCGCTTCGTCACCTACGCCTACCCGGTCGTCACCGGGGAGGTGAAGCGGCACTTCCGCGACAAGACCTGGGGCATCCGCGTGTCCCGCCGCATCCAGGAACTGCGTCCGGTGCTCCAGCGGACCATGCAGGAGTTCACCCGCGAGCACGGCCGCTCCCCCACCACGGCCGAGATCTCGGCGCTCATGGACATCACCGAGGAGGAGACCGTCGAGGTCATCGTCGCCTGCGACGCCTACCGCCCGCTGTCCCTGGAGGCCCCCGCCGACGGCTCGCAGAACGGCGACAACGGCACGGTCGGCGAGTACCTCGGATCCGACGACCCCGCGCTGGACGCCTTCATCGACGGCCACGCCCTCGGCCCGCTGATCGACGACCTCCCCGAGCGGGAGCGGACGATCCTGCTGCTGCGGTTCTTCGGCAACAAGACCCAGACGCAGATCGCCGAGCAGATCGGCCTGTCCCAGATGCACGTGTCGCGGCTGCTCCGCGCCACCCTCGACCGGCTCCGCGCCGGGCTGCTGGCCGAGGGGTGACCCGGGCGGCGGAGCCGGTGGCGACCGGGCGGGTCATGGCTTCGGCAGCGCGCACCCCCGGTCCAGCACGACGTCGCCGCCCTTCCCGAGGCAGCGGGCGAGCAGGTGGGTCTGCTGGCCGTAGGCGATGCCCCGCCGGACGGTGATGCCGCCGTCGCGGCCGACCTCGCAAGGGTTGTTGAGCGTGCAGCGCTCGCCGTCCTCGTTGGCGGTGTTGTTGACCCCGACGACGCGGCGCGTCCGGGCGTCGACGATCGGCGAGCCGGACGTGCCGCCGACGGTCCGGCACTCGGGCGTGTAGCGGATCGAGTCCTTCCACGTCCAGTCCGCCTCGCGCAGCCGGTGGACGGTGCCGTCGATCTTGCAGCCGTAGATGGTCTTCCAGTAGCCCGACACGACTCGGATCTCGGTGCCGTCGTGCGGGCGGGCCGTCGACAGGCGCAGCGCCGGGACGCCGTAGCGCTTCTCGATGGCGGCGTAGGTGGTGCCGAGCCGGTAGACCGCCGCGTCGGTGTCGGTCATCGTGGCGTACTCGATCCGGGTGGCCCGAAGGGAGCCGAGTTCCTTCTTCCCGCTCCGTTCCAGGAGCGTGAACGCCCGGGTCGACTCCTGGTCCACGATGACCTCGCCGGCCCCGGGCATGCCCGTCTCCAGGCAGTGGCCGTTCGTCAGGACCAGCGCGGGGTCGGTGTCCCGGGAGCGCGGCCCGCGCACGAGGGAACCCGAGCAGTTGCTCAGCGCGACGATCCCGGTGAAGTCGACCTCCCCTCCGGGCTTCTGCGGGGCGGGCGCGGCCGGCCGGACGGGCGCGGCCTGCGCGGCGCCGGCGGCGGTCAGCGCGCCGGCGCCCACCACGGCGGCGAGGGCGGCCGCGGCGAGACGGCGTCCGATCATCAGGGTTCCTCTCGGTCCACTCAGTCCACGTCCACCCAGCCGTAGGTGCGTTCCACGGCCTTCTTCCAGCCGGCGTAGCCGGTCCGGCGCTGCTCGTCGGTCCAGGTGGGTTCCCAGCGGCGGTCCTCGTTCCAGTTCTGGCGCAGTTCGTCGGTGGTGTTCCAGAACCCGACGGCCAGGCCGGCGGCGTAGGCGGCGCCCAGCGCGGTGGTCTCGGCGACCACGGGCCGCGAGACCGGGACGCCCAGGACGTCGGCCTGCAGCTGCATGCACAGCTCGTTCTCGGTGACGCCGCCGTCGACCTTGAGCACGTCCAGCGAGACGCCGGAGTCCTCGCGCATCGCCTCGACCACGTCGCGGGACTGGTAGCAGATCGATTCCAGGGTGGCGCGGGCCAGGTGGGCGTTGGTGTTGAACCGCGACAGCCCGACGATCGCGCCGCGGGCGTCCGAGCGCCAGTAGGGCGCGAACAGCCCGGAGAACGCGGGCACGAAGTAGACTCCGCCGTTGTCGTCGACCTGCCGCGCCAGCGACTCGCTCTGCGACGCGCCGGAGATGATGCCGAGCTGGTCGCGCAGCCACTGCACCGCCGACCCCGTCACCGCGATCGACCCCTCCAGCGCGTACACCGGCCTGTCGTCGCCGAACCTGTAGCAGACGGTGGTGAGCATCCCGGCCTTCGACCTGACGAGTTCCTCACCCGTGTTGAGCAGGAGGAAGTTGCCGGTGCCGTAGGTGTTCTTGGCCTCCCCGGGCGCGAAGCACACCTGCCCGACCGTCGCCGCCTGCTGGTCGCCCAGGATGCCCGTGATGGGCACCTCGCCGCCCAAGGGGCCGTCGGCGCGGGTCGGCCCGTACGGATCGGGCGCGGAGGAGGACTTGATCTCCGGGAGCATCCCGCGCGGGATACCGAAGAAGGAGAGGAGCTGGTCGTCCCAGTCGAGGGTCTCCAGGTCCATCAGCATGGTGCGGCTGGCGTTGGTCGGGTCGGTGACGTGCACGCCGCCGTCCCGACCGCCCGTCAGGTTCCACAGCACCCACGTGTCGATGTTGCCGAAGATCGCGTCGCCGTTCTCGGCGGCCTCCCGGACCCCGTCGACGTTCTCCAGGATCCACTGGATCTTGCCGCCGGAGAAGTACGTGGCGGGCGGCAGGCCGGCGCGGTGCCGGATCGTCTCGCCCCTGCCGTCCCGCTCCAGCGCGGAGGCGATCCGGTCGGTGCGGGTGTCCTGCCAGACGATCGCGTTGTAGTACGGCCGGCCGGTCCGCCGGTTCCACACCACGGTCGTCTCGCGCTGGTTGGTGATGCCGAAGGCGGCCAGGTCGCCGTGGCTCAGGTTCGCCCGGTTCAGCGCGGACTGGATGACGGCCCGGGTGCGTTCCCAGATCTCGGTCGGGTTGTGCTCGACCCACCCGGCCCGCGGCAGGATCTGCTGGTGCTCGAGCTGGTGGCGGGCGATCTCGTTGCCGCCGTGATCGAAGATCATGAAGCGGGTGCTCGTGGTGCCCTGGTCGAGCGCTCCGACGAAGTCGGCCATGGACTCTCCCTTTCTGCGTCGGGTCGGGACCCGTCAGGAAACGTCGAACTTCGGCTCGGGCTCGGCCGCCGGAGTTCCCACCTCGTCCTCGGGGACGTGGCGCCCGATGAGCAGGACGTAGAGGCCGGCGCCGACGATGCCGCCGATGAGCGGTCCCGCTATCGGGACCCAGAAGTACAGGTTCCCGAACTGGTCGCTCCACGCGTTGTCGTAACCCGTGAGGAACTGGACGAGTCTCGGTCCGAGGTCGCGGGCCGGGTTGATCGCGTAGCCCGCGAGGGCGCCGAACGCCATCCCGATGGCCACGACCACCAGTCCGATGATGAACGGCGCCAGGTTCGCCAGCGGCGGCGCGTTGCGCAGGTCGGTGAGGGCCAGCACGAGGAACAGCAGGATCGCGGTGCCGATCACCTGGTCGCGGAACGCCGGCCAGGTCCCGATCGGCAGCGTCCCGTTGCCGGGCATGGTGGAGAACACGATGTGCGACTTCTCCGTCAGGCCGGGGTCGAACTTCTGCAGGACCTCGCTGTAGTTCCACCGCACGATCAGCGCGCCCACGAAGGCGCCGGCCAGCTGGGCGAGGGAGTACGGGAGGACCTTGCGCCAGGGGAAGCCCTTGAAGACCGCGAGGGCGACCGTGACGGCCGGGTTGATGTGCCCGCCGCTGATGCGGGCCGCGGTGTACACGCCCAGCGTGACCCCGATGCCCCAGGCCCAGGCGATGCTGTCGTGGTCGCCGAGGCTCTGCGGGTCGCCGAGCCCCCCGGCGGCGATGACCTGCGCGACGACGCCGCACCCGAACAGGATCAGGATCATCGTTCCGGCGAACTCCGCTGCCATCTCCCGGGCGAGTTCGGGGACCTTCGGCCCTCGCGTCATCTCTCCTCCTCTGGGGTGTGTGACGTAAGGCACAACCGCCGCGAACGTAAGTTCGTCCGATCAAGCGGGTCAACCGGCACGTGCCGACAATGTCGGCACCCCTGTCACGCCCATCACCACCCCCCGGAGATGAACGTGGTGGTGATCTTTCCCAGCGAGGCATCCGCTACACCGGCCTCCAGGCACTCCAAGGGACGGGAGTCGCGGCGGCGTTGGCGGTCAGTGGCCGCGGAACGCCTCCTCGAGCCACCAGGCGGGGCCGCCTCGCGTGACCTTCGCGTCGACGAGCATCGGGCGGTCGCGGGGGCCCGCCAGCCAGCCGGCGACCGCGGCCAGGTCCTCGCGCCGCCGGACGGTCGCCGCCGCGCAGCCGAACCCGCGGCCGATCGCGGCCAGGTCGGCCGGCGGGAACGTGACCGTGTCCAGAGGGTGGCCGCCCGGGCCGAAGTGGTGCACCTCCGCGCCGTAGGCCTCGTCGTCGTAGACGACCACGAGGAGCCCCAGCCCGAGCCTGACGGCCGTCTCCAGCTCCACGGCCGACATCAGCGCGCCGCCGTCGCCGAGCGCGGCGACGGTGAGCCGGTCGGGACGGGCCACGGCGGCGCCGATGGCGGTGGCGAGGCCGAGCCCCACCGCCTGGAACGCCTGGGTGAACACGAGCGCGTCGGCGTCGGGGACGTCCAGGAACATCGCGGGGTAGCCCATGAAGTTGCCCGAGTCTACGGCGACGGTGCGCTCGCGGGGCAGCATCGCGTCCAGGGCGATGGACAGCGTCCGCGGGTCGATGCGGGGGGCGTCGCCGTCCTCCGCGCCGGGATGCTCCTCGTACGGGACGTCCTGCCAGCGCCCCTCCCGGGCGAGGCGCCCGGCCACGTCCGGGGTGCGGTAGCCGGTGGCGGAGTGGCCGCGCGCCTCCAGTTCGGCGGCGACGGCCCGCGCGGTCTCGGCGGCGTCGCCGATGAGGCCGAGGTCGACGGGGCGGTGCGCGCCGAGCGCCCGTGCGTCCAGGTCGACCTGGACGACCTTCGCGTCCCCGGCGATGAGGGCGCCGTGCCGGGTCGTCCACATGTTCAGCGAGCAGCCCCAGCCGACGACCAGGTCGGCGCCGCGGATCAGCTCGGCGGCGGCGGGGGTGGCGAAGCCGCCGCTGACGTCCAGGGAGAACGGGTCGCCGTTGAACAGCCCCCGGGCGACGGCGGAGGTGGCGGGCAGCGCGCCGCAGCGTCCGGCCAGCTCGGCGAGGGGCTCGCGGGCGCCGGACAGCCGCGCTCCCCGCCCGGCGACGAACACCGGCCGCTCGGCGTCCTGCAGCGCGTCGGCCAGCCGGGCGATCGCGGCCGGCGGCGGCACCGGCGGCGGCGGGTTCCGCGGGCGCCTGCCGACGGCGGGTTCCCCGGCGCCGTCCGGAAGCTCGGCCTCCTGGATGTCCAGGGGCAGGCCGAGCAGCACCGTCCGGCGCTCGGTGACCGCCGTGCGGCAGGCGCGGGTCACGTCGGCGATCGCGGTCCGCGGGGAGTGGACACGCTCGGCGACGGCCCCGACCGCCGCGGCGATGGCCGCCTGGTCGACGCGGAAGTTGGAGCGGACCGCGGCGGCGGCCACCTCGCCGGTGACCACCAGCAGCGGCGTGCGGCTCTTGGCGGCCTCGGCGATGCCGGTGACCGCGTTGGTGAAGCCGGGCCCCTGGTGGAGCGACACGACGCCGAGGCCGCCGCTCACCCGCGCGTACGCGTCGGCCATGGTGGCGGCCCCCGCCTCGTGCCGGGCGGCGGCGAACCGGGCGCCGTTCGCCACGAGCGCGTTCGTGACGTGGAAGTTGCCGCTGCCGACGACGCCGAAGACGGTCTCGGCGCCGAACCGCGCGAGGGTCTCGCCCACCGCCTCCGCGACGTTCATCGCTCGACCAGCGCGAGCACGCGGGCTGGGCTGCCGGAGCCGCCGACGATCGGCAGCGGCGAGGCGAGCAGCACGGCGCCGCGGGCGGGGAGCCGGTCGAGGTTCTGCAGCTGGGTGAGGCCGTACTTGCCGGCGCCGAGGAAATAGGAGTGGCACGGGAACGGCGGGTCGAACGCGTGGGCGCCGCCCGCGTCGGTGCCGACGGTCTCCACGCCGAGGCCGAGCAGGGGCGTCTCCTCGGCGAGCCACCGCGCGCACTCGGCCGAGATCCCCGGCGTGTGCGAGCCGGTGTCGTCGGCGTTGAGGAAGGTGTCCTGGTCTCCGGACCGCGCGTCCCAGCCCGTCCGGTAGAGGAGCCAGCCGCCGTCCGGGAGCGGCCCGTGCGCCTTCTCCCAGTCCCGGACGTGGTCGGTCTCCAGCAGGAAGTCGGGGTCGGCGGCGGCGTGCGCGGACGCGTCCAGCACGACGGCGGGGGCGACGAGCCGGCCGGCCGGGACCTGCGAGACGTCCTCGCCGCCGCGGCCGGTGGCCCAGTGCACGGGCGCGTCGAAGTGGGTGCCGACGTGCTCGCCGGTGACGATGTCGTTCCAGTACCAGGCGGGCCCGCGGTCGTCGTAGCGGCTGATCTCCTCCAGCCGGAACGGGACGGTGTTCGCGAACGGCTCCGGCAGCCGGAGGATCGGGGTCCGCTCCGACAGCGGCGCGGTCAGGTCGACGACCTCGACCGAGCCGTCGGAGACGGCGGTGAGCAACTGGCTGAGCAGGGACATCGGTCCTCCGGCGGCACGGGGCGGCTGACTGTCGCGGGGTGCCATGAACGTATCGCAGAAGGACCTGTTCGGAGGGTCACCCGCACCAGGTCGCCGACCGTTCGCTCATGCTCATACCCGGGCCCGGATTTCGTTGGATGATCACATGGACGCACCGTCGCGGCGCGGCAACCATCGGGGGTGGAACCCCGGCCGACACCCGCCCCCCACGGAGGTCGCATGCGCCGCATGCCCTGGACGCTCGCACTCACCACCGCACTCACCACCACAGCATTGGCCGCCGCGCTCACCGCCGCTCCCGCGCACGCCGCCCCCGCCGCCCCGCCGCCCGCGCCGCCTTCGGCCGCCGTCACCGAGCACCGGGCCGGGTTCGACCCGCTGCTCCCCTCGCCGGACCCGGTCGAGCTGCGCGAGGCGTACCGCCCGCTCTCGGTGACCTACACCCACGAGGGCCGGACGCACACGCTCGACGACTACCTCGCCCGGACCGGGACGCAGGGCTTCGTCGTCCTGGACGGGAGCGACATCGTGTTCGAGCGCTACCTCGCCGCCGATCGCACCAGCCTCTTCCAGTCGTGGTCGATGGCGAAGTCGTTCACGTCGGCGGCGGTCGGCATCGCGCTCGGCGAGGGCCACATCGACTCGATCGACGACCCGGTCACCCGCTACCTCCCGGAACTGGCGGGGTCCGGGTTCGACGGCGTCTCGCTGCGGGACCTGCTGCGGATGTCGTCGGGGATCGAATGGAACGAGACGACCGACATCCCGCCCGTCCATGTCGCCGCGAGCCTCGGGCGCCCGCTCACCGAGATGGCGGCGCGGCAGAAGCGGGGCTGGGAGCCGGGGACCAGGTTCGAGTACACCAGCATGAACTCGTTCGTCCTCGGCTGGGTCGTCGCCGAGGCGACCGGGGTGCCCTACCACGCCTACGTGCAGGAGAAGATCTGGAAACCGGCGGGGATGGCGGCCAAGGCGTTCATCGGCAACGACTCCAGCGGCAACAGCATGGCGTACTGCTGCTACTACGCCACCGACCGCGACTTCGCCCGGTTCGGCCTGCTGTACAAGAACGGCGGCAGGGCCAACGGGCGGCAGGTCGTCCCGGCCTCGTGGGTGGAGCGCTCCACGCGGCCGTCCGCGCCGTTCAACCAGGGGTACGGCTTCCAGTGGTGGCTCGGCGAGGACGGCGACTTCTCCGCCAACGGCCTCGGCGGCCAGCTGATCTGGGTCTCGCCCCGGTACGACGTCGTCATCGTCAAGTCGACCCTCTTCACCGTCCTCGGCGAGGGCGAGACGGACGCCGCCTTCGAGGCGGTCGCCGCCGAGGTCGCGCGGACCCGCACGCGGCACCCGGCGCCGGCGCGCTGACCGGGCGCCGGCCGCGCCGTCCCCGCCGAGCCGGGGGAACAGTCGGCCGCCTCCGTTGGTTAGGGTGACCTAAGTAGGGTGATCCGGATCATCGGGAGGACTGGCCGTATGGCGACGGAACCGGCACGCAAGGGGCGCGCGCTCAACCGCGGGAGGGTGCTGCGCACCGAGCGCCTCACACCGCACATGATCCGCGTGGTCATCGGCGGTGAGGGGCTCGCCGGGTTCGGCGCGGGCGAGTTCACCGACCACTACGTGAAGCTGCTCTTCCGCCGGCCCGGCGTGGAGTACCCCGAGCCGTTCGACATGGAGCGGGTCCGCGCGGAGCTTCCGCGCGACCAGTGGCCGGTGACGCGGACGTACACCGTGCGCGCGTGGGATCCCGAGGCGGTGGAGCTGACCATCGACTTCGTCCACCACGGCGACAAGGGTCTCGCGGGCCCGTGGGCGGCGGCCGCCCGGCCGGGCGACGAGATCCTGTTGCAGGGTCCCGGCGGCGCGTACGCCCCCGGCGCGGACGCCGGCTGGCACCTGCTGGCCGGGGACGAGAGCGCGCTGCCGGCGATCGCCGCCTCGCTGGAGCGGATCCCGGAGGGCGCCCCCGCCCGGGTGTTCGTCGAGGTCGCCGGGCCCGAGGAGGAGCAGGAGCTGCCGACGCCGGGGGACACGGAGATCGTGTGGCTGCACCGGGGCGCCGGCCAGGTCGGGGACCTGCTGGTCGAGGCCGTCCAGAAGCTGGACTTCCCCGAGGGCGAGGTGCAGGCGTTCGTGCACGGCGAGGCGAACTTCGTCAAGGCGCTGCGGCGGCACCTGCGGATCGAGCGCGGGCTCCCGATGGAGCGGCTGTCGATCTCGGGCTACTGGCGGCGCGGCCGGGACGAGGACGGCTGGCAGTCGTCCAAGGGCGACTGGAACCGCCAGGTCGAGGAAGAGGAGGCACGGGCCCTCTCCTGAACGGGCCGCTCACGCGGTCGCCTCTTCGGGTTCCCCGGTTCCGCCGGCGTCGTTTCCGCCTGCGTCGGGGCCGCCGTCGTCGGTGAAGCCGGGGAGCCAGCGCTCGACCTCGGCGCGGAAGGCGCCCTCGGCCTCCAGCTGGCACAGGACCCCGCCGCCCCCGGAGAGGGCGCGGCTGACGGCCAGGTACTGCGGCGGCAGCCGGAACTGGCGGGCGAGCGCGCCGGGGCGCATGTCGGAGGCGAGACCGATGCCGTGCGCGGTCTGCTCGCGCATCCATTCCCGGGAGTACCGGAAGCGCTCCACCGCGAACGGGGCGGCGTGCGGCCCGATGAGAGCGGCGACCTCGTCGGGGTCGACCTCGGCGTCCGGCACCAGGAAGCCCTCCTCGTAGAGGGCGTCGACGATGTCGTCGGGGTCGCCGAGCGTCCCGATGCGGGTCAGCCGGCCGATCGACCACTGCAGCTCGGACGGGACGCGGGCGGCGCCGCCGAAGTCCATGACGCCGAGGCGCCCGTCGTCCAGCACCCGGAAGTTGCCGGGATGCGGGTCGATGTGGATCATCTCGCAGCGGGCCGGGCCGGAGAGCAGGAACCGGAACAGCAGCACGCCGGCGCGGTCGCGCTGCTCCTGGTCGCCCTCGGCGATCACCCTGGCGAGCGGGGCGCCGTCCAGCCACTCGGTGACCAGGACGTGGCCGGACTGGGCGACCACGGCGGGGACGACGAAGTCGGGATCGCCGTCGTAGGCGTCGTGGAAGGCGGTCTGGGCGCGGGCCTCGTCGACGTAGTCGAGCTCCTTCTCCAGCCGCCGCTTGAAGTCGGCGATGACCGGCTTGACCTCGACGCCGGGGAACAGCGGGGTGAAGAGCCTGCTGACGCGGGAGATCTGGTTGAAGTCGCTCATCAGCGCCTGGGCGGCGCCGGGGTACTGGACCTTGACCGCGACGGTCCGCCCGTCGTGCCAGACGGCCTTGTGCACCTGGCCGATGGACGCGGCCGCGGCGGGCTCGTCGTCGAACTCGGCGAACCTGTCCCGCCAGTCGTCGCCCAGGCCCTCGGCCAGGACGCGGTGGGTGGTGGCCGCGGGCATCGGCGGCGCGGCCTCCTGGAGCCGGGTCAGGCTGGCGCGGAACGGCCCGGCGACCTCCTCGGGCAGCCCGGCCTCGAAGATCGACAGCAGCTGCCCGACCTTCATCGCGCCGCCCTTGAGCTCGCCGAGCACCGCGAACAGCTGCTCGGCCGTGCGGCGCTGGACCTCGAGCGCGACGGTCTCGGCGGGGCGCCCGATCGTCCGCTTGCCGAACCCGAGCGCGGTGCGCCCGGCGAAGCCGAGCGGCAGCGTCGCCAGCTTGGCGGTACGCGACACCGCGCGGCGGGGAATGTCACTCACGGCAGGCCCCTCGTTCGACGATGCGTCCAATACAGTCAGCTTCTCACGGCGGGGAACGCCACGGAACGGTCATCCCCCGTTCAAGATTAAGCGTTCGGCCCGCCGTGGAGATTCCCCCGGCCGAGTGAGAGGCCCGTCCGGCGGCCCGCCGCGCGCCGACCGTCCGCGACCGCGCGACTACCAGATGTGATCAGGGGTAGCTAGCAGATGTGAAAGAGAAATATGACGACGCCGGACGCAAGGGCCGGCTGCTGATCATCGGCGGGGCGGAGAACCGGACCTGCGGGGCCGGTGCGCTGGAGACCTTCGTCGAGCTCTCGGGCGGCGAGGACGCCCGCGTCGTGGTGATAACGACGGCGACCGAGGTACCGGAGGAGGTCGCCGAGGAGTACACCGCCGTGTTCGGCCGCCTCGGCGTGTCCGCGGTCCGGGAGCTGCGGCTGCTCGGCCGGGCCGCGGCCGACAGCGCGGCGACGCTGCGGGCGCTGGACTCGGCGACCGGGGTGCTGTTCAGCGGCGGCGACCAGTCCCGGATCCGGACCCTGGTGGGGTCGAAGACCAACGAGCTGCTCAAGCGGCGGCTCGACCAGGAGGGCCTGGTCATCGCCGGGACGAGCGCCGGCGCGACCGCCATGGGCCACTGGATGATCCTCGGCGGCCACGGCCACGAGGTCGCCGCGTCCAGCGTGAAGGTCGGCCCCGGCCTCGCCCTCCTCGACAACGTGCTGATCGACATGCATTTCAACGAGCGCGGGCGGCTGCCGAGGCTGATGAGCGGGATAGCGCTGGACACCAGGCTGCTGGGCGTGGGGATAGACGAGGACACGGCGATCGTGGTGGGAGACGGCCGTTTCGAGGTCGTCGGGACGGGTGTGGTCACGGTCGTGGACGCGGGGCAGTCCACCGTCGCCTACGCGGCCTCGGACCACGAGCCGATGGCGATGTTCGACGTGTCCCTTCACCTGCTGCCGGCCGGTTGCGCGTTCCAGATGCACGACAAGCTCCCCGAGATCGGCGACATGCGCGGCCCGGAGGATGATTGACCGTGCGCCTCGACCATGTGCGCCGCCTCGGCGGCCCGAACATCTATTTGCCGCGTCCCGTCGCGATCGCCCGGCTCGACCTGCAGGGCCTGACCGGCCACGAGACCACCGACCATCCCGGGTTCGCCGAGCGGCTGACGGAGGCGCTGCCGGGCCTGGCGACGCACCACTGCTCGGCGGGCCGGCCGGGCGGGCTGCTGGAGGCGATGGCCCGCGGCACCTACTTCGGCCATGTCACCGAGCACGTCGCGCTGGAGCTGTCCGGGCTGATCGGCCGCGAGGTGTTCTTCGGCCGCACGGTCCGCGCGGGCGGGCCGGGCGACTACGACGTCATCATGGAGTGCCCCCGGGACGAGCCGGCCGGCAGCACGGTGGTGGAGCAGCTGGTCACGCTCGCCATGCGGACCGTCGGCGACGCGCTCGCCGGGCGGGTGCCCGACCCGTCCGCGGGCCTGGCCCGCGTCTCCGCCGAGCACGAGCGCGGCCGGCTCGGCGTGAGCACCGCGGCGCTGGCGGACGCGGCGCGCCGCCGGGGCGTCCCGGTCCGCCGCGTCGGCGACCTGAACCTGCTGCGGCTCGGGTACGGGCGGTACCGCCGGACGGTGTGGGCGGCGATGACCGACGCCACGCCGGCGATCGGCATGGAGGTGGCGGGCGACAAGCGGCTCGCGCACCGGGTGCTCGCCGACGCGGGGCTGCCCGTCCCCGCGGGGCGGGTCGCGGGGACGCCGGCGGAGGCCCTGGAGGCGCTGCGCGACATCGGCGGCCCGGTGGTGGTCAAGCCGCTCGCGGGCCACCAGGGCGAAGGCGTCCACATCGAGCTGACGAGCCCGCCGGAGGTCGTGGCCGCGTTCGCGTCCGCGGCCGGCGACGAGGGCGAGGCGCTCGTCGAGTCCTACATCCCGGGCCGGGACTACCGGGTCCTGGTGGTCGGCGGCCGGGTCGCGGCGGCGGCGGAGCTGACCGCCGCGTGCGTGACCGGCGACGGGACCGCCACCGTCGCCGAGCTCGTGGAGCGGGTCAACGCCGACCCGGCGCGCGGTGAGGGCCACGACCGGCCGCTGACCCGGCTGGCGCTCGGCCCGGCGGAGCGGGCGCTGCTGGCGCGGCAGGGGCACGGACCCGAGTCGGTGCCCGCGGCCGGGGAGCGGGTCTGGCTGCGCCGCAACGCGAACCTGTCCACCGGCGGCACCAGCCGCGACGTGACCGGGGTCGTCGACCCGGGGATCGCGGAGATGTGCGTCCGGGCCGCCGCCGCGGTCGGCATGGACGTCTGCGGGATCGACCTGAGGCTTCCCGACATCGGCTCCCCGCCGCCCGCCGAGCCCGGCGCCGCCGGGATCCTGGAGGTCAACGCCGCCCCCGGCCTGCGCATGCACCTGGCGCCGCACGAGGGCGCCGCGCGCGACGTCGCCGGGGACATCGTCGACCTGATGTACCCGCCGGGCACGCCGTCGCGGGTCCCGGTCGTGTCGGTGACCGGCACCAACGGCAAGACCACCACCGTCCGCCTGATCGCGCACATGCTGGAGCTGGACGGCCGCCGCACCGGCATGACCGGCACCGAGGGCGTGCACGTGGGGCGGCGGCTCGTCCACCGGTCCGACGCGTCCGGGCCGCGCTCGGCGGAGATGGTGCTCGGCGACCGCTCGGTGGAGGCGGCCGTCCTGGAGACCGCGCGGGGCGGGATCGTCCGGCGCGGCCTCGGCTACGAGGACGCCGACGTCGCCGTCGTCACCAACATCACCCGCGACCACCTCGGCGTGGACGACACCGAGAACCTGGACGACCTGGTCGGCATCAAGGCCCTGGTGGCCGAGGAGATACGGCGCGGCGGGCACCTCGTCCTCAACGCCGCGGACCCGCCCACGGCGGGGCTGGCCGGGCGGCGCGCGGTGCGGGACCGCGAGCCGGTGCTCCGCTACTTCGCGCCGTCCCCGGACGAGCCCGTCCTCGCGGACCACCTGCGGGAGGGCGGCCGGGGCTACTACGTGGCGGACGGCTGGCTGACCGAGGCCCGCGGGGACCGCCGGACGCGGATCCTGCCCGCCGCCGAGGTGGCGGGCGCCTTCGGCGGGCACGCCGCCCACGTCGTGGCCGACGCGCTCGCCGCGGTCGCCGCGGCACGCGCGCTGCACGTCCCGGTGGACGTGGTGGCACGCGCGCTGCGCACGTTCGACCCGCACACCCGCAACCCGGGCCGCGGATGCGTGTACCAGGTCGGCGAGAACCCCGTCCTGGTCGACTACGCGCACAACCCGGCGGCCGTCGCGGCGATGGGCGCGCTCGTCGAGCGGCGCTGGGGCGCCGGGGGCGTCGCCGCGGTCACCCTGCCGGGCGACCGGTCCGACGACCTCGTCGGCGAGACCGCGCGGGCCCTGGCCGCGACGTTCGGCCGCGTCGTCGTCTACGAGGACGAGGACCTGCGCGGCCGCCGCTCGGGCGAGATGACCCGGCTGATCGTCCAGGGGCTGCGGGAGGGCCGCCCGGACGTGCGCCACCACCCGGCGGGCGACCTGAAGGGGGCGGTCGCCTCGGCGCTGGACATGGCGGAGCCGGGCGAGCCCGTCCTGCTGCTGTACGAGAAGCTCCAGCCCGTCACGGAGCTCCTCGACACGCTGGGCGCCGAGCCCGCCGACCCGGGCTGACCCGGTCTAATAGGCGATGGGGAGGCCGACGTAGTTCTCGGCCAGCGACGTCGAGGCCGCCTGGGACGAGACCACGTAGTCCAGATGGGAGCGCTGCAGCCGCCGGTCGAAGGCGCTCGCGGCGGGGTCGGCGTGCAGGAGGTGCGTCATCCAGTACGAGAAGTGCTCGGCCCGCCAGACGCGCCGCAGGCACGCGGCGGAGTAGCCGTCCAGGAGCGTCTCCGAACCGGAGGCGTACCGCTCGGCGAACGCCTGCGCCAGAAGGATCACGTCCGACACCGCGAGGTTGAGGCCCTTCGCCCCGGTCGGCGGCACGATGTGGGCGGCGTCCCCGGCGAGGAACAGCCGGTCGTGGCGCATCGGCTCGGCCACGAAGCTGCGCATCGGCGTGACCGACCTGTCGGTGATCGGCCCCTCGTGCAGCTTCCAGCCGTCGTCGGTCGCGAACCGCGCGGCGAGCTCGTCCCAGATGCGCGCGTCGGACCATGCGGCCAGGTCCTCGTCCGGTGACACCTGCAGGTACAGGCGGCTGACCTGGGGCGAGCGGAGGCTGTGCAGCGCGAAACCGCGGTCGTGCCCGGCGTAGATCAGCTCCTCGGTGGACGGCGCGACGTCGGCGAGGATCCCGAGCCAGGCGAACGGGTACTCGCGGGAGAACGTCCGCAGCCCCGGCACCGCCGGGCGGCTGACGCCGTGGAACCCGTCGCAGCCGGCGATGTAGTCGCAGTCGAGGGTGTGCGTCCCGCCGCCGCTGCGGAACGTCACGCTCGGCGCGGACGCGTCCAGGGCCACCGCCTCCGCCTCGAAGCGCACGTCGCCGCCGTCCGCGAGCCGCTTGGCGACCAGGTCCTTGACGACCTCGGTCTGCGCGTAGACGGTCACCGTGCGGCCGGTGAGGTCGGTCAGCGGGATGCGGTGCCCCGCGCCGCCGAAGCGCAGCTCGACCCCGTGGTGGACGAGGCCCTCCCGGTCGAGGCGCTCGCCGGCGCCGCTGTCGCGCAGGACGTCGGCCGTGCCCTGCTCCAGCACCCCGGCGCGCTGCCGGTGCTCCACGTAGTCGCGGTCCCGGCTCTCCAGGACCACCGAGTCGATCCCCCGCAGGTGCAGCAGATGGGACAGCAGCAGTCCCGCGGGGCCGCTGCCGATGATCGCGACCTGGGTGCGCATCCAGCCTCCTCGTCGTCGGTCCCCCGGGCGATACTCGCGCGCATCGCCGCAGGTTCAGGCGCCGGTGTTCCGTTCAGCGGAAAACGTGTCGGGATGCCCGCCCCAGTGGGCGGCCACGTCGCGGGACAGGGCCCGCGCGGCCGTGGTCAGCGGCGGCAGCAGCCGCCGCAGGTCGGCTCCGCGCGTGCCGGACACCAGCGACATCGCCGCGACCACGTCGCCCGCGCCGTCCCGCACGGGCGCTCCGACGGACGAGGCGCCCAGCGTCATCTCGTCGCGGGTCACGGCGTAGCCGGCGCGGCGGACCCGCTCGATGCAGCGCCGCAGGTCCCCGGGGTCGGTGATGGAGCGGACCGCGTGCCGGGCCAGCTCGCCGGCCAGGACCTTCTCCCTGACCTCCCGCGGGGCGTGGGCCAGCAGCACCTGGCCGACCCCGGTGGTGTGCAGCGGCAGCAGCGCGCCGACCTGCGTCACGACCGGCACCGACCGCGTCCCGCGCAGCCGCTCGACGATCAGGACGTGGCCGTCGCGCAGGACGCCGAGCTGCACGTTGTCGTGCGTCGCCTCGTACAGGTCCTCCATGTGCGGGAGCGCCAGCTCCCGCAGGCCCATGACCGCCGGGGCCTGGCTGCCGATCCGCCACAGCCGGGTCCCGATGCGGTAGGTGCCGTCCGGCACCCGCTCCAGGAACCCGCCTTCGGCCAGCTCGCCGACGAGGCGGTGGCCGGTCGCCGGCGGGAGGCCGGCGCGGCGGCAGATCTCACTCAGGTTGAGACGGACGCCGCCCTGCGCGAACGCGTTCAGGATGGCCATGACCTTGCCCGCCACGCTGACCGGCCGCGGGCGCTCCGCCCCGCCGTCTCGCGCCCTGTCGCCTGGCACCGGCCCTCCACCCGGGCTCGCGCCCGTCATTCCTGTTCGGCGAGTACCCGCTGGGCGACGGCGAACGCCGAGTTCGCGGCGGGCACTCCACAATAGATCGCCGTCTGCAGGAGCACCTCCTTGATCTCGTCCCGCGTCAGGCCGTTGCGGAGCGCGGCGCGCACGTGCATGGCCAGCTCGTCCAGATGGCCGCCGGCGACCATGGCGGTCAGCGTGACGCAGCTGCGGGTCCTGCGGTCCAGGCCGGGCCGGCTCCAGATCTCGCCCCACGCGTAGCGGGTGATCAGGTCCTGGAAGTCGGCGGTGAAGGCGTCCTTGCGGGCCTCGGCGCGGTCGACGTGGGCGTCGCCGAGGACCTCGCGGCGCGTCTCCATGCCCCGCGCGTGCCGCGCGGTCTCGGTCGGCCTCCCGCCGGCCGCGGACTCCTCGCTCATGAGGCCCCCTTCCATGTGCGGTCCAGATGCGCGGTGATCGCGTCCGTGACCGGATCCGGCCGCTCGGCGTTCGCGAGGTGCCCGGCGCCGCCGACGACGGTCAGGCTCGCGTCCGGGATGCCCTCGGCCAGCCGGTCGGCGTGGCCTTCGGGCGGCGTCGGCGCGTCCCGCGCGCCGGCGATCACGAGCGTGGGCGCGGAGACCTCGCCGAGGCGGCCGGTCGCGTCGAACCGCGCGAGCGCGTCGCAGCAGCCCGCGTACCCGTCGGGGCGGGTCGCGCGGAGCATCGCCACGTACGGCTCCGCGCCGGTGAACTCCGGGGTGAACCAGCGTTCCGCCGCGGTGTCGGCCACCGGGCCGACGCCCCCGCGGCGGACGAGGTCCGCCCGCGCGTGCCAGGTCTCCGGCCCGCCGAACCGCGGCGACGTGCAGCACAGGACGAGGCTGCCGACGCGTTCGGGGGCGCGGAGCGCGAGGGCGAGGCCGACGGCGCCGCCGAGCGACACCCCCGCGTAGGCGGCGCGGGCGACGCCGAGGCCGTCCAGCAGGCGGACGATCCCGTCCGCGAGATCGCCGACGGTGAACGGGCCGTCCGGGGGCGGCGCCCCGCCGTGGCCGGGCAGGTCGTAGCGCAGGACCCGCCAGCTGCGGGCCAGCGCGGGCAGCTGCGGCAGCCACAGGTCCATGGACGTGCCGAGGGACGGGCCGAGGACGACCACGGGCGCGCCGGCCGGGCCGTCCAGGCGGTGCCGCGGCGGCGCTCCCGCCGGTACCGGCGACTCGGTCACGCGCGGCTCCTCCGGTAGGCGTCGAGGGCCTGGCCGACCAGGACGGCCGCGGCGCCGGGCCCTGGGTCGCCGCCGAGCAGGTCCAGCAGGTCGTCGAGGTCGGCCCGCATCAGCTCCGCCGAGACCTCCAGGCCGTCGAGCAGGTCCGCGGCGGTCTCGGCGGCGCCGCCGGTCAGCCGCAGGCACTCGCGCAGTGGCTGCCACTCGGCGTGCCACTCCCCCGCAGGCCGCTCGTGCGGCGCGGCCTGCGCGGCGTGCAGCACCTGCACGTGCGCGGGCACCTGAAGCGCGGCCGAGCGGATCAGCGCGGACAGCGCCGGGTTGCGCTTGTGCGGCATCGACGACGAGCCGCCCCTGCCGGCCCCGGCGGCCTCCGCGACCTCCCCGACCTCGCTCTGCGACAGCAGCCACACATCGGTCGCGATCTTGCCGAGCGCCCCGGCGGTCAGCGCCAGCGCCGCGCCCAGCTCCGCGACCGGCGTACGGCGGGTGTGCCACGGCAGGACGGGGCGGGCCAGCCCGGTCTCCTCCGCGAACGCCGCGACGACGTCGAGCGCCCGGTCCGCGAAGGCGTCCAGGGTTCCGGCGGGGCCGCCGAGCTGCGCCGGGAGCGGCACCGCGGCGAGCCGCTCGCGGGCCTCCAGGCACCCCATGAGCCAGTTCGCGGCCTTCGCGCCGAACGTCGTCGGCAGCGCCTGCCGCCCGAGCGTGCGGGCCGCCATCGGCGTGTCGCGGTACCGCGCCGCGAGCCCGGCCAGCGCGTCCAGGGCCCGGTCGAGGTGGGCGAGGACGACGCGCCTGGTGCGGGCCGCGACGAGCATGGCGCCGGTGTCGGCGATGTCCTGGCTGGTGGCTCCCTTGTGGACGTGCTCGCCGGCGGGACCGGCGAGCGCCCGCAGGTCGGCGACCAGCGGCACGACGGGGTTGCCGGAGCCGCGTGCCCGGCGGGCCACGTCCGTCAGGTCGAACCGGCCCGGCTCGGCGGCGGCGCCGATCGCCTCGGCCGCGTCCCCGGGGATGATCCCGAGGCGGGCCTGGGCCCGGGCGAGGGCCGCCTCCGCGTCGAGCATCGCCGCCAGGTACGCCGCGTCGCCCGTCGCCGCCTCGGCCGCCGTCCCCGCGCGGACGGGGGACAGCAGCCCCGCGTCCGGGGACACGGCGCCCGGCGGCGCGCCGGGTTCGTCAGAAGCCAAGGAAGACCGTCTCCCCTTCCCCTTGCAGCCGGATGTCGAAACGGTACCCGCGCTCCCCGTCGCGCTCGGCGATCAGGGTCGCGCGCCGCTCGGCGGGGACCGCGGACAGGAGCGGGTCGGCGGCGTGGGCGGGCTCGTCCTCGGGGAAGTACAGCCGGGTGAAGACGGGCTTGAGCAGGCCCCGCGCGAAGACCAGGACGGCGATGTGGGGCGCGCCGCCGCCTGTCCCGCCGGGCTTGACGGTGGTGAACCAGTAGCCGCCGGCGGCGTCCGTGCCGCACCGGCCGAACCCGGAGAAGCCGTGCCCGTCGCGGACGATGCCGCCGGGCCGCCGCGGGATCTCGCCCGTCTCGTCCGCCTGCCAGATCTCCAGCAGCGCGTCCGGCACCGGCTCGCCGGCGCCGTCCAGGACCCGGCCGCGCACGTCGATCGCGTCCGGCCGCCAGCCCGGCACGACCCGGGGACCGGCCTCGTACGGCAGCGCGTGGCCGAAGAACGGGCCGACCGTCTGGGACGGGGTGGTCATCAGGCCTCCATCGGGGTGTCGCCGAGCACGATGTCCCACTGGTAGCCGAGCGCCCACTCCGGCTTCGTGGTGTCCAGGTCGAACCGGCAGACCAGCTTCTCGCGGTCCCGTTCGCCGGGGATCGACTGGAAGATCGGGTCGTAGGCGAACAGCGGGTCGCCCGGGAAGTACATCTGGGTGACGAGCCGCTGGGTGAACGCCGTGCCGAACACCGAGAAGTGGATGTGCGCGGGCCGCCACGCGTTGTGGTGGTTGCGCCACGGGTAGGCGCCCGGCTTGATCGTGACGAACCGGTAGCGGCCCTCGTCGTCGGTGAGGCACCGCCCCGCGCCGGTGAAGTTCGGGTCGAGCGGCGCCGGATGGACGTCGCCGAGATGGGCGTAGCGGCCCGCCGCGTTCGCCTGCCAGACCTCGACCAGCGCGCCGCGCACCGGGCGGCCGGCGCCGTCGAGCACCCGGCCGGTCACGATGATCCGCTCCCCGAGCGGCTCGCCGCGGTGCTGGAGGGTGAGGTCCCAGTCCAGCCGGCCGAGCTCCTGGTGCCCGAAGACCGGCGAGGTCAGCTCGATGCTGTCCGGGCCGAGCTTCGGCATGATCGGCTCCTGCGCCGGGGCCCGGAGCACGGTGCTCTTGTAGCCCGGGGACAGGTACGGGGGGTGGGTCATGCGCTGCTCCCTTCCTCCGCGGCGCGCTCGGTCAGCGGCAGCGTGCACTCGTCGAAGATCTTGTGCTCGCCGGCGCGGGCGGTGCGGCCCATCACGACCATGTGCCTCCCGTTCCCGCTCGGCGGACGGCACCCGCACCGCCGCCGACCACCATCGCAGCCTATGCGGGCCGCGGCGCGTCCAGGTTTCCGCAGAGTGGAAGAACAGGGGGCTGATCAGAGGCGTTCGGCGAGTCCGAACACCGGGAACAGGGTGGTGTCGAAGAACACCGAGACGTGCGCGACGCCGTCGTCGGTGACGCTCAGCACCTGGAGGTGGTAGGGGCGGTGGACGCCCTCCTCGTCCCGCATGTACATGCCGAACGCGGGCTGCCCGTTGGCGGACGCCGGGACCATGCGGATGTCGCCCGGGGCCGGGCCGCACTGGGCGATGATGAGCCGCACGACCACGTCCGCGCCGACGAACCACTCGGGGAACGGCGGCATCTCCCAGACGATGTCCTTCTTGAACAGCTCGATGAGCCCGGTGATGTCGGCGTCCTCGAACGCCTTGGCGTAACGTTCGAGGAGGTCGCGCTGCGCCGGGTCGGTCGGCTCGACCAGCTCGTCCCGCACCGGGGCGTGCTCGTCGAGCTGCGCGCGCGCCCGCTGCAGCGCGCTGTTGACCGCGGCGGTCGAGGTGTCCAGCAGCTCGGCGACCTCCGCGGCCCGCCACTTCAGGACGTCCCGCAGGATCAGCACGACCCGCTGCTTGGCGGGAAGGTGCTGCAGCGCCGCGACGAACGCCAGGCGGGTGCTCTCCCGCGCCGCGACGATCGTGGCGGGGTCGGCGGCGTCCGCGCCGAGGACGGTGTCGGGGGCGGGCTCCAGCCACGGCACCTCGGGCGAGGCCACGACGGGCCGCTCGGGCTCGTCGCTCGGCGCGCCCAGCCCCGACGGCATCGGCCGCTTGCCGCGCTGGTCGATCGCCGTCAGGCACACGTTGGTGGCGATGCGGTAAAGCCACGTCCGCAGCGAGGAGCGCCCCTCGAAGTTCTCGTACGAGCGCCACGCCCGCAGGTAGGTCTCCTGCACGAGGTCCTCGGCGTCGTGGATGGAGCCGAGCATCCGGTAGCAGTGCGCCAGGAGCTCCCGCCGGTACGGATCGGCGAGCTTCTGGAAGTCCGGTTCCATGGTGCTGTTCGGCATGCTGTTCGTCACCTTCGCTCGGCGTCGTCGCTGGGACGGGCGCCGCCGACGGGCCCGTCGTCCCCGACCGTAGGAGGCCCCACCGACAGAACGCCTGCAACTCCCCCATCCTACGCCCCTGGCCTGCAAAGTCAGGGTGAACCGGAGATGAGGTTCGGGCCGGGCGGGGCGGGCCTCCGCCCACGCCTCCGAGCCGTCCTCCCCGCCGGCCGCCCGTT
>NZ_SMKH01000459.1 GCF_004348515.1 Actinomadura sp. KC345 | reverse complement strand
GTACACACAGCCCCCCGCGGGCCTGTCGAGGCACGGGACGTCCGAACCGTCAGGAGCTGTGGCGGAGGATCGCGGGGACGACCGTGTCCCAGGTGCGGCGCGGGAGTTCGTTGCCGGTGGCGGGCAGGGTGATCAGTTCGGCGCCGGGGATCTCGTCGGCGAGGGCCTGGCCGTTGCCGAGCGGGAAGAACGGGTCGTCCTCGCCGTGGATCACGAGTGTCGGCGCGGTGACGGCGCCCAGGCGCTCGCGCCAGCGGGGGCCGCTGTCGAGGGCGGCGAAGACCGTCGCCATCTGGTTCGCGCGGTGCGCCTTTCCCGGGTCGGCGGCGGCGGGAGTGCGGTCGTGGATCCGCTCGATGCGCTCGCGCGCCGCGGCCTCGTCGAACGCGGGGCCGGCGAGGTGGCGGCCGCTCTCCAGCATGACGGCGACGACCGACGCGCGGTCGGTCCAGTCGACCTCGGGCGGGTTCATCATGTGGGCCATGAGTTCGGGCGCGTGCTCGGGCAGGTCGGGGTCGCTCGGCCCGGGTGCGGTCGGCCGGGTGGCGATCAGGGTCAGGGTCGTGACGCGGGCGGGGTGGTCGAGGGCGAGGAGCTGGGCGATCCAGCCGCCGACGCCGAAGCCGGCGATGTGCGCGGCGGGCAGGCCGAAGGCGTCCAGGACGCCGGCGGCGTCGGCGGCCAGATCGCGCAGCGTGTATTCGGGGGCCTCGGGGTCGGCGGTCGTGGACCGTCCGGTGTCGCGCAGGTCGTAGCGGATGACGTGGCGGCGCAGGGTCGCCAGGCGTGTGCAGAGGTCGTCGTGCCAGGTGAGCATCGTGTTGCCCACCAGCAGGATCGGCGCCTCAGCCGGATCGCCGAACGTCTCGGCGCACAGTTCAACCCCGTTGGCCTTGGTGAGCTTCTCCATGACGGGGTGGACTCTCCGGACGCCCGAAACTCATCCCTGCCCGGTGGTGACGCTCTCCAGGGCCTTGGCGATCTCGCCCTCCGCCTTCGCCTTGTCGATGCCGAGTTCCGACAGGACGCCGGTGCCGTCCTCGAGTTCGAGGACGGCGAGCAGCATGTGCTCCGTGCCGATGTAGTTGTGGCCGAGGCGGAGCGCCTCCCGGAAGGTGAGTTCCAGAGCCTTCTTGGCGTCCGCGTCGTAGGGGATGAGGTCGGGGACGTTCTCGCTCTCCGGCGGCAGCGCGGCCGTCGCCGCCTGGCGCACCGAGTCGAGCAGGACGTCCTGCGCCGTGATCGCCTTCGCGGCGAGCGCCTCGGGCTCGGACAGCAGGCCGAGGACGAGGTGCGCGGGGCCGATCCGGTCGTTGCCCGCCGCACGCGCCTCGTTCATCGACGCCATGACGACGTTGCGGGCACGGGTCGTGAACCGGGAGAAGGCCTCCTGCGGGTCGATCTCCGTCGTCTGCTCCTTGGGGACGAAGCGTTTCTGGGCGGCCTGCTTGCTGACCCCCATGCTCTTGCCGATCTCCGTCCAGGACGCCCCGGAGCGGCGGGCCTGGTCGACGAAGTGCCCGATGAGGTGGTCGGCGACCTCGCCGAGGTGCTCGGCGGCGATCACCGCGCTGCTGAGCTGTTCGAGGGTGTCGGTGTGGACCTTCTTGATGCCGTCGATCAGTTCGTCGAGGCGGATCTGGCCGACGGGCCGTGTGGGTTCGGTCATGCGTCAACCTTAGGTTGACGATCCGGGATCGTCAACTCCGGGTTGACGTTCACCAGCCGGCGGCGCCGGTGAAGGTCGTCTCGTGCGGGTCGTAGCCGAGAACGGCGCGGGCGGCGGTGATGTCGAGGGTGCGTTCGAGGGCCAGATGGCCGATGGCGTAACGGGTGATGCGCGGCGGTTCGGGGCGGCCGGCCAGAAGGAAGGCGCCCTCGGCGGCGGCGGCCAGCGGGCGGGCGAGGGACGCCGGGACGTAGACGGGTCTCGCGCGTACGCCGCGCTCGCGGAGGATCTCGCGGAACGCGTCGTCGATCGTCACCGGTGCGGCGTCCGCGATGTTGAAGACGCCCGAGGTCACCGGGCCGGTCGCGGCCAGGAGGCACGCCTGGACGAGGTTGCCGATCGAGGTCAGGCTGATGCGCTGGCGTCCCGTCCCGACGGCGGGCAGGACCGGGCCGCGCACGGCGGACAGGACGCGCGGCAGCAGCGTCGTGTCACCGGGACCGTAGACCGCGTGGGGGCGCAGGATGATCGCGTCGCGGCGGGCCGGCGGCACCGCGCGTTCGGCGGCGGCCTTCGAGGCTCCGTAGGCGTTCATGTAGCGCCCGACCGGCGCCTCGTCCTCGGTGGCCATGACGCTTGGGCGGAAGGGGTCGTACACGCTGGCGGTGCTGACGTGCACGAACCGGGCGCCAGGGAAGGTCGCGAGGGCGGTGCGGGTGCCGGTGAGGTTGGCGGCGAACAGCCCGGCGGCCGGTCCCCAGTCGGTGGCGCTGCCCGCGCAGTGGACCACCGCGTCGACGCCGGGCGCGTCCGCGAGCGGCCCGTGCGTGAGGTCCCAGGACCGGTAGACCGCGCCGCCCAGATGGGACGCGCCCACGGCGGGACGGCGGCCGTAGGCGAACGTCGTGACGCCCTCGGAGGTGAGCGCCCGGCACACGGCGCCGCCGACGAACCCGGAGGCGCCCGTCACCGCGACCCTCATGGGGTCACCAGCTCGCGGAGGCGTTCGCGGTCGAGCTTGCGCGTCCTGCCGGAGCGGGGCAGCGCGTCCACGACGACGATGCGGTCGGGCAGGGCGTCATGGTCGATGACGTCCGGGAGGCTCCGCCGCAGCCGCGCGGGCAGATCAGCAGGGCCGACCACGGCCAGCACGACCTCCTCGTCACCGGTCTCGGGATCGGGCACGCCCACGATGGCGGCCTCGGCCACGCCGGGGAGCGCGGCGATCGACGGCTCGTACAGGCCCGGGTAGAGGTTGAACTTCCCGCGGATCAGCATGTCCTTCTTGCGCCCGGTGAGGACGAGCCTGCCGCCGTCGAGGCGCGCGAGGTCGCCGGTCGGGAGTTCGGCGCGGGGTTCCGCGCCGAGGTAGCCGCGGCACAGGTTGGGGCCGGACAGCAGCAGTTCGCCGTCGTCCGCGAGCCGCGCGCCGACTCCGGGCAGCGGCGCTCCGAGGAGGTCACCGGATCCGGTGTGCGCGAGCTTCTCCTCCGCCGACGCGATCGCCACCGGCAGGATCTCGGTCATCGCGTAGACCGACAGGACCTCGGCGGACGGCGCCGCCGCGACCGCCCGCCGCAGGATCGCCGCGGGCGCGGGCGCGGCGCCCAGCAGCACGTACCGCAGGGACGGCGGCGGCTCGGGAGCCGCGTCGAGGACCTCGCCCAGGTGGACGGGAACGCAGAACGTGTGCGTGGCCTCCCGCTCCCGCATCAGCCGGGCGAAGTCGGAGGGAGCGCAGAACAGCGGCGGCATCGACCAGCGCGCACCGGCGATCAGCGCCGGGAGCCCGAGCATGAGCTGGTCGGTGTGGACGACGTCGCCGGGCCCCAGCGGCAGCCGGGCCCGGAAGAGGTCGAGGGCCGCGGCGAGGGACGCCTGGGTGTGCACGACGGCGCGCGGGTCGGCCGTCGTCCCCGAGGTGAAGATCACGGCGGCGGGCGCGTCCGGGTCGCCGGCGGTGCCGGGTTCCGGCGCGGCTCCCCGGATCAGCCGCGTGAAGGCCAGGGCCCCGCGGGGCACACCCGGGAGCCGGCGGCCGACGCGGATGTGCCGCATCGGGCCCTCACCCGGGATCCGCAGGCCGGCGAGGTCCGGCAGCAGCAGCCCGCGGCGCCGCGCGTACGCCCGGACGGGACGCAGGCGGCTCCCCGCGTACAGGACCGACTCGGCCGCCGACCAGCGCGGGCGCGCCAGCCGCAGCCGCGCCGTGAACATCTCCGGCCCGGCTCCCGGGTCGGCGAACACGACCACTCCCCCGGCCGCGACCACACCGAGCGCGAGGACGAGCGACTCGGGCGACGGCCGGACGGAGAACAGCACCCCGTCGCCGGCCGAGAGCCCGCCGGCGAGCAGCCCGTGCCGGACGGCCAGCACCTGCCGCCGCAGCTCGCCGTAGGCGAGTTCCGTGCCGTCCCCGGCGACGAGCGCGACGTCGGCGGGCGTCCGGGCGGCCTGGTCGAGCAGCCGCCGGACCAGGGTCACGGCGTGCCCCGTTCAACGCGGACGGCCAGGTGCCGGTAGGTCGGGATGAGCACGCCGCGCGCCGCCGACCGCCGCGTGATCCTGAGCGGGCCCGCGTCCAGGAGGGTGCGGGCGACCATGCGGATCTGCGCCATCGCCAGGGGGTATCCGATGCAGAAGTGCGGCCCCGCGCCGAACCACAGC